>NZ_JOPD01000026.1:0-35405 GCF_002153575.1 Acetobacter sp. DsW_54
TGGCACTGGCACTGGCACTGGCACTGGCACTGGCACTGGCACTGGCACTGGCACTGTTCAAACCTATCTCGTGGTTCTGTCCAGCACTTATACAAACAACCATGATGCAACAGACTTCCGTTCTGCCCTTTACGGCATCGCCTATATCCCGCAGGGCTACACACCCCTGTTTGCCAGACATCCAAACGGGCGGGTTAAAGCCAGCACAAACACGCTGGAGCAAAGGAAAAGAGAATGGGAGAAGGAGGCCCAAGACCATCTTGCATCAGATATATGCTGTACTGTACAGCATGTATCTGGATAAGGCATCTCGTCACCCACCCTGCATGAGGCGCGACAATGCCATAAAGATTTGAAATATAAAAACATAGGAATGATCATCTTATATGAGGATCATTACCCCCACGCGAAGGATCCAGACCTCTTCCTTCATACGATTATTCTTATGGCTCCCCAGATCAGGAAGGCCATAGATACTCCACACATGGAGTGAATGAAAAATTATTTCTAAAAACTATTATTTTATCAAAGAGTTTTTCGGTCCACTCCAAGAGTGTCACACACCTAAAGTGGACCGAAAAAACTCCAAGTGTTCTTTTAACCAGCTTTATCCTGCTTGAAATGCGGCGGGAAAACCAGAGGGTCCTGATGCAGGACATGCTTGCCAATTACGCGGCGGGCCAATACTTCCGGGTCATGGGAAGACAGGGTTCTGACATCCCGCCAGTACTGGTCAAAATCTGCTTCCCGTGCGGTTGAACGCCCCCCCAGCAACTCAAAAACACGCGGTGTAATATGCAAAGCCGTGCGTGCGGCAAAAGTGCGGAGCGAGAGCGTTTCCAGCGCAATAGCGCCATAATCTTCTTCCGTCAGGGAGGAGCGCCGGTCCCATTGTTCCTGCACAAAAGCAATGGTTCTCTCAAAATACGCCTGAGCCGCCTGAACCTGCACCCAGTATTCAGCAAATTCAGCCTGAATGAACGGGTCATCCGCCGAAATACTGACACCCCCAAAGCTGCCCTGCCTGCGCCCTTGCAGCACCCACTTGCGCGCATGTTCCAAAGCCCCCAGCGTGCGGCCGATGAACACAGCCGTATAAAAAATGGCACCAAAGCTGGCCCACAAGGGCAAGGGGCCGGTCTGGGCCGGGCTGTGCCCCCAATGCAGGACATCTTCTGGAAAAATCCGCACATTATGGAAGGTAATGGTGCCTGAATCCGTACCGCGCAAACCAATGGGGTCCCAGTCATTATGGAACTCCAACCCCTCACGCGCTGTAGGAATTACAGCGTAAATATAGTGATCTCGATCGGGGTGAATGGCCAGCACTGTTGTAATTTCTGCCAGTGGCGCACCCGTGTTCCACTTTTTGGTTCCGGTAATTGTAAATCCGCCATCCGGGTGGTGTTCGGCCACAAACTCCTTATTTACATACTGTGTGACATTACCCCAGAAAAACCGGTTATTCGCGGCATGGCGCACAACATCATCATTCGCACCGGTGTAGTCCGTTAGCAGCGGCACAAGGGAGTTATAGTAATTAAACCCAAGCAGTGCTGCGGTGGAACCATCCACCTTGGCAATTTCCAGCACACTTTGTGCCGCATCGCGGAGCGAACCTCCACCGCCCCCAAGATTTTTGGGGTATAGCAGGCTGACAAGCCCGCTTTCGCGCAGGCGGCGGATCTGCTCAACGGGCCTTGCGCCATCCAGATCACGCTGAACAGCACCTTCGGCAAATTCATGCGCAAGTTTTTGCGCAGCATCTACCCAGTCCTGTGGGTAAGGCACCACTGCCTGCGGGCGCGTGGCACGCACAAGATCATTACGAGGAGCAGGAAAGCTTGTGTTTTTTTCGATGAAAGTCATGAGATCAATCTTTCTTTGAGTCGTTTTTGGCGTGAACTGCCAGCCAGATCCAGAAGATGGATGATGCTGCATAAAAAGCCGGTCCAATAAGAATGGCCTGTGCCAGACCCGCATGATCGGAAATCAGACCCAGAAGCCATGGGGCAAAAAGCCCTGATGCTCCACCAGCAACCATCGCGCCAAACGAACCGGAAATAGTGCGCAAAGCCGGAGGCACAGTTTCAACCAGCAGCGTGGTCAGGCTCCCTGCCGTGGCACCAAAGGATGCAATGGCCAGCAGGGAAAAAACTTCGCAGACGCGTAGGGAAGATGCCGTAAAGCCAATAGTGAACAAAACCGAAGCCAAGAGCGCGCTAACAGCAAGGGATGCGGCAATAGCCCCCGTGCGCCCGGCCAGATAACGCCCCGTCAACCACCCACCCACTGGCCCCGCCGGAAGGGTGAGCATAAGGGCTGAGAACGCAAAGCCCGTGGCATGCAGGTTATCCAGACCATGCACCCGGTGCAAAAACGCGGGAAGCCACATCTGCGCGGTAATTGTGCCGGAAAAAAACAGGCTTAGAGCGATCAGATGTGTGGTGTAGGGAACAATACGAAAAACAGAAAACTGTTGTTTCCAGCTGACCTTGTTCTCCACCGCGGGTACATGACCGTCAGACTGACCCGGAACCGGCTCAGGCACAAACAGTAACAGAAAGCCCAGAACAAGACCCGGCAGACCAGTGAGAAAAAATGCCTGATGCCAGTTGGAGTGAGCTGCAATCCACCCCCCAACACCAAAAGCCAGCGCAGACCCGAGCTTATTACGCAACATGAAAAGAGAAAAAACGAAGTTCCGCTCTTTCCTGTTATAAAGGTCAGCCAGCCAGCCCGGCACAATGCCCTGATAGGCAGCCATGCCAAAACTGGTAAGTGTGCGCCACAAAACCAGTGTTGCCAGACCAGTAGAAAGCGCACTACCCGCCGATGCCAGACTCCACAGCACAATAGACCCGACCAGCACGGAACGGCGACTAAACCGTGCTGCCAGCACTGCAAAAAGTGGTGCGCCCAGAATACCCGCCAGTGTGGAGGCGGAGGATACACTCCCAAAAGCAGCATCCGAAAGATGGAGATCCGCCTTGATTGGTGTCAGCAATCCGGAAAGAACCATATTATCCATGGCGCAAACCGTACCCGTTGCCAGCAGCAGCACCAGCGCTGGATGGCGTGACAATGCCGTGCCGGCCACAGTGGGCTGATTTGTCACGTGCGGGGTAACTGAAGAGAGTGTGGTTGCAGTGGAAGACATGGCTGTATCCTCATACCGGTTGAGGGTGCGTCTGTTCGAAAACCGCAGCATTTTGGGGGGCTCGCTGCGCAAGGGCCGTGGCATCTGCCAGAATTGAGCGGTCAATCCAGCTTTCCAGATCAAAGTCTTTTTTGATCAGCCCCTGACGCAGCAAAAAGGTTTTTTGCGCATCCAGCGTCGCAACATAATCATCATTCAGGTCCAGCCGGATACCCTGCGCGATGTTCTCATACACTGCGGCAAGGTTTTCTGGTGCCTGCCCCAGATCGGTTGCCAAAGCCCGCAGGGCATCCAGCGGCTGGGTTGCCGCCCGCTCTGCCGTGCGCACAAGCGTTGCCACAATGCGCACCAGCAGGTCTCGCTGCTCTTCAATCAACGCCGTGCTGACCACCAGACCACGCAGCACGGAAGGATGCACGCGCGAGATAAGGTCCGGGGCAAGCCGGGTGTCGTACACCACATTCAGGCGTGGGTAGAGGCCACCATCGGGGGGGATAGATGCGGCCACCGCATCCACAATACCCTCCTCCAATGCGGCCAAAGCTGACTGAAAACCCGCGAGCAGAAAACTCTGCCGCTCCCCGCGTGGTGGAAAAGTGCGTGGAATACGCACCAGTTCCACATCATCAAGACCCAGCCCGACAGTGGCCAGAGTGGTCTGATAAATCTTGAGCTGTTGTGCAATCATCAGGTCAAACGGGCTATCGGGGTTGTAAAACACCGCAAGCCGCCTGCCTTTAAGGGCCGCGGGCTGTGCAAGCCCGGAAGAATGGAGGCTCAACACCGGGTAGCGGCCATCCAGAAAAGCAAGACCCACAACTTTGCAGTCCACGCCATGGCTTTTTTTCCATATGGCTGGTGCATGCCCGGCATTGCGGAGCCAGAACCGATCTTTGTGATCGTATTCCGTTTTGGGTGAAAACCCTACGGACTGAAAAACAATGTCAACATCGTGCTCTTCTGCAAACTCAGCCCGCAGCGTGCCCCAAGCTTCTGCCAATGCGCTAATGGTCGGCACAGACGGGCAACGGGTGTAATGAATAACCGGACGGGTCATGGCTTTTTACTCCTGTGGGGCAACCTGCACGCCATGGCGTGCCAAAAGCTGCTGTGCATTCCAAAAAAGAACTGATTTCTGTCCATCGGGGTCTGTCGCCGTTGCCGCGCGCACACGCTCAAGCGTAGGCCCAATATCGGGCACCGGGGCATAGTCCGAGCCAAAGACAATGCGCTCCGACCCCAGAACCCGCACGGCTGCGGCAACAGCAGCCGTTCCACTGCCTGCTGCCCCCGTATCCAGCCATATCTGCTTAAAGTGCTCACGCAGCGGACCAGCCTGCACACGGGGGGAAACTACTGCCTGTTCGGCCGCCAGCGCCCCCAGTGCCGTGCCACCCAGCATGGCTATCTGGATTGTCACATCGGGGAATGGAGCCAGAAAATCCGTAAACGCCAGCGTTGCAACGGCAGATGCAAAGCAGAACCCGTTGTCTATGACCCAGCGCAGGGCTTCGTTGTCATCATGTAGAATATCGGGGGGCTGGCCATGAACCTTGGGGCTGGCAAACCCCGTATGCAGGTAAATATGGCTGCGATGCGCCTGAGCCACTTCGAATATCCCCCGAAAGGCCTCTGCCGAGCGACGGGAGAAAAACCCGTTAACAGGCAACACACCCCCGATCAGGCCCAGTTGCTCATGCCCGCGTTCCAGCTCTTTGGCAGACCAGACTAGATTATCCGTGCTGAGTGCCGCCACGGCGCTAAAGCGGTCCGGGTGCTGAGCCACAAGAGCGGCGGTATCGTTATTCCACTGCGTCCACAGGTCCTGCGTATCCGCAAAGGGGAGTGCTGCATCTACCCCCAGTGTTGTTGGCCAGGATAAAAGCTGGTGCGCAATCCCTACATGATCCAGATGAGTCAGTCGGGTTTGCAAATCGTACCATTGCGCACCAAGGGGGAATGCTCCCCCCTTGCCTGCCCCCGCCCCCGTGCGCCAGATGGCAAGTTCATCTCCCTGACGGCCAATACGCGGTGCCTCCGCACGGCGCCCAAGAATATCCAGTGTGGAAGGTGCAAACCAGTGGGAGTGCAGGTCGATTACAGTCTTATGAGTTGTCATGACGTGCTCTCCTCAGAAAAAGTCCACACGGGCCGAAAGCAGGAACATGCGGGGATTGCTGTACTGGTAAGTAAATGTCTGGCTTGTTGCGGAATACGGCAGCACCTGCACCAGATAACGGTTACCGGTAATATTGTTGACGATCCCGCTGATTTCCCACCGGCTGTTCCCCGGACGGAAGGAGGCATGAACATCCCCCAACCAGACAGATGATTGCTGAAGGGCAGATGCTTTTTCGTTGGAAACGAGGTAGTAATAATGCCCGGTATAGTTCCAGTGCGTGCCAACGCTGCCGTTGCCAATACCGGTACGGAAGTTCCAGTCCACCGAAATATTGGCTGTCTGGTGTGGCGCACGGGCGAACTCGTTACCCTTCAGGCTGGTTGCACCGGTGGGGGCGGTAAAGTCCGTAAACTTTGTTCTGAGAACACCCACATTCCCAGATATCGTCAGGTCATCAATCGGGCGGGCCTGAAAGGAGAACTCACCCCCCAAAGTGCGCCCGGATGCGGCATTGGTAAGCGAAATAATGGTTGATTTTGTTGCGGCATCCGTTGCGGTCCAAGAGGTCTGGATATTGTCGTATTTTGAGTAAAAACCATCTGCACTCAGGGTCAGGCGGTGGTTAAACCAGCTTCCTTTGTAACCGGCTTCGTAGGATGTCAGGGTTTCGGGGTTAACCGGCCGCGCTGTCTGCAACGGCGTGCCCCCCCTGTTAACCGGGTTGGGAGTAATCTGGGTATTGAACACGCCTGAACGATAACCATCAGCAATACGCACGTAGAGCATCTGATTTTTTCCAATCAGGAACTGTGGCTCCACATCAAAGCTGACATTCGACCAGCTTTTGCCCCCATGGTAACTATCAATCCCCGTTATGGGTGAAAGAACGTTCTGGGCATTCCACCAGTTTGTCGCATTCCCCGCGAACGAAACCGGAGACCTTGCCTGAACACTGTCCAGATCAAGGCGCAGGTGGTCGTGCGTCCACCTTACCCCACCAGCAACCTGAAACCACGGCACAACATGGATTGTTGTATTACCAAAAATAGCAAAACTATCTGTGGTTTGCCGGTATTGTGTGGATGTAAAGGCAGGCTGGCCAATAATGGCGGGCGTTGTAGGCGCACCGGGGGGGAGCGTTGCAGTCGCGTAGTGGTCGTTCAGGGTTTCATGAAAATAATAAGCGCCTGCAATCCACGCGATCCGCTGGTGTGGGTCTGATGCAAGGCGAAACTCCTGACTGACCTGCACAGGGTGCAGTTTGTCATAAGACCTGCTGTATTCAAGGGGTGTGTAATCTCCATCCCCAGTCTGGCGGCGCTGTGCGTTTTCAAACGCGGTAATGGAGGTAAAGGTCAGCCCATGCCCCGGATGCCACGTTGTGTGCAGGGATACCCCCTCCGACACAAGGGCCTGACGCCCGTTGACGTTGGAATTGGTCCAGTCCCTGCTTGATGTTTTAAGCGGTGAATATACCGACGTACCCGAAGCGCTATAGTAAGGCACGTTGGAACTCTGCATGTCACGCACATGCGTATTCAGCAGAAACTCCAGATCATCCGATGGCCGCCAGAGCGTTTGAAAGCGGGCGGCAAAGTCACCAAAATTACCGACATCCTTGCCTGTGCTGGCATTTTTTGCCCAGCCATCCGAATTTTCCTGCCGAACAGACAGGCGGGTGGTCAACGTATTGGCGGTAATGGGGGTGTTGATAACAAACTCACCCCGCTTTTGACCATAATCGCCAAAATCGACCTGTGCGTGACCCTCTTTTTTAAATTCGGGACGGCGGGAGGTAAACTGTATGGCCCCTGCCGTTGCATTCTTGCCCCACAGGGTGCCCTGCGGACCGTTAAGAATGGCAACCTGCGCCTGATCAAACAGCGGGAAGCCCTGAAAGCTCAGGCTGTTCAGATACACATCATCCGCATAAACCGCCACGGCACCAATGGCGTTATTGGCCACATTCCCGTTGCCAACACCACGGATGTAATACCGGGGGCGCAAGCGACCATCAAAATTATACCCCAGCACGTTAGGGGCAAAAGCGGCCACATCGGCTGCACTATCCAGATGCTGCCGGGCGATGGTGGTTGCACTGATTGCCGTAACGGTGGCCGCAACCTTTTGAATATCCTGCGTGCGCCGGTTAGCTGTGACCATAACGGTCTCCAGCCCGCCTGATGCCGCAGGAGAAGCCACCTTGCCCACTTTGCTGGCCTTGCCGCCCTTGGCAGGAGCCGGAGCAGTTTTGGCACCTGAAGGTTTGCCCTGTGTTTCGGCTTTGGCGGAAGATGTGGCGGACGCCACAAGACCCGATGCAAGGATCAGGGATGGCAAAGCGGCGCAAGCAAGCCGGTTCCGCCTAGACAGGCAGGCCATAGCCCGCCCCGAAAGGGAGAGGAAGGACCGGGGAGCCGAGAGTGAGGAAGGGTAAATCATGTTCCACGCCGCGTTGTTTTTAACCATTTACTATTTTGATTAGTATTAATTCGTTGCATTTTACGACAGTGACGGCTTTTATAATTTTTATGGGTACGGTTTAAACGATATTAAATAGTGCAATATGCGCATGAAAGTAGGCCCGCATGTTTGTGCCCCAGCTTGACCGCAACGCCCGCGAAGGGCTGCAAAAACAGATTATGCGGCAGATTATTGCCGCTATTGCCTCTGGCATGCTGCGCCCCAACACCCCTCTACCGGGCATAAGGGAGGCATCCGTACGCTGGGGCGTATCGCGCAATACGGTCGTGCTTGTTTTTGAACATCTGGAAACGGAAGGGTATTTGCAGACGCGCCCTTCACGCGGGACATTCATCCACCCCACACCACCATGCAGCACCAGCTCCGTTGCGCAGCTGGGGAACGAACGCGGTGCCGCGGCCGCATCCCTTGGGGAGCCATCATGGCCCGGTCAGGCTTTTATTGGAGACCCGGCACAGGAACGCCAAACACCCGATGGAGTCTTTAACCTCGGTTTTGGCAGCAACATGCCGCTTTATCGTTTTCCCGCATGGCAAAAAACCATCGAACGCCTGCTGCTGCGCGATAACTGGAAACGGGGGGGAGAATTCCAGCCCAATGCCGGACTCCCCTTCCTGCGTTCAACGCTGGCCCGGTGGCTGCATTTACGCCACGGCGTCACCATTGACCCGCAGCAGATCATTATTGTTACGGGGCTACAGCAAGCGCATTCCATTATCGCACATGCCCTGCTTAAAACCGGCGACCATGTGATTCTTGAAGACCCATGCTACCCGGGAAAACGCCAGTTATACGAAAAACTGGGCATGCACGTGATCAACGGCGCAATTGACCGCAAGGGGATCAAGCTGGCTGATCTGGCCCCCGAGCAGGCACGCCTTTTATGCGTTAATCCGGGGTGCCACATCCCGACCAATGTCACGCTTTCTCTGCCGCGTCGCAAACATATTGCAGCACTGGCCATGCAGGACCGCTGCCTTGTGTTTGAAGAAGCGATGTATGACCTGCTCTCGTTTGAAAAAAAACCGCTCCCCTCCCTTCTCTCCCTTACAGGGGGGCGCAACCTGCTCCATGCGGGCCTGTTTGCTCCCTGCCTTGGTGGCGGGCTGATGCTTGGGTATCTGGTCGTCCCCTGGGCCTTCCTGCCTGCCGTGCTGGAAGCCAAGCTGCTTACGGGGAACGGTCTGCCCTGGCTGGAGCAGGAAGCTCTGGCCCGCATGCTGGACTCGGGCGAGCTGGACAATGCCCTGCGCCGTACACGGGTGGTTATGATGCGCCGCAGAGAGGTTTTTATGACCGCATTGGAACGGTTTTTTGGCCGTATGGAATTCTGCGGCACAGAGCATGCCCCCCGCCTGAGCTGGTTCCTGCCCGGTGGGTTCGGCAAGGTGCAGCCTTTCCTGACCGAGGCGGAAAAAGCAGGAATCCGCTTCCCCGGTAATTATGCCGCAGCCAGCAGCCGCTCCCACCCGGGCCTGCCGGACCTGCCTAACCTTGTGTCCCATGGTTATGGAGAAATATCGGAAGAAGACATTCCAGCCCTTTTTTCCAGACTTTCCAACCACACATAAAAAGCACCCACCCATTCCGGGACAAAGAGATGCTCCCCACCCCGGAACCAGCAGGAGCCCAGATTCTGGCGCACACAGAAACGGACCACCAGTTACACGCACTGCTCCAGCAGGTCCGCGCCTGCTCGGCCTGTGCCCATGCCCTGCCATTTGGGCCACGCCCGGTGCTCCATATCTCCCCCCGCGCACGGTTGCTGATTGCGGGGCAGGCTCCCGGCACCAAGGTCCATGAAACGGGGATCCCCTTTAACGATGCCTCGGGCGATCGCCTGCGGGCGTGGCTGGGCATGGACCGCAGCCTTTTTTACGATACGGAAAAAGTCGCCATTGTACCCATGGGGCTATGCTACCCCGGCGTGCTGCCAAAAGGGGGAGACCGCCCCCCAAGGCCGGAATGTGCGCCTTTATGGCGCAAACGCATTCTGGAACATCTGCCCAATATCCGGCTGACCCTGCTGGTAGGCTCCTATGCGCAGAATTATGTGCTGGGCAAAGGCGGGGTGTTTGACCGGGTTATGCGGTTTGAAGAGTTTTTGCCTACCTACTTCCCCCTCCCCCATCCATCATGGCGCACAGGGGCGTGGGAACGGCGCACACCCGCATTCGGGGCAACCGTTCTTCCCGCCCTGCGCCGCGAGGTCGCCCGTGCATTGCAGGACTAAGCCCGGATTTTTCAGGTAATCAGGAGCAGGCGGATGTCATTGACATTGGTCAGCGTTGGCCCGGTCATGAGCAGATCATCCACCGCCTTGAAAAAACTGTAGCTGTCATGGTTCCGCAGGAATGGTTCAGGCAGACAGCCTGACTGCGCTGCACGGGCCAGTGTATCGGGCGCAAAAATGGCACCGGCGGCATCTTCCGTGCCGTCTATGCCATCACTATCACCTGCCAGCCCCCAGATACCACTCTCACCACCCAGAAAATGCGCGCAGGAGAGCAGGAACTCCGTATTCCGCCCACCTTTGCCAGCTCCTTCCCCCGCGCGGATGGTCACGGTTGTTTCCCCCCCGCTTAACAGCACCGCAGGCGAGGGAACGGGCAGACCATGCGCATGCACGGAACGCGCCATGCCACCCAGCAGAATACCGGCAACCTGACTTTCCCCCTCCAGTGCATCACCCAGCATAAGCGGTGTCACGCCCTGCTGCCGCGCAACATCTGCTGCGGCCATAAGCGCCATAAGCGGGGTGGCAATCAGCACCACACGGTTGCGCGGGTCCGCTACGGGTTTATGGTCCTGCTGGTTTGCCACAGCCTGCTCCAGCACCCCCCGCACAGTGGGGGAAAGGTCCAGCCCATACCGTTCCACAATCCGCAGCGCATCCGCTGCCGTGCCTGATGGCGGCACGGTTGGCCCGCTGGCAATCACCGATGGATCATCCCCCGGCACGTCACTGATCACCAGTGTCAGCACCTGTGCAGGGCTGGCAGCCTGCGCCAGCCGCCCCCCTTTGATGGCGGACAGGTAGCGCCGCACGGTGTTCATTTCCGTAATGGTCGCGCCAGAATGCAGCAGTTGCCGCCCGACAAGGCGCTTATCTTCCAACGTCAGCCCCGGCGCGGGCAACGCCAGAAGGGACGACCCCCCGCCTGATACAAGGGCAATCACCAGATCATCCGGCCCAAGCCCCGTTACGGCATGCATAATGGCGCGGGCGGCTGCCTCGCTCCGGGCATCGGGGACAGGGTGGGAGGCTTCCAGAATACGCACATGCCGGGTCGGGGCGGCATGCCCGTCACGCGTGACCACCACACCTTCAAGCGGCACATCGGGCCAGGCGGCTTCCAGGGCTGCGGCCATTGCCGCCGAGGCCTTGCCAGCCCCCACCACAATGCAGCGCCCTTTGGGTTTGGGGGGCAGGTGTTTGGCCAGCACCACAAACGGGTCTGCGCTGGCTACGGCGGCATCAAACATGGAGCGCAGCAGGGTTCTGGCCCGCGCGTTATCCCATGCAACTCCTGCATCTGGCATGATGTTTCTCCCTTATGACCGGCTCCGCCGTAACTGGCCTACCTTGCGTTCAGGTAAACGCCTTGTCCAGATAAGGGGAGGATGCGTCAAAGAACGCCTGATTTTCTTTAAGTTCCGTTGCAATCACATGCAGGCTGGCCAGCACACGCAGCATTTCCTCGCGCACGGACAGGTTGGTTTCGGCCTGCTCCATGCGCGAGAGGTATTCCACCGCCAGAGCCGCTGCCCGTGCTGTGCGGCCATACTGCCCACCATACCGGCCAGAAAACTGCTGCATGCGGTTCATCATGGCCTGTGTGGCGTGCCGGGCATCAGCAGGCAGAATATTGCGCCCCAGAATAACGCGCAGGCGCAAAAGGTTAAGCTCTATGGTCATGCCCGAGAGCACACCGCTTACATACCGGTCACGCACGTAGGTGTTGCCATCATCTGTTGTCATGGATGCCAGCCGGACAAAGCCATCCACCCCGCGGCCGATCACTTCGGTCATGGGGGGGGCGGCACGGTGCTGGGCCAGCCTACGCAGGCGGCGCAGAATACTCACGCGCAGGTCCCACCGCAGGCCATCCGGGTCAAACGGCAGGAAGAGCCGGTACATCCACATGGAAAAAACCATGGCCAGAAACAGCGGCAGCGCGGTGTTGAAAAACAGGATTTCGTCCATCCGGCCCTGATTCATCGGGCCGATAAGAATGGGCAGGAACAGGTTATACGCAACTGCCGCCAGTATGAGCGGGGGCCACGCAAAGGCCAGCCCCCCCACCAGCATGGGCACGGCCAGACACAGGGCCAGTGTTTCGTAGATTGTTGGCTGGGCTATGACCCACAGATCGAGCAGCCCGCTCATGCCCACAACAAAAATCGTGCCGTGCAAAAACGCCTGCGTGGCCAGTGCAGGCTGCTCCAGCGTGGAGAACAGGGCACAGACAATGGAGACAAACATCATGAATGTCAGCCCATCGGTCCAGCCCGTTGTAATCCAGATCAGCCCCGAAGCAAAAATAGTGACTGATGCCCGCAGGCTGTTGGTAAAGGCCATGCGCCAGTCCCGGTAACTGCGCATGGGGTACCTGAAGTGGTCATGCGGCGTCGGGTTGCGGCTCATCTCGAACTGTTCAATGGCCTGTTGCAACTCATCCAGAATGGCACCCAGCTTGTGGAGCAACTGCCCCTCACGCGAGAGGCTACTCTCCTGTGCCACATCAATAGGCGGGTTGGTGGCCGCTATCATCTCCTGCTCAAGGCAGGTCGCCGCAAGCTGGGTGCAGGTGGCGCGCAGGGCGGTCAGATCCCGCAGGACCGGGGCCACAGGCGACTCATCCGTCAGGCGCTGGGGAATGGTCTTTAAAAACCCGGCCACCTGCTGTGCAACCTGCAAATACTCCTTACCCTGACTTTCAGGCATGGAGAGCAGGGCACCAAGGTCCAACCCACGGGACATAAGCACGGCTATGGCGGCAAGGGCGGCACGGGCATGGTCGCCCTCGTGCTGGTGCTCGCCCATTTCCACTTCCGCAAACTCGACCTGATCGCTCAGGCCAACAATGGTGGTGAACACGTCGGGGGAATTGGCAACCGCGCGGCGGTCCCCCCCAAGCAGGCGCACAAGTGCTGGCACGGCACCATCAAGTGCCTGCACAAAATTGGTGGCAAGCCTGTTTCTGGCCCGCAGGCCAAGCCGGTACTGGAACAGGGAGGATATGGTGGTTTCCACCACAATGCCCAGCGTAATATACGTGGCGCGCGCCATGGCGATATGGAAAATCTGGTCCGGGGCGGCAGCCCCATCAAGCGCGATAATGGCGTAGGTAAAACCCGAGGCCCGCATGCCATGAATACGGTAATTGGTCATGCTGGCAGGGCCGGGCAGCAGGGTGCCCACAAAGCAGAACCCGCCAATACCCACCGCAAGCCAGAAAATATAGAGCAGCGGGGACTGCGGCATGCTCCCGACAAGGATAAGCGCACACAATGTGCCCACCACCATGCCAAACATATGCCACCGCGCCTTGGCAATGGACTTGCCGCGCGTGCCCTGTGCCACCATCCACACGGTCAGGGCGGCCCATTGCGGGCTCCCCAACTCCCACCACAGGGCAATGCCAAGGGCTATAAGGGACGATATGGTGGTCCGGAGTGCATACCCGAAAGACAGCAGGTTAGGGGCAAACAGCCAGCGCAGCCTGCTCAGGTCACGCGGGGGGCCTCCCCCCTCGAGCGCCTGCCGGACAATGGTTTTGAAGGCCTGACAGAACTGGCCAAATGAAAACGCCGCAGCCTTCATGCCGCGTTCTGCCGGTCAGGACTGATCAGAGAGACTGCCATCTGCTTCTTCTTACCCCAAAGAAGCCCAAAAGCGTATTCACACCTCGTATGCCCTGTCCTGCACCCAGCGTTACGCACAGGACATGGCATACAAAAAAACGTCGTCCGCTTTTAGTCTTCGTAGGACAGCAGGCTTGTTACAGTCGTGTCCAGCTTGTCGCGGCCGCCAAGGCCTGTCAGTTCAACCAGCACGGATGCGCCGACAACCTCGGCCCCGGCTTTACGCAACAGGTCAATGGAGGCAGCGAGCGTGCCACCGGTTGCCAGCAGGTCATCCATGACCACAACGCGCTGACCGGGCTTGACGGCATCAGCCTGAATTTCAAGCGTGTCGGAGCCATATTCCAGCTCATAGGTGTGCGAGATTGTCTTGCCCGGCAGTTTGCCGCTTTTACGCAGCATGAGCATGCCGCAGCCCATGCGGTCGGCAATCGGGGCGGCGGTCAGGAACCCGCGGGATTCCACTGCGGCCAGCAGGTCGGGCTGCAAGGGAGCGATCTGGCGCGTCAGGCGGCCCATGGCAATCTGCCATGCGTCGGGGTTCCGCATCAGGGTTGAAATATCGTAGAACAAAATACCCGGCTTGGGAAAATCGGGAATGTGACGGATGTAATCCTTAAGGTCGATATCCTGACGTCCCGTCATGGTATTTGACAATCCTTCATCCATGCGCCCAGCGTTGTGGAAGCGCGTTTTCCATCCTGCCTTATTCCCATAGGTCAAGCACCGCCGGCGAACAGTTCTGAGGCAACCGGCCCCGCTCTATCCCGCACGGGAGCGTTCCGCAAGGAAATATCCGGCTGGTCAGACCCCCGCGCGCGCACCCAGTGCCGCGGTTACGGCTTCCATCAGCCCATCGCGGCGGAAAGGTTTGGCCAGCAGGCGCACATTGGGCACGCTCCCCTCCGGCGGGGGGGAATCGGCTGTCAGGTCGCCCGACATATACACCACGGCCAGAGCAGGGTAGCGCTCCACCAGCACGCGCGAGAGGGTAACCCCGTCCAGCGGGCCGGGGAGCTGAATATCGGTCACCAGCAGGTCAAGCGTACCTTCCACCCCGGCGGCTGTATCAAACGCCTGTTCGCCGTCCCCCGCCTCCAGCACCTTGTGGCCTGCCATGCTCAGAATGGTCACGACAATATCGCGTATGGCGGCATCATCCTCCACCACAAGCACCTGCAGGCTGCGTGCCTGCGCCTGCGGGGCCGGGCTGGCGGGTCTGGCCAAAGCGGGCACGGCCTCGGCTGACGTGGCCTCCGCCCCGGCGCTGGCCGTTATGGCGCGCGGCAGCCACAGCGAAACCTCGGTCCCGCTGCCACGCCCCGTTGCCACCACAACCCGGCCATTCACCTGCTGGGAAAAAGCCAGAACCATGGCCATGCCAAGGCCGGTACCCGCTCCCTCGCGCTTGGTGGTAAAGAACGGTTCGAACAGGCGGTCCATGACCTCCCGCGTCATGCCAAAACCGCTATCCACCACATCCAGCCGGACCCAGTCCCCCGCAGGCAGGGGGGAGGCATCGGAAACAACACGGATACTGCGCCCTTCCTCCACCGGCAGGCCCATCAGGTCAGCATTGACCGAGAACGTGACATTCCGCGCCGTAATGCGCAGCCGCCCGCCAGAAGGCATGGCATCGCGCGCATTGATGGCCAGATTAAGCACGGCACTTTCCAGCTGGGCAGGGTCTGCGCGGACAGGCCACACATCGGCCACAACACCGCACTCCACCACAATACGCGGGCCGATGACACGCCCAAGCAACCCACCCAGAAAGGAGAACAGGTCCGATAGCCGCAACGAATCCGGTGCCCCACGCTGCCTGCGCATGAAGGAGAGGAGCTGCCCGGTCAGCGCTTCGGAACGATGCCCGGCATGTGTGGCCGCGGACAGGTATTCCTGCCGCTGCTCCACCTGATCCGGCTGATCATATTCCGCCGCGAGTTCCAGATTACCCAGAATAACCGTGAGCAGGTTTTTAAAGTCGTGGGCAATGCCTGCGGTCAACTGGCCAAGGGCACGCAGCTTCTGTGCCTCGCCCAGAGCGCGCTCACTGCGCAGGCGCATGGTAATATCTGCCGCAGTCAGCACAAACCCGCGCCGTTCGGCTGCACCATCGGGGGCAAAGAACAGCGTGCGGCACAGTTCTAGATCCGCGCCATTGCCGCCCTTGCACTCCACCACAACCGGCGGTGCCAGCTCCCCTTTGGACAGGCTGCTCTCAATATGTTCAAACGGTTCCAGCAGGGGCACGCCATCCACGACCAGCATGCCGCTCAGGGCATTGTAGGACAGGCCAGTGTGCAAAAAATCCTTGCCCAGACCAAGCACCGTGGCCAGTTGCTCGTTCCAGTGCCATAGCCGCCCATCCGCACCAAACACCGCAACACCAAGGCTCAGACTGTCCAACGTGGCGCGCAGCCGCAACGCCAGATCACGCGAAGATGCCTCGGCCCGTGCTGCTGCAAGGGAGGAGCGGTCCAGCACCCAGCCTGCCGAGATCATGCTCAGCACACCAGTCAGAATACCCAGAACAGCCAGCCTGCGCTGCCAGCTTGTATTGCGCAGCATATTGGCAACCCGGTCCGCCTGATCAAGCGTACTGGCGCGGCTGAGCACAGACAGGTTCTGGTCCAGTGTGGCCAGCAGGGCAGCCCCGCCCTGCGGCATGGCCTCGGCCGATCGGGGCCATGCGCTAATGGTCTGAAGCTGTTTTTCCACCACCCCCAGCACTTCCTTGCGCCCGCTCCCTTCACGTAGCTGCACGGAGCGGAAGCCGTCAAACCCTGCGCGGGCATCGGAAAGCTGGGTAATGGCCTGTAGGTAACATTCGCCATCAGCCGGGTTATGTTCTGCCTCAAAGGCATAATGGCAGATACGGGCATTGCTGGTGGCGTGGTGCACGCCGCGCAAATAACTACCTGCGGCCGTGCTCTGGCGGTCCAGGTTGCCATGGCGGGCCATGTCGTTCCCGAGTTCTATGCCAATGCCACCAAAGGTCACAATCAGCACACCAGCCCCGATAAGAGCCAGAATATGAGCCCGTCTTGCTGGATGCCGTAGCATGTCAGGCATGCCCCCCATTATTTGTGTCCTGCCATCCCCGTGGGCATGACAGCTTGATCTTAACCGGGCAAGGCATGGCTGCCCATGCAGGATCAGGCAACATCATGCAAAGCGGGGCGGAATGTATGCATACACAGCATCATAAGCGCACCAAAGCCCATACAGCCAGCCATTGGTAACGAAGATGTGGCGGCAAACTGACCCACCAGCACCCCGGCCAGTGCGCCAAGCACGTACTGCAACGTGCCTGCAAGGGCGGATGCCGCCCCCGCCTGAGCCGGATGGTCGGCCAGAGCCATCATCATCGCATTGGGGAAAATAATACCCGTTGGCGCAAGGGCTATGACCATGGTCCCAATAACCAGCCACACCTCATACGGCCTGTACGCCACAGGCGCGTACCAACAACCCCACACGCTAACACCCACCATCAGCACCGTGCCCAGAACCGACAGGGCCACAGCACCATGCAAAAGACGGGCCGGGTCCACCCGCCCGACCAGCAGGCCATTCACCTGTGATGCCCCGATCATGAACACGGACATGACCCCGAACAGCATGGAAAAATGCAATGGCGAAAAGTGGAAAAGCTGCACAAAAACAAACGGTGCTGCAGTCAGGTAACTGAAGGTCATAAACGTCGAAAACGCCGTGATCAGGGCGTAAATGCTGTAGCCCCTATCCCCCAGCAGGCCCACGTAGCGGGTCAGCAGGGTCATGGGGGAAAGGCTCTGGCGCTTCTGGTAAGGCAGTGTTTCAGGCAGGACCCACAGCACAAGCCCCACACAGACCAGCCCGTACACCGCCGAAGCCCAGAAAATAATCCGCCACGACACAAACTCCACCACCAGACCACCCAGCATGGGCGCCAGAATAGGCACCACCCCCATGACCATGATCAGGCGGGACATCATGCGTGCCCCCGCCGCCCGGTCGGACACCACATCACGCACACATGCGGTGGGCACAACCAGACTGGCCGACGCCCCGATAGACGCCACAAACCGGGCAGCGGAAAATAGCGTAATATCCGGTGCAAATGCACAAACGGCAGACGCCACCGCATACAGCACGTTCCCCACCAGCAGGGGCATGCGCCGGCCATACCGGTCTGCCAGCGGCCCTACGCTCAACTGCCCTATGGCAAGCCCCACAAACCAGATGGCCAGCGTAAACTGCACATTGCCCGCACTGGTATGAAAACTCTGCTCCATGGCCGGGAAGGCGGGCAGATAAATATCGGTAGAAATAGGCCCAACAGCAGTCAGGAACCCAAGCAGGAGGGACAGCCAGCCCGGCACACCCTGTGCAAAAGCCGGCCCCGGCGTACCCTGCGCCGTGGGGGATGAGGAAGAAGACGTCATACCCGGCCCTCCGGGTGTGCCGAATGAGATAAGTGCCGCAAAAAATTCATCCCATAATGGAAAAACTATTGAGGAACAGGGCCGTGTTCATAACAGGCAGATACCGGCGGCCTGCCTGCACACAACGCTCCGGGCCTAGCCCTGCGCACTGGCCCGGGCAATACGGGCGTGCCGCCACAGCCACCAGCCCAGCACGGCAGAAAAGGCAAACAGACCGGCCCCCGCGCCATACTGCCAAGCCGCCCCCACCTGCACACCAGCCCCAAGCAGCACCGCAACGGCGTTCTGGGGCAGCGCACCCAGCAGGGTTGCCGCAAAGAATGGCCATACAGCCATACCGGACACACCTCCGAGCAGGTTGAGCAGCAGGGCCGACCCAACAGGCAGCAGGCGCAATGTCAGAATACTCAGGAAGGGCTTATGGGTTAAAAACGCGTCCAGCTTTTCAAACCGTGGTCCAAGGCGAGCCTGCGCCCATGAACGACCACCCCAGCGGGCCCACAAAAAACCGGCCACACACCCTAATGTAGAAGCTATGGTGATCATGGCAAGCCCTTCGGCCACACCGTAGGTCAGCCCTGCGGCAAAGCCGGCAACCTGCCGGGGCAGCCCAAAAGCACACCAGACCGTTGCCCCTGCCACAAACACCAGCCGACCGCCCACGCCCGCGCGCAGCATATCCGTACTGCCCAGCACCTGCTCCAGGGCAGGCACATGCCGCAACCCGATTGCCCCCACCACCAGAATAAGCAGCATTAGCAAAGGTTTGAACACGACCCTGGCGGGCTGCTCCGGTGCAGGAGTGGCTGGTTCCATCCCTTGGGCGCTAGCATCTTCTTGCCGCGGCCCGCAAGCTGGCTGTAAACCCTAGCCATAAAGTTTAACCCAAGCGCAAAAGAGTGCCATGCCCACCACGCCCCAGCGCCAGCAAGACATGACGCCTGCCCACCGCCGCCTGATTTCGGGCTGGCTGTTCCTTCTGTGTTTCATGTTGCTGGGCATGATCGCCATTGGCGGCGTGACCCGCCTGACCGGCTCTGGCCTGTCCATTATGGACTGGCAGCCCGTGAGCGGCATGATCCCGCCCCTGTCCCACGCAGAGTGGGAGCGGCTGTTTGCGCTGTACCAGACCATTCCCCAGTACCACCTCCAGCATGAAGGGTTCGGGCTGGAAGGATTCCAGAAAATATTCTGGGCCGAATGGATCCACCGCTTCTGGGGCCGCCTTATGGGGCTGGTGCTGCTGGCACCACTGGTCTGGTTTGTTGTCCGGGGCATGATCACCCGCCGCCTTGCCGTGCGCCTGTTCGTGTTTTTCATTCTCGGAGCGCTTCAGGGCGCCATTGGCTGGTTTATGGTGGCCTCGGGCTTCCGGGCCAACAGCACGGCGGTTGAGCCGGTACGACTCGTGCTGCATCTGAGTGCCGCTCTGCTGCTGTATGGGGCCATTCTGTGGACTGCGTTTTCCATCCGCTGGCCCCAGCCTGAACCCACGCCCTTTACGCCCGGTGTCAAACTCACCCGGCGTCTGGCGTGCCTGAGCATCGGGCTGCTGTGCATCACCATTATTGCGGGCGGCTTTACGGCGGGCACCCATGCGGGCTTTTTGTTCAACACCTTCCCGCTCATGGACGGGCACCTTGTTCCGGCTGACTACGCCCAGCTTTCCCCCCTGTGGATGAACTGGATCGTCAACAAGGCCGCCATCCAGTTTGACCACCGCCTGCTGGCCACCCTGACCGCGCTGAGCATTGGCGCGGTGCTACTGGCCGGGTTGCGGCGGGGTGCGGGGCTTGGCCCACAGGCGCAAAACGGCATTATTCTGCTCGGCTGGGCCGTGCTGGTGCAGTATGCGCTGGGGGTTACCACCCTGTTGCTGGTTGTGCCGGTATGGGCCGGGGCCGTACACCAGACCTTTGCCGCCGTGCTGCTGGGGGTCATGCTGTATGTGCTGCACACCCTGCGCCGTGGCAGGCCGCAGGGCTGAAGCAGAGCCCAATGATTTCCCACGCCGGTCATTTTCCTGTTGCGCTGACAAAACAGGACGGTATTCTACCGGGCATGATCTCCGACCGGTTCATGTCCGATTCCCTCAAGACCCGCGTAACAGCGGCTCAGGGCGGCGTGGCTTTTCGTCTGGACCTTCTCCTTCGACTTATCAGCCCCTGAGCGATCCGGGTGGCCATGTGCTGCCGCGCCCAGGGGATTTTGCAAGTGAGAGCGCCTGTGTGCAGCACAGGCAAACATAAGGCGTGACAAGCCTTTGGCAGCGCCAGACCAAAGTCAATTCAGGAACATTTTTCATGTCTGCTGATCAGTCCAGCTTCAATCACCCATCCTTTGGCCGCATGACGGCTGAGCGTGTCATTATTTTTGACACCACCTTGCGTGACGGCGAACAGTCCCCCGGTTTTTCCATGAACCTGGCCGAAAAGCTGCGCATGGCCGAAGCTCTGGCAACATTGGGTGTGGATGTGATCGAGGCGGGTTTTCCCGTTGCCTCCAAGGGGGACTTTGAATCCGTGAACGAAATTGCCCGCCACACCAAGGGGGCCGTTATCTGCGCGCTCGCACGCAGTGGGGGAGCAAAGGATATTGCTGCGGCAGGCGAGGCACTGGCACCGGCAGAGCGCAAGCGTATCCACAACTTTATTTCCACCTCCCCGCTGCACATGAAGTACAAGCTGCGCATGGAACCGGAAACCGTTCTGGACCTGATTACCACCGGCAACACCGCCGCACGTAACCTGACAGATGACGTGGAATGGTCCGCCGAGGATGGTTCCCGCACCGACCCGGATTTTCTGTGCCGCTGCGTGGAAGCCGCGATCAAGGCCGGGGCCACCACCATCAACGTGCCCGATACGGTCGGATACGCGACCCCCGAAGACATGGAAAAAATCTTTTCCATGCTGCGCGAACGTGTGCCGGGTGCGGATCAGGTCATTTTTTCTGCCCATAACCATAACGACCTGGGCTTGGGCGTTGCCAATACGCTGGCCTCCCTGCGCGGTGGCGCACGGCAGGTGGAATGCACCATTAACGGCATTGGGGAACGCGCAGGGAACGCCGCACTGGAAGAAATTGTGATGGCACTGCGCACACGCCACGACCAGTACCCCTACACCACCAACATCCAGACCACCGACCTGCTCAAGGTCTCCCGCATGCTGGCCACCATTACCAGCTTTGACGTGCAGCCCAACAAGGCCATTGTGGGCCGCAACGCCTTTGCGCATGAAAGTGGCATTCATCAGGACGGGGTGCTGAAAAACGCCGCAACCTATGAAATCATGACCCCCGAAAGCGTGGGCTGGAGCCGCTCTTCTCTGGTTATGGGCAAGCATTCGGGCCGTGCTGCCTTCCGCGACAAGCTCAAGGCGCTGGGCTATGCGGACATGGATGACACCCGCCTGAACGAAGCATTCTCCCGCTTCAAGGATCTGGCTGACCGCAAGAAGGTCGTTTACGACGATGACATTGTCGCACTGGTTGATGATGAAGCCCGTGACCACGACCATATCCGCTTTGCAGCCCTGAGCCTGACATCCACCTCGGGCAAACCTTCCGAAGTGGACCTGACCATTCAGGTCGATGGCAAGGACGTGCAGACCAATGCCACGGGCAACGGGCCGGTAGACGCCGCCTTTAACGCGCTGCGTCTGGCCTTCCCGCATGAGGCCCGTCTGGCGCTGTTCAGCGTTGGTGCGGTAACGGAAGGCACGGATGCACAGGCCCGCACCACAGTCCGGCTGGAAGAAGACGGTAAGCTGGTTGATGGCCAGGGCGCGGATGCAGATACCGTTGTGTCCGCCGTGCGCGCCTACGTGCACGCCCTGAACAAGCTGCTGGTCAAACGTGCGCGCACCGCGCCTGAAGCCCTGACCGCCTGAGCAGCGCCCATTGGGGGCCTGCGCCCCCATATAACGAGGCAGATACCCCGCCGCATAAGAAAATTATGCGGAAGTTTATGAACTGAGGGCTTGTCTGCCTCGCTATGCCCCGTTAATCCGTGCAAATATATTGACCAAAGCGACCGTTGGGGTCCCTTTTGTTTGCCTGCCCCTTCCGCACAGTCGCGTAGTGCCGCCTCAACCAGGAGTCCTGGATGTTCTCTCGTCTGCTCGGTCTTATGTCTGCGGACATGGCCATTGATCTCGGTACTGCCAATACCCTTGTGTATGTCAAAGGGCGTGGCATTGTACTGAACGAACCCTCGGTCGTGGCGATTGCAGACATACGTGGCAAAAAGCAGCTTCTGGCTGTGGGGGAAGAAGCCAAGCAGATGGTCGGGCGCACGCCGGGCAACATTGCAGCCATCCGCCCCATGCGCGACGGGGTGATTGCCGACTTTGATGTTGCGGAAGAAATGATCAAACATTTCATTCGCAAGGTGCATAACCGCCGGGCCTTTGCCAGCCCGCAGATTATTGTGTGCGTGCCCTCCGGCTCCACAGCCGTTGAGCGCCGCGCCATTCAGGAAAGTGCCGAAAGCGCCGGTGCACGCCGGGTCTTCCTGATTGAAGAACCCATGGCCGCCGCCATTGGTGCGGGCCTGCCCGTAACCGAGCCTTCTGGCAGCATGATTGTGGATATTGGCGGTGGCACTACGGAAGTGGCCGTTATATCCCTTGGCGGCATTGTCTATGCCCGCTCGGTCCGCGTTGGCGGGGATAAAATGGATGAAGCCATTATCTCCTACATCCGCCGGGCCTATAACCTGCTGATCGGTGAAAGCTCGGCAGAGCGGATTAAAATCAACCTTGGTGCGGCCCTCCCCCCCGATGACCCGGACGACAGCGGCCCCTGGCTGGACGTAAAGGGCCGGGACCTGATCAACGGTGTCCCGCGCGAGGTTCAGGTCTCTCAGGCCCAGATTGCCGAAAGCCTGATGGAGCCGATCAGCCAGATTGTGGATGCGGTCAAGACCGCGCTGGAAAACACCCCGCCCGAACTGGCGGCAGATATTGTGGACAAGGGCATTGTCCTGACCGGTGGCGGCGCATTGCTGTACCGCATGGCCGATGTGCTGCGTCTGGCAACCGGGCTGCCGGTCACCGTGGCAGAAGACGCCCTTTCCTGCGTGGCGCTGGGTACGGGCCGTGCACTGGAAGAAATGAAGCGTCTGCGCAATGTGCTGACCACCATGTACTAACGCCCCGGTTCAGCCACCCCGGCCACTTTGCGGTGCGTGGCTGAATCTGGTTCTTTATGCCGTCAGATATAAGGGCATCCGGTTTTCCATGGTCCCGGTTTCCATTCAGGTAAGGCAGGCATTGAGCAAACTGGTTCTGCCAGTTCTGCTGCTCATGTCTGTCGGGATCATTATTGCCGGGCAGGCCGACCGCCCTTTGGCAGACAAGGCACGCATGCGTGTGGCCGACGTGCTGGCCCCCCTGTGGAGCCTGCTCTCACGCACCCAGACCGACAGCGAACGCTTTGTGCACGGGATACAGGAAGCCCGTAATCTGGCGGAAGAAAACCACCGCCTGAGCGCTGAAAACGCCAATCTGCGGCGCTGGTACGAAGTTGCCGTCTCCCTCGCACGGGAAAATGATACCCTCAAAACCGAACTGCACTGGGTGCCCGAACCCACACCCGCATTTGTAACCGGCCGGGTAGTGGCCGACAGCGGGGGGATTTACGCCCGCGCCGTACTGCTGGTGGCAGGAACAACCAGTGGCGTACAGGTTGGCAACATAGCACTGGCTTCCAGCGGGCTGGCCGGGCGGGTTACGGAAGTTGGCGCGCATGCTGCACGCATCCTGCTGATTACCGACATTGCCAGCCGCCTGCCAGTGGAGCTGGAATCCAGCCATGCCGCGGCCATTATGGTGGGGGACAACTCCCCCCTGCCCCGCCTGCTCTATTATTCGCAGGATACCCGCCCCATAGAGGGTGAGCGGGTTGTGACCTCCGATCAGGCTGGGGCTTTTCCCTCTGGCATTCCCATTGGCAGCGTGCATTACCTGCACCCCGGCCAGCCCGTGGTGCAGCCTTTTGCCCGGCTGGACAGGCTGACCATGCTGCGCGTGTTTGACTTTGGGCAATCCGAGATAGAACCGCCCGAAGCCCCCGGCCATGTGCCGCTAACCCGCCCGCACCGTGCCCTTACGCTGCCATTTAAAACCCTGCTTGGTCCGGGGCAGGAGGGATAACGGCATGTCTGACCCCCACCAGCCCCGCTGGGAACATGATACCGAAACCCAGCTGACATCCCGCCAGCGACTCGACCGTACGGCGCGGCATCTTCTGCCGTCCGTTTTTACGGCGCTGGTCATTATTTTTTTCTCGGCCCCCCTGACTGTTCCCGGAGCGGCGGAGTTGCTCCCGGCCATTGTTATCAACACGATTTTTTTCTGGTCCGTGTGGCGGCCCTCCGGCATGCCCTCGCTGGCCGTGTTCCTGCTTGGGCTTTTTATGGACCTTGTGGGGTTTACACCGCTGGGGGTGAGCGCCTTTATTCTACTACTGGTGCATGGCATTGGCAGTTATGCCCGTTTTGGTCTCATGCGGATGAATTTTTTAGTGGTGTGGTGCCTGTTTGGACTGGTAGGAGCGGCTGCAGCGGCATTGCAGTGGGCGCTGGCCTGCCTGTTCCGGCTCCATCTGCTTGATCCCGCACCCGCCTTTTTTGAAGCCTTGCTCTGCATAGGGGTCTATCCGTTGCTTTCCGCCACTTTCTCGTGGTTCCTGCATATTCTGGACGAGAAGGACACGCCATGACCGCATGGGAGGTGCTCCCATGTGGCTAAAGCGGCGTAAACGCGAGAACCGCCGCTTGATGCCGATCCGGGATCAGAAGGACCCGGCACGCGGCGTATTTACCCGCCGCGCCCTGCTGTGCATGGCGGTACAGGCCGGGGCCATGGGCGAGCTTGCGCGCCGCCTGTACCATATCCAGATCAATGATGGTGACCACTATGCCCGCATGGCGGCCAACAACCGCGTAAGCAAGCGCCTGCTGGCCCCACCGCGCGGGCGTATTGTGGACCGCTACGGCATTGCCCTTGCCAACAACAAGGAAAACTGGCGCGCACTCCTGATGCCGGAGGAAACAACTGACGTTGCCGGCACCATAGAGCGCTTTTCCACCCTGATCCCGCTTGATGAGCGTGACCGCAACCGCATTGCGCGCGAGATGCGCCACCAGCGCCGGTTTGTGCCTGTGATGCTGCGGGACTTCCTCTCCTGGGATGAAATGGCGCGGATCGAGCTCAACGCGCCCTCTCTACCGGGTGTGCTGATAGATGTGGGCACACGCCGCGTGTACCCAGAAGGGGAACTGCTGGCCCATATTATCGGCTATGTTGCCCCCCCTAACGAGAACGACGTGGCACATTCCACCCTGCTGGCCCTACCGGGCATGCGGGTTGGCCGCGCGGGCATAGAACAGAATCAGGACGAGAAACTGCGCGGCACCGCAGGTTCGGTGGAAATGGAGGTTAACGCCGTTGGCCGCGTAATTTCCGAGCTGAACCGCGAAGAAGGCGTGCCGGGGGAAGAAATCTCCCTGACCATAGACCGCGGACTGCAACAAAGGGTGCTCAACCACATAGGGGACCAGACCGCCTCCGCCGTGGTGCTGGACTGCCATAATGGCGAGGTGCTGGCCATGGTCAGCACGCCCTCGTTCGATCCATCCCTGTTTGATAGCGGTGTCAGCCACGCGCAGTGGATTGAATGGACCAACAACCAGCACACTCCACTTATTAACAAGGCGGTGGCGGGCGTTTACCCACCGGGTTCCACCTTCAAACCCGCTGTGGCCATGGCCGCACTGGAGTCGGGGCTGATCTCCCCCACCGACCGGGTTTTCTGCCCCGGTCATCTGGATGTAGGGGGCACGCGCTTCCACTGCTGGTCACGCTGGGGGCATGGGTCGGTTGACCTGCATCTGGCGCTCAAATACTCCTGCGACGTCTATTTTTACGAAATTGCCCGCCGGATCGGCATGGACCGTATTGCCGAAACCGCACACCGCATGGGCCTTGGCGTACCGCTGGATATTGAACTCCCCCATACCCGCACGGGCCTCATCCCTACCCCCGCATGGCGTCAGGCCCACCACCACCACTGGAACGGGGGGGATACCATTGTCAGCGGGATCGGGCAGGGGTTCATACAGGTTACTCCCCTGCAACTGGCCACCTACACCGCCCGCATGGCCACCGGCCGGGCCGTGCAGCCCCACCTGATGCGCGCCATTAATGGCGAGATCAGCCCGATGGCCAGCCCCGAGCACTGGCCCAGCCTGAACATGCCCGAAAAATACTTGGAAGCCCTGCGGGCAGGCATGTTTGCCGTGGTGAACGAACCCCACGGCACGGCCCCCAAGGCCCAGCTTGACCTGCCGGGCATTACCATGGCGGGTAAAACGGGTTCGGCCCAGGTACGCCACGTCTCCCGCGCACTGCGTGAGAGCGGGCACTTCAACTCCGCCAACCTGCCGTGGGAATACCGGCCCCACGCGCTGTTCATCTGCTTTGCTCCGTATGATGCGCCCCGCTACGCCGTATCGGTCGTGATTGAGCACGGCAACGCAGGGGCAGACGCCGCCGCACCACTGGCGCGCAACATCATGCGCGACACACTCCTGCGCGACCCTTCCAACCACACCACACCCCCGCCAGAAAGCGTGGCCGCTGTGGATGACAGCTTTGAATAACCCAATCCGATTCCACAAGCGCCTGTTACGGGCCGAACCCAGCTTCCGCCTGATGGCCAAGCTGTGGCGGATAAGCTGGCTTTATGTTCTGCTGATCTGTGCACTGGCTGGTGTTGGCTACGTTACCCTCTACTCTGCCGCAGGCGGTGTGCCTTACCCTTTTGCAGCCCCGCAGGCCGCACGTTTTGCCGTGGGCCTTGTGCTGATGGTGACCATTGCCATGCTGCCCCCCCGCCTGCTTATGCGGGCATCATGGGGGATGTATGCGCTCTCGCTCGTGCTGCTGGCGGCGGTCCTGCACATGGGCCATGTTGGCAAAGGGGCCGAACGCTGGCTCATGATCGGGGGGCTTCAGGTTCAGCCGTCCGAATTTGCCAAGATCGCCCTTGTGGCGGTGCTGGCCACATGGTTTTCGCGCATGGATTATGCCCGCATGGGCAACCCGCTCTGGCTTATTCCGCCTGCCTTTATGGTGCTGGTGCCAGTTGGGCTGGTGCTCAAGGAACCCAATCTGGGCACGGCGGTCATTATCGGGGGTATTGGCGCATCCCTGTTTTTTACGGCAGGCATGCGGCTCTGGCAGATTATTCTGCTTGTTCTGCCATTGCCCTCCCTTGTGCAGTTTGCCTACGGGCACCTGCATGATTACCAGAAGGCGCGCATTACCACCTTCCTCCACCCCGAAAATGACCCGCTTGGGGCAGGCTACAACATTATCCAGTCCAAGATTGCCCTTGGGTCCGGGGGTATGTGGGGGCAGGGTTACCTGCACGGCTCGCAGGGGCAACTGAACTTTCTGCCCGAAAAGCAGACGGACTTCATTTTCACCATGATTGCCGAAGAATGGGGCTTTATCGGTGCGGCCACCGTCATTGCCCTGCTGGTGCTGCTGATTATGGGCGGCATGATCATGGCCATACGCTGCCGCAACCGTTTTGGCCGGCTGATTGCGCTTGGCATCAGCATGAACTTTTTCTTTTACTGTCTGGTCAACCTCTCCATGGTCATGGGGGCAATTCCGGTTGGGGGGGTGCCTCTGCCGCTGGTTTCCTACGGTGGATCGGCCATGCTGAATGTTATGCTGGGGTTTGGGCTTCTGCTTTCAACATGGGTCCATCGGGACACACGGCTGGACGAAAGCAACGGCCGCACAGCCTGACACCCGCAATAAAGCTTGTGTTTTTGGTTTGATCTGCTCTTGACTTGGTAGGGTTGCACTTTTAGCTTGCACGTTAAAGGTAACACTTAGTACTGTTTTTTCACCTTCATTTGTCCACTCTGTTTTCTCCACAAAGCGGCCTGCGGCTCAAGCTCCCATCAGGGCAGGAAATGGCTTATTTCCCGGCTCCTGCACTGCCTGACCAAGCCTGAAATGTGCGGAAAACCTTTCAACACACAGGGCCACACCAAAGTGACAACACACACTTTTTCTCTTCGTCCGGTCCTGCTCTGCACGGTTGCCCTGCTTGCGCTGGAAGGCTGTAAACGCCAGCAGAGCGCACCGCAGGTGCCACCGCAGGCGGTGGGCGTTGTAACCATGCAACCCCAGCCCGTAAGTGTGCATACCAGCCTGCCCGGCCGTACGGATGCGTTTGAAATTGCTCAGGTCCGCCCTCAGGTCACGGGCGTTGTGCTCAAACGCCTGTTTATTGAAGGCTCGGACGTTGTCGCTGGCCAGCAGCTCTACCAGATTGACCCCGCCCGCTACAAAGCCGTGTACGACACCGCCCGTGGCCAGCTGGCTCAGGCCATGGCGCTGGATGGCACAGCCAAGGCCAAGGTCCGCCGCTACAAGAAGCTGGTACGTGAGCACGCCGTAAGCCAGCAGGATTATGATGACGCCGTAGCCGCAGAAAAGCAGGCACAGGGCCAGATACAGAGCGCTCAGGGGCAGGTGGAAAGTGCTCAGGTCAACCTTGGTTACACCAAGATGTATGCCCCGATCTCCGGGCGTATCGGCCGCACACTGATTACGGTAGGCGCGCTTGTTACTGCCGAGCAGACCTCCAACACAGCCATTATCACCCGGCTGGACCCCATTTATGTGGACGTTAACCTGCCCGCCATTACCCTTTTGCGCCTCAAGCGTGAACTGGCGGAAGGCCGTATCAAACGTCAGGCCAATGGCGAGGTCCCCGTGGTTCTGACACTCGAAGACGGCTCACCTTACGAGTTCAAGGGCCACATGGCATTGGCCGAAGTGAACGTGGATACAACAACCTCCACCGTTATCGTGCGTGCGATCATGCCCAACCCGCAAAAGCTGCTGCTGCCGGGCATGTATGTCCACGCCCAGCTTGACGAGGGGATTGACCCCAACGCCCTGCTGGTCCCCCAGGAAGCCGTCAGCCGCAACACCCACGGCGACCCACAGGTATGGATTGTGCAGCCCGACAACACCGTGGCCCTGCGCCAGATCCAGATCGGCATGGCCATAGGCACCAACTGGCTGGTGACAGACGGGCTCAAGGCCGGTGAGCGCGTGGTGGTCAGCGGCACGCAAAAAATAACCCCCGGAGCCAAGGTCTCGGTGCAGGAAAGCAAGCCCAAGACCGACACCGCACCCGGTGCTGCGGCACAGCCTGCACAAAAAGGGCAGTAAATCCATGTCGCTTTCGCGGTTCTTTATCAACCGACCCATTTTTGCGTGGGTGATCAGCCTGATCATCATGCTGTTTGGCGGCCTGTCCATCCTGCGGCTGCCTGTTGCCCAGTACCCCAGCATTGCCCCGCCCCAGATCGCCATTACCGTAACCTACCCCGGCGCCTCCGCCGATACGGTGAACGATACGGTCGTGCGCCCCATACTCCAGCAGATGTTCGGGCTGGATCATCTGGAATACATCTCTGCCCAGTCCTACGCTTCGGGGCAGATGGAAATTGACCTCACCTTTGAGCAGGGCACCAACCCCGACATTGCTCAGGTGCAGGTGCAGAACAAGCTCCAGCTTGCTCAGCCCAAACTGCCACAGGAAGTGACCGCCCAGGGGCTGAGCATTACCAAGGCCGTCAAGAACTTCATGCTGGTGCTGGCCTTTATTTCCACCAACAATTCCATGACCGGCTCGGACATTGCCGATTATGTGGCCTCCAACATTTCTGACCCGCTCAGCCGCGTAACCGGCGTTGGTGACCACACGCTCTTCGGGTCCGAATATGCCATGCGCATCTGGCTGGACCCCAACAAGCTGTTCAACTACGGCCTGACCGTGCGGGATGTTGAAACCGCTATCCAGACCCAGAACATTCAGGTTTCATCGGGTGAGCTCGGTGGCCTGCCTGCCCGCAAGGACATCCGTCTGGATGCCACGATCATTGGCCCGACCCGCCTGACATCGGCTGGCGAGTTTGAGAAAATCCTGCTCCGGGTCCAGCCCGATGGCTCGCAGGTCCGCATCAAGGATGTAGCGCGGGTGGAACTGGGTCCGCAGACCTACAACACATCCTCTTACTACAACAATCACCCGGCATCGGGCATGGCGCTCAAGCTCGCCCCCGGCGCCAACCAGATTTCGACCGAAGCGGCAGTCCGCGCCAAGATTGACGAACTGGAAAAGTTCTTCCCGCCGGGCCTGAAAACCGTTTACCCGCTGGATACGGAACCCTTCATCACCCTCTCCATCGAGGAAGTGATCATCACCCTGCTTGAAGCCATCGGACTGGTCTTTCTGGTCATGCTGGTGTTTTTGCAGAACTTCCGTGCAACGCTTATCCCCACCATTGCCGTGCCGGTTGTGCTGCTGGGCACTTTTGGCCTGCTCAACATCTTTGGTTTTTCCATCAACACGCTCACCATGCTGGCCATGGTGCTGGCCGTAGGCCTGCTGGTGGATGACGCCATTGTGGTGGTGGAAAACGTGGAACGCGTGATGTCGGAGAAAAAACTCTCCCCCATCGAAGCGGCCCGCGTTTCCATGGACGAAATTTCAGGCGCGCTGATCGGCATTGTGCTGGTGCTGACCGCCGTGTTCTTGCCCATGGCGGCCTTTTCCGGCTCGGTCGGGGTTATTTACCGGCAGTTTTCCATTACCATTGTCTCTGCCATGTGGTTGTCCGTGCTGGTGGCCATGGTGCTTACGCCTGCTTTGTGCGCCACCATGCTCAAACCCGGCACGCATGTTAAAACAACCGGCCCTGCCGGCTGGTTCAACCGCAACTTTGAGCGCCTGACCAATGGTTACCTCAAGGGGGTGCGCAAGCTTATTTCCTCCACCGCGCTGTCCATTACCTGTTTCCTGCTGATCAGCGCACTGGCGGGCTATCTGTTTACCCGCCTGCCCAGCGGCTTTTTGCCGGACGAGGATCAGGGGCTTATTTTCGGGCAGGTTACTCTGCCCCCCAATACGCCCATGGAGCAGACCACACAGCTCAACCGCGAAATTACGGATTATATCCTGAAGTCGGAGAGCGGGCTTGTGGAATCCGTTTACGCCATCAGCGGGTTTAACTTTGCCGGGCAGGGCCAGAACTCGGGTGCATTCTTTATCCGCCTGACAGACTGGAAAAACCGCCCCCTTGCAAGCCAGACATCAGCCGCCATCGCAAAGCGGATCATGATGCATTACTGGTTTGACCCGCGCGCCCAGATCTTTGCCATCAACCCGCCTGCCGTGCTCGAACTGGGCAACGCCACAGGGTTTGACCTTGAACTGGAAGACCGTGGGCACCTTGGCCACCAAAAGCTGCTGGCGGCGCGTAACATGGTGCTCGGCCTTGCCAGCAAGGACCACCGCCTGCTTGCGGTGCGCCCCAACGGTATGGAAGACGCATCACAGTATCATCTGGATATTGACCGCGAAAAGGCCAACGCGCTGGGCATTACGATTGATGACATCAACACAACAATCGAAGGGGCGCTGGGGTCGATCTACGTTAACCAGTTCACCCGCAATGACCGCGTAAAACAGGTTTATATTCAAGGCGACATGGATTCTCGCATGCTGCCGCAGGACCTGAACAAATGGTACATCCGCACCAACACCAACACGCTGGCCCCGCTGGATACCTTTATTCGCGGATACTGGCTGACCGGCCCGCAAAAGGTTGAGGATTACAACGGCTTTAACGCCTTTGAAATTCTGGGCCAGCCCGCAGCCGGTTACAGTTCGGGTGATTCCCTTGATGCTATCAAGGATATTCTGAAAAAACTGCCGGAAGGCATAGGCTACGAATGGACCGGCCTCTCGTTTGAGGAAATTTCCTCTGGCTCCTCCACCGGGCCGCTCTATGCACTCGCCAGTCTGGTTATTCTGTTGTGCCTTGCCGCACTTTACGAAAGCTGGGCCATTCCGTTTGCGGTCATGCTGGTTATTCCTCTGGGTATTCTTGGCTCCATTGCCGCCACCTTGTGGCGGGACATGAACAACGACGTGTATTTTCAGGTCGGGCTGCTGACCACCGTTGGTCTGGCTGTTAAAAACGCCATTCTTATTGTGGAGTTTGCCAAAGCGGCTTTTGAGCGTGGGGAATCTCTGGAGGACGCGGTTATTACCGCATCGCGCGAACGCCTGCGCCCCATTCTCATGACCTCAATCGCCTTTGTTGTGGGTGTGTTCCCACTTGCCCTTGCTGCCGGGGCTGGCTCCGCATCCCGCGAGGCCATTGGTACCGCAGTGGTTGGGGGCATGGCCACTGCAACACTCCTGGCCGTTTACTTTGTGCCGGTCTTTTTTGTTCTGGTGTTGCGTGTGTTTAAGGTCAAACGCATCAGCGAACGTAAACAGGCCACCACCCCCGTCCAGACCGCAACAGGGAACGAATAAGATATGGCTCCTCAGTCCTTTTTCCGTCGCTCCCTGCGGCTCCGTGCGGTTGTCATGGCCGTTGCAACAACACAGGCACTCTCCGCGTGTACCATGATCCCCAAATACACGCGGCCCACGCCCCCGCTGGCCACAACATGGCCAGACTATGCCCAGACCGGGGATAAGCTGTTACCCAAAGTGGCAGCCGATATTGGCTGGCGCGAGTTCTTTGTAGACCCGCGCCTGCAAGCCCTGATCACCATTGCCCTGCGTGAAAACCGGGACCTGCGCACATCCGCCTCCAATATCGCCACGGCACAGGGCGAATATGACGTGCAGCATGCGGGCCTGTTCCCCACCATTTCCGCCACGGGCGGGCCTATGTATCAGGCACCATCCGATGCGGCAGGGCTTAGCTTTGCACCAGGTCTGGATACCGACAAAACAGGCGGCGGCATGGCCCGCAACCCGTTCCGCTACTATTCCGGCGGGATTGGTTTTTCCTCCTACGAGATTGACCTGTTCGGGCGTATCCGCTCCCTGACCAAGGAAGCCGCCGAACGTGCCCTGTCCCAGCAGGAAAACATGCGCGGCATGGTTATCAGCGTCGTCTCGCAGGTAGCCATGGCCTATATTACATGGCTGGGCGACCGGGACACGCAGGCACTGGCGGCAAGCACGCTGGCCAGCCAGCAGAACAGCCTGAAGCTGACACAGGACAAATACGCCCACGGTGAAGAAAACCTGCTGACCGTGCGGCAGCTGGAAACACAGGTACAGCAAAGTGCGACCCTGCTCACCGATGCCCGCCGCAAAGTGGAGCAGGACGAAAACCTGATAACCCTGCTGATTGGCGCGCCCATTCCGCAAAACCTGCCAGCTCCCCTGCCTTTGGGCAAACAGTCCATTCTGGCGGACCTGCCCGCTGGCCTGCCATCGGACCTGCTGACCCGCAGACCCGATATTACAGCGGCAGAACATGACCTTCTGGCCTCTCAGGCCAGCATTGGGGCAGCACGCGCCGCGTTCTTCCCCCGTCTGACGCTCACAGCAACGGATGGTGTTTCCAGCTTGCAGTTCCACAAGCTGTTTACGGCGGCAGCCACAACATGGGGCCTGAACCCCAGCCTCCAGATTCCACTTTGGACATGGGGCATGAACAGCGGCAACCTCAAGGTGGCCAAGGCAACCCGTAACGGCAAAATTGCCGCTTACGAAAAAACGGTGCAAAGCGCATTCCGCGAAGTGGCCGATGCCCTCGCCGCCCGCAAAGCCTATCTGGACGAAAAAAAGCAGATGGATAGTCTGGTTTCGGCCTCGGGCGATGCCTACCGTCTGGCAAAACTGCGTTATGAAACCGGGACAGATTCCTACCTGACCACACTGGATTCACAGCGCTACTACCTACAGGCCCAGCAGTCCCAGATTACGGTTGCGGTTGCAAAATACCAGAATCTTGTCACCATTTACCGCGCGATGGGCGGCGGCTGGCAGGCAACCTCCACTCCCCCCAGCACAGCACAACAGCCTGCTGCGCAGTCTGGCACCCCAAAAGGGGGGTAAGCCAGACCAGACTCAATAAAAAAGGCCGCTCAAGAGCGGCCTTTTTTACAAACTCTACCTTGCCCGCATTTAGTGCTTGGCAGGTGCCTGCCCCAGCCGGAGCACCCAGAGCTGGGCAATGTCATAGGCACCATTATCCCCGGCAACGCTCTTTAGGGTCTGTATGGCTTCAGCCTTGTTGCCTGCCTGCATCTGGGCAAGGCCAAGGTGCAAGCGGGCAATATTGGGGTCTGTTACCCCTTTGGTTATGGCCTGCTGCATCAGTGCCAGCCCTTTGGCGGCCTGCCCGAACGTGACGTAATTATACCCCACATTCAGCAGTTCATTGCCCGATGTCTGGGCAAGGGCGGATTTTTCATCCGCTTCGATGGATTCCTTTTTGGCAGCAACAGTTTTTTCCACCATTGCCTTCAGGCGTGCCTGCCGGGGCGCTTCTGCACCTTGGCCCAGAACACCCTGCTGGTATCCCTGATTCATCAGATCCAGCGCAAGCTGGGGCATATGGCCCTGCATGGCAATTTCGGTCATTTCCATAAAATCACGTGCGGTGGAAATATCCCCTACCGCCAGACGAATACGGTACACATCCAACTGCAGGGAAGCCGGGATTTTTGTATTCACGACCAGTTCGTGCAGCAGCAACGCCCAGTATTCCTTTTTGGGGTAATAGGTTGCCAGCAGAACATAGGCGTGTGTCGCTGTCGTGGAATCCTTAAGCGCCGTGGCACTTGCCGCAAGCATCTGCAACTGCGATTCCACGGGCTTCTGCCCGGCCTTGACCGTTCTGGACACAATTGGCGTTAGAACGCTGAGTGTATGGGCATAGTCTTTTTGCAGATAATAAGACTGTGCCAGCAATGTTTCCATTGCCGGGTTGGGGCCCGCTTCCTTGAGGTAACGCTGGATAGCCGCAGCAGCCCTGGGGTAATCCTTGGCGTTATACGCCATGCTCCCTTCGGACATCAGCATCTGGTTTTTCAGGTTACGCGGTGTACGGGGGGAGGCGATCAATTTTTCATACGCGGCGGTTGCCTGAGCCACATTACCCGCCTGCGAAGCCACAGCAGCCCGCATCTGCGCAATAGTGTAGTCCTCATATGCGCTTTTACCCGCGACCGCATCTGCCTCGTTCACAGCATCCATGGCCTTGGCGTAGTTATGCGCAGCAAGAGCGCTCTGGGCCTGCTGCAATGCCACGCCAACGGGCTGGCTTAGTGTATCCGCCGCCTGCACGGCCGGAATGGCAAAAGAGACAACAGCCGCGGAACACAAAAGGCTCCGCACAAAACGCATGGTCATGATCTTCTTCACTCCCTTACTGATCGACGAACTGTTCCTGCCCGACGATGCCCATCTGGGTGACCCC
>NZ_JOPD01000027.1:0-1176 GCF_002153575.1 Acetobacter sp. DsW_54
CTCCCTTACTGATCGACGAACTGTTCCTGCCCGACGATGCCCATCTGGGTGACCCCGAGCCTCTGGGCGTCGGCCATGACATGGACGACAGTCTTGTAATCAGCCAGCCGGTTGGGCTGGATGTGGAACTCGGGCTTGGGCTGGGCGGAGGCAATCTCGCGCAGGTGGGCCTGCAGTTCGTCCTCGCTGTTAACCGGCTGCCCGTTCCAGGTAATCGTATTATCAAAATCCACCACAAGGGTCACAACCGGAACCTCCTCCGTCGAAGGCGGCGGGTTGCCCTGCGGCAGATCAATCGCAACAGATTGGGTCTGCAACGGGATGGTGATGATCAGCATGATCAGCAGAACCAGCATCACGTCAATCAATGGCGTGGTGTTGATGTCTACAATGCCTTCGTCTTCCGTTGTGCTATCCGACCCGACATTCATGCCCATGATCAGTTACTCTCTTCACTCCTGCCCCCACGCGTGCCGCGCGGGGGACGGGGGCCGCAGCCCGCCGTTGTCAGTTGGTCTTCGGCTTCTCGGTAATGAAGTCGATATGATAGATGCCAGCCTGCTGGCATGCCGCCACCATCCTGCCGACCGTCTCATACCGCGCCTTCATGTCCCCACGGATCTGGATCTGCGGCTGCGGTTTGACCACCGCCACCTTTTCCAGATGCTCCAGCAGGTCAGCCTGGTCCTTCAGCGGGGTTTCGTCCCAGAAGGCCTTGCCATCCGCCGTAACCGCCAGCACCACGTTGCTCATCTTGGTCTGGGTGGGCTGGTTCATGTCGCGCGGCAGGTTGACCTTGACCGTATGGGTGGCCACCGGAATGGTGATCAGGAAGATGATCAGCAGAACCAGCATCACATCCACCAGAGGGGTCGTGTTGATGGCGGAGACGACTTCGTCGTCCCCTCCTCCGTTGCCAACCTGCATTCCCATGGTTCAGCCCACCCGGTTGGAGGTTGTGACCGTGGTCGGGGAGTTATCGGCGTTGACCCGCACGCTCTCCGCGGCTGCACCGTGGCGCACGCCACCGATCAGGATGGACTGCAGGTCATCGGCAAAGTCGCGCACCTGGTCCATGGCCCCCTTGTTGCGGCGCACCAGCAGGTTGTAACCCAGCACCGCAGGCACAGCCGTTGCCAGACCAATGGCGGTCATGATCAGGGATTCACCCACAGG
>NZ_JOPD01000028.1:0-768 GCF_002153575.1 Acetobacter sp. DsW_54
ACATAGACCATGCCATTCCAGGTCTGGACATAGGTAAAGTCCGAGACCCAGAGCTGGTTGGGGCTCTCGGCCCGGAACTGCCGGTTGACCCTGTCATCGGGACAGGGGCGCGCCGTATCCGGACGGGTCGTGATGACCTTCCTGCCCCGGATGACACCCTTCAGACCCATCTTGTGCATCAAGCGCTCAACAGTGCAGCGTGCAACCTGTCGTCCCTCACGCTGCAGGCTGTGCCACACCTTGCGCGTACCATAAACAGCACGGTTGTCCTGCCAGATCCGGCGGATATGTTCCATCAGTTCCCTATCGCGCCGGGCACGCGGGCTGGCCGTGGTCGGATCTCTTGCTATGGCCGCCTGATGATAAAACGTTGACGGGGCAATCGGCAGAACGCGACAGATTGGCTCGACCCCGTAATCGGCACGGTAGACTTCAATAAACGCGATCATTTGCGAAACGGGCGGTCGAGCTCCGCCTGTGCAAAATAAGCCGAGGCCTTCTTCAGGATCTCATTGGCCTGACGCAGTTCACGGACCTCACGCTCCAATGCCTTGATCCGTGCCGTCTCGGTCGTGGTTGGCCCCGGTTGCGTACCCGCGTCCCGCCGGGCCTGCTTCCACCAGTCATGCAGGCAGTCGCCCGAGCAGCCAAGCTTGCCACCAATCTCGCGACAGGCCGCTGATAAGCTCGGGTAATCCGATCGATGCTCGTCCAGAAGGCGCACCGCGCGCTCACGGAACTCAGGCGAATAACGTGATGTCTTCTTCT
>NZ_JOPD01000029.1:0-845 GCF_002153575.1 Acetobacter sp. DsW_54
CGTATTGGTTTTATCCAGCAGCCCCTCTCTCAATCGCGCACCATCACTGGCGGCGGCATCCGTCGTCTTCCATTTTCGGATGAACCGAAACTTCCGATCGATGGAGACGTGGGATTTGTAGCCAAAGAACGGGATGGCAAGATCTCTGGATGGCATGGTTCCATCATCCTGCTGCTTCGCCTTCGTGAACTTCAGCGTCCATCGTGCATGCCTGTCCTTGTGCGACAGTTTGGATGGCTTGTCCTGCCAGTCTTCAGGAATACGGCCTGCTCGCAGATCCGCTTTCTCTGCGTTTGTATTGCGCTGCTTCGGAGCCGCTACGAGCGTGGCATCCAGGATCTGGCCTGACATCGGCAGATAACCAGCGCTGCGCAGGGTCGCATCAAAGCGCTCAAACAGTCTTTCAATGGCCCCCGCCTGTGTCAGGCGTTCACGGAACAGCCAGATTGTTTTGGCATCGGGCACCCGATCTGAAAGTCCCAGACCAAGGAAACGCATAAAGGAGAGGCGATCGTTGATGAGATACTCTGTCCGCTCATCAGACAAATTGTTGAGCGTCTGGATCACCAGGATCTTGAACATCAACACCGGATCAAATGGCGGTCGCCCGCCCTTGCTTCCATCTGAATAGGCCAGAGCCTTCTCCAGATCAGGGCGGAACACCTCAAAATCCACAGTCCGGGAAAACGCTTCAAGCTGATCGCCAAGACCGCTCAAACGAGCAAGCCGCTCTTCAACATCAAAGAAACCAGGCTGTTTCATTATTCATTCATCCACCCAATCACCACAGGAGGTATGGAATCACAGATACGCACTCAAAACCATGGAGTTTTTCGAACCCTCCA
>NZ_JOPD01000030.1:0-60153 GCF_002153575.1 Acetobacter sp. DsW_54
GGAGGTATGGAATCACAGATACGCACTCAAAACCATGGAGTTTTTCGAACCCTCCACCTGCATGGCAAGGTTTTTGTGTCGTGCGATTTTAATAGGTTCATCACGTATAGGAACGGCAGAAAAAACAAACTTATTCCGGCATATCAGTCTGATAACCCACAGGCATGGGAAAAGCTGGAAAGAGAAAAGTTCAATTCAGGGGATGACACTTATATCATACGGATAGTGCCATCCAGTATGCTCTATTTGGCAAATATATATGCGATAGATATGAGCGGATACAGCCAGATTTCCCAAACTGAGTATCCCGGTTACAGTTTTTATATCTACAAGAAAAATTAAGCAGCCGGAGCATGGGGGTTGTGGCGGTTGATGACCAACCGCCCAACGGTATCTGGCCTGTTGGAACGCCACACAGGGTTGCCTGTGTAGCGTTTTGGCTTATTCGCTGCCTTGCGCCACTATACGCTGGGCGCTGGCCCGCGCGACGGGGGCCGCCCTGTAAGAGGCAAGGGAGCGCCCGCGCATACCACCGCCCCGGCTGTTCCCCACTGGCCCGGGCTCCACAAAGTTCCGCATGCCCTGAAAGGGGTGAAACACCTTGGGGTGGGAGATCTGGGGCATGCCATCCGGGCCTGTGCCGGTGCTGGCCTCTGCCACCATCATTGGGCCGTGGCGGGTTGTGGGGGTTACAGGGTGCGGGAACACCTGCGGCATAAGGGGTGATTTTTGTGCAAGCTGCGGGCCTTCCCGCCCGTCTTGCGGCACGGCCCATGCCTCCAGCACCTTCCACTGGTAGGGGGTGCCTATGCCGGGGGTCTGGGAGTGGTAGGCCGCTGCTGCCCGTGGCCAGCTACCCGTCTTGTCATACATCTGAAGCAGAAAGCCGCCCGCGAACATGGCGTTGCGTAGCGGATCAAATGCCTGATCGAGCGAGGCAAAGGCATCGGGGTGCTGTTGCAGGTTGACCTGCATGCACCCCACGTCAATGGACATGATACCCTGCTGGCGGAAGCTCTGTACAGCCGCTACGGCCTCGGCCTGACTGTTGTAGTGGTGGCCAATGCCTGCTGCGTTAATGGTCCACGGCCAGGCGGAAACCGTACCGTCGGATTCGACCTTGCCACTCTCCACCCGCCCCATGGCGGATAAAAACCCGTCGGGAATATGCAGGTTGTGTTCGGCCTGTGCCGTGGCCTCCGTGCATAACCCGGCCTCGGCAGAGCGGGCGTGGGCCTGCGGGGTGTGTGCGGCCATGTGGGCAGTGCCCGCCAAGGTTACAACACCAAGGAGCCAGCGGGCAGGCCGGGTGCGGGGGAAGGGTGGCGTCATGCGCAGTCTGGCGGGGCTCGGGGCGGGGGTTATCCGCACAACGGGGCCCTTGGCTCCTTGGCTGGTGGTGGTTCCTTGGCAGTCATCTAAAGACTCTACTGGGCGATGCACAAGTAATACTGGCCTTGCCTGACCGATTTTTCACCCGGCTGTAGTCCTGCGGTACGGATTATGCAAGGATTCATGGCCCGGAACACCCTTGCCTCTGCTGGCTCTGTTCCCCCAATAGTTCTGCCTCCCCTGTCTGTTGGGTGCCGGAGTCATGCCATGATTTTGCATGATCCTGAGCGTGGGGCATGGCGGGGCACATGGCGCTTGGGCAGGCCCGGAGTGGGGGTATGGGCAAAAAAGGCTTTTGGGCATGCGCCGTGGCGGGTTACATGGGCATTGAATGTGCTGGCCCGCGCGCCTATTCTTATGGCACAAGCTGACGTGATGAGCCTGCACAGTGTGCCGGGCTGACCAACCAGGGGTAAACAGGTATATGAGGAACCGCCTCAAGGCGAGCAATGGGCAGGCCGGTATGGTCGGCCAGCATGGTGGCAGGGCGGCCTATTCCTTGAACCGTATGGCCTGCCGTTCTGGCGCGCCACGGTGGGTCAGGGCCGTTATGGCCGCGTTTTTCATGCTTTCCCTGTTTGTCCCGCTCTCTCCCGCCCATGCCGTTACGGTGCGGGTGAAGGATATTGTGGATTACGAAGGCGTGCGGGACAACCAGCTGGTCGGCTACGGTCTGGTGGTGGGTCTGCATGGTACGGGCGACCGTCTGACCAACATCATCTTCACGCGTGAGACGTTGATCAGCATGCTCAACCGCCTTGGCGTGAACATCCGTGACCGCGAAATCCAGTTGCAGACGCATGACGTGGCCGCCGTTATGGTCACGGCCACCCTGCCGCCGTTCTCGCACGGGGGCGGGCGGATTGACGTGACTGTTTCCGCCGTGGGTGACGCGCAGGACCTGACCGGGGGCACCCTGCTGGTAACCCCCCTACAGGCTGCCGATGGCGAGGTGTATGCCGTGGCGCAGGGCTCCCTTGTTACCAACGCCTTTACGGCGGGTGGGCAGGCCGCCACGGTCACGCGCAACATTCCCACCAGTGGGCATATTGCCAATGGCGGGGTGGTCGAGCGTGAAGTGCCGGTCAAGCTGGGCGAGACAGGGGTTATCCACCTCTCGCTCCATAACCCCAACTTTACCACCGCAACCCGCGTGGCCGAGGTTATCAACCGCAGCATTGGCGCACATATGGCGCAGGTGGATGACCCGCGCACCATTGCCGTGGACCTGACTGGGCGCAACGCATCGCTGACCCTGTTCCGTATTGGTGACCTCCAGATCGAGCCGGATACCATGGCCAAAGTTGTGGTGGACGAGGCCAGCGGCACCATTGTTATGGGGGATAGCGTGCGGATCAGTACCGTGGCTATTGCGCAGGGCAACCTGACCATTCAGGTGACCGAAACACCCGAGGTGGTCCAGCCAGCACCCTTTTCTAACGGTGTAACAGCCGTTGTGCCGCGGACACAGGCCAATGTAAGCACGGATAGCTCGCACAGGCTGGGCATCCTGCGCGAAGGGCCAACACTGGCCAGCCTTGTGGCCGGTATGAACGCACTGGGCATGGGCCCGCGCGACATGATTGGTATTTTGCAGGCCATCAAGGCCGATGGCGCCCTACAGGCCGATCTGGAAGTAAGGTAGGCAGAGCATGAGCACGCTAGCCAATGTGAGCGCGGCCCAGATTGCCAGCGCACAGAACACCGCCTCCACCCAGTCCGGGTTGAAGGCGGAAGCACTGGAAAAAACCCGCAAGGCCGCCATCGAGTTCGAGGGCATGACCATAGGCGAAATGCTCCAGCCGATGTTTGATACGGTGGACACCGCCAACGGCCTGTTTGGCGGTGGGGCGGCGGAGTCCCAGTTCCGGTCGTTGCAGGTGCTGGAAATGGGTAAGCAGATTGCCAATAATGGCGGCATCGGTCTGGCCGACAGTGTTTACCGCCAGATGCTGGCCATGCAGGAAAAAGCCCAGCAGGAAGCAGGTAAATCATGACCGATACGCCGCAGGATCTGCAAAGCCGTCTGTTACAGGCATTCGGGGCGGTCAGCGCTCTGCTTGAGCAGGAAAATACCCTGCTTAAAACCGGTCAGTGGCAGGATGTGGAAACACTGCTGCCGCGCAAGCGCACGTTAATGGAAACGCTACGCAAACTGCTGCCGCCGGGCCAGACCAAACCCCTGACAGCCGAACAGCGCAGCGCGAGCGTAAGCCCGGAGATGGAAGCCGCCGCCAAGCAGTTCAATGCTCTGGTTCGCGCCAATGAGGAGCTGCTGCAAAGCGCCATTGCCGCTCAGGGTACCCTGATCAAGCTTGTGCTGGATGATGCAGCACAGGAACAGCGCACGGGTTACGGGGCATCTGGCGGCTACACGGTGGATAGCCATGCCGGGGCACTGGCCCTGCGGAGTGACGTGTAAAAAACCTGTGGCGGGGTACTGGCTTACCAGTAGCCGCCCATAACCTTGCGGGGCTGGTCCCCGGCAGGGTCGGCGCCTGCGTACCAGGCGCTCCAATCCCACAAAAAGGTATCCCGGCGGTTTTCCGCCGTCATGGCGGCCAGCTCATCCACCACGGAGGGAGCCTGCTTCTTTTGGTTCCGCAGTTCTGCGGCGGTCATGTTGTGCAGGGTCCGGAATGCGGTTTCCGAGCCCATATACACACAGCCACACCCTATGGGGTCCGCGTAAAGGTAAATCGGACCATCGGGGGAGGGGCGGTAGGTCAACTGCCCCGGTGGCAGCAGGTTCATCATGGCGTAACGCGCGGTTGTGTCGGCCTGATGGGCAATAAACCCTGCCTCGGACAGGGTTCTCCCTTTTTCCAGATACGGGGCAGCGGGGGGGGTGCACCCCGCAAGTGCCGTGCAGAACAGCCCGGTTGCCGCCTGCGCCAGCCATTTTGCAGGGCGGGGTGTGGCCTTGGCCGGTAGGGAGCTGCCTGTGTGCATCTGGCGGGTTCCGTGCTGTGTTTTTTTTAAAGGTTTAAAGGGAGGGTGCAGCCGCGTCTGTCATGCACAGGGGGGGCACGCAGACAAAGGCCTTCATGGTGGAGTAGTGCAGGCTCATCAGCTGCTGGAGGGTCTGCGCGGCCATGCTGCCGTCTGCCGGGTTGGCAGCGGGTACGGTGGTGCTGGTCAGGGGCAGGCACGCCTTGATCATTTTTTCGGCCCCGGTGGGGGAAATGGCATAGCCGCACACGCTCTGGGTCGCCAGCAGCGGGAAGGCGAGGGAAGTTACTTCCATCTCGCTCAGCGCGCCTGCGCCACGGGCGGAGTAAGGGGGCTGTATTGCACCGTTGAACAGGGCCAGCTCGGGCAGAACATCAAACTGGAGGGTGGAGCCGGGGGTGTTGCCCCAGAGAACAAAGTCCCAGTCCTGCGGCAGGCTGGCCAGAATACGCGTGCTTTCGGCCTCAAAATTGGCGCACAGCACGGCGTTGCTTTCAAACACATGGGCGGCGGTCTGGTGCTGGGCCACGTTCCCCCACAGGGCAACGTGGGAGAGGGCCTGCGCAAACGCTGCGTGCGAGAACAGACATTCGGCAGAGATCAGGTTCATCTGCCGCATGGCCTGTGCGTCCAGCGTGTGCTCGTCCACGCCCACGGAGCGCACAAGGTCGGGAACATGGGCGTTCAGCCGCACAAAGCGTTCGCTCTGGTCCGGGGTTGCGTCGCTGCTGATGAAAAACTTGAACATCGAGGATTCCTGCTGGTGGCGAGAGCAAAAAATGCGATCACTAACGGGGCGCAATGGGTAGCTGGCTCCACCATGTCCAACACAACCGCCACGACGAGACCATAATCTGGTGCCTACAAGGATACGGCAGAGTAAGGCGCATGGAAAGCCTTGAGAGGTGCTTCAAACCCGGCCGAGCATATTCCTGTGGCTTTGTCGGGGGCAAAACCGTATGATAAACGCCAATATATGTTTTTTGGGTCTTGCACGGCAGGGTCCGGCATTGGTGTGCAGCACGTAAAGGATTGGATTAATGAGCGTTAGCGGTATCTCACCGGTAAGCCAGTATCTGACGGCCCTGAAAAATGAAGATGCCGCCGCCTCCACCTATGCCAAAACGGATGTGACCACCAAGCAGGCTTCCGCCGGGTTTGAGCAGGCCGCTGCCTCCATTACCACCGTTGCCGGGCTGATGAAGAATTACTCGGCCCTGAACGTGGTGCTGGGCGCGTATGGCATGGGCTCGTATTCCTCGGCCACGGCGCTGGTCAAAAAGCTGCTGACACAGGACCCGTCCTCCTCCACATCGCTGGCCAAATCGTCCAGCAATGCCACGTGGCTGGCCTTTGCCGATGCGTTCAAGACCTGGGGGCAGGGCGGAGGGAGCGTGCAGACCTCCCCGCTCACATCCTCCACCATTACGTCCATTGTTAACGAATACCAGTCCGATACCGATAAATCTCTTCAGAGCGATCTGAAGGCTTTTACAAGTGCAGCCCCCAGCATTACCACCGCGTCTGCCCTGCTGGCCAATACAAGCGTGCTCAATGTTGTGCTGAGCGCCTATGGCATGGATTCGCTGGAAGGGGATACCTCAGTCCTGACCGCACTGCTCACGCAGGACCCGTCCTCCTCCACATCGCTGGCGCAGACATCGGGTAATACGGCGTGGAAGCTGTTTGCCAACGCATTCCAGGACATGGGCAAAAACGGCGGTACGGCCACGTCCTCGCCGTTTACCAGCACCACCATGACCACCATTACGCAGGGCTACACCATTGCGGTTGATTCGGCGGTGGATGACAACATCAACGCGTTCAAGGCCGAGGCAGCAACCATGACCTCCGCCTCCGACCTGCTGAACAACCAGACTGTGCTCTCCATGGTCATGTCCACCTACGGGCTGGATTCCAGCACAGATAACAGCAGTATCCTCACCGCGCTGCTCACGCAGGACCCCACCTCCTCCACATCGCTGGCGCAGGCTTCGGGCAGCACGGCATGGCAGGATTTTGCCACGGCCTTCAAAAGCATGGGGCAGAACAACGGCACGGCTACGTCCACGCCGTTTACGGCCGCGACCATCAGCTCCATTGCCACCAAATATACGGATGCCATCAACAGCGGCACCACAAGCGCGATTGCATCCTTTAAAAGCGATGCGGCGGGCATTACCTCGGTCAGCAGCCTGCTGAGCAACAGCAGTGCGTTGCAGGTTGTGCTGGGGGCGTATGGTCTGGGCTCCCTTGCCTCCGACCCGGCCGTGGTCAAAACCCTGCTGACGCAGGACCCGGATTCCTCCACATCCCTGGCCCAGACATCGGGCAATACGGCGTGGCAGACCTTTGCGCAGGCGTTCAAGGCATGGGGGCAGAACAACGGTCAGGGTGCCATTATGTCCACGTCTTTTGTGGCGTCCCTGAGTGCCAGCTTCCAGAGCAACACCAATACGCTGGTGCAATCGGGCATTACGAATTTTGAAAACGCGGCTGGCTCCATTACCACCGCATCGGCCCTGCTGAGCAACACCGCCGTGCTGAGCGTGGTTTCCGGCGCGTTCGGGATTGATGCTTCAAGCAATGAAGCCACGCTGATGAACTCCCTGCTCACGCAGGACCCCACTTCCTCCACATCGCTGGCCAGTGCGTCGGGCAATGCCTCGTGGCAGAGCTTTGCAACGGACTTCAAGGTATGGGGTGCTAACGGGGGCAGTGTCAGTGCAACACCGTTCACGTCCGAAAAGATCCAGAGCATCGTGGAAAGCTACCAGATGCGGCAGTACGAAAGCAGCAAGGATCTGAGCGATAACGGCGTGGGGAATGCCCTGTACTTTACCCGCACCATGAGCAGCATTACCTCCCTGTCGCAGCTGATGTCGGACCCGACCCTGCTCAAGGTGGCAGAAACCGTATCGGGCTACGACCCGGACCAGTTTGGAGCACTCGACTATGACCAGCAGGTGCGCCTGCTGTCCAAGAAGGTGGACTTCAGCAAGCTGTCCACCCCCAAGCAGATCCAGCAGTATGCGGAGCAGTATCTGGCCATGTTGCAGATCAACCCGCAAACGCCAGATACCCCCGCGTCCATGCTCGACCTGTTTGGCGGGAGCAGTGATGATGACATCCTCTCCCTGTTCGGTGGGGATGATTCCTCGGGCGATCTTTATTCCAGCCTGTTCTAGGCGCGCTGGTCTGCCCGTTATCCTTTGGGGCAGGGCCGTATAACACTGCATCTGTTTGGTTGGTAACGTGAGTCTGGACCCGCAACCCTCCTCGCCTGTCGAGGCATCTGTATCCGCTCTTTCCGGTGTGATGGAGGCGGTACGCGGTGCCATTGCCAGCCCCCGGCATGATGTGCCGGTTGGGCTGCTGGAAGGGCGGGTCACCGGGCTTTCGGGGCTGTCTGTCTCTCTGAGCGGGCTGCGGGATTTTACCGGCGTAGGCGACCGTGTGACCATTTACGGGCTGGATGGGCGGCAGACACAGGCCGAAATTGTGGCCTTTGCGCAGGACATTGCCATTGCCATGCCCTTTGGCTCGCTGGAGGGTATTGGTTCGGGCTGCCGGGCAACCTTTTTACTGTATGATCAGGAGCAGCGCCGCCGCAGGGCGGGGGGTACGCTCATGGTCAATGCTGGCTGGCAGGGCCGGGTGGTGGACCCCATGGGCCGCCCGATGGATGGCAAAGGCCCGCTGCCGTCCGAGGGCACGGCCCAGCGGCTCCATGCCGCCCCGCCCGAGGCCGCCATGCGTGCGCGCCTTGGCCCGCGCATAGACCTTGGGGTGCGTGCGCTCAACCTGTTTACCACCTGCCGCGAGGGCCAGCGCCTTGGCCTGTTTGCAGGCTCGGGCGTGGGTAAATCCACCCTTATGGGCATGCTCGCGCGGGATACGGCGTGCGATGTGGCCGTTATTGCGCTGGTAGGGGAACGTGGGCGCGAAGTGCGCGAGTTTGTGGAGGATGATCTGGGCCCGGAGGGGCTGGCCAAGTCCGTTGTGGTGGTTGCCACGTCCGACACATCCCCCCTTATGCGGCGCGAGGCAGCCTATGCTGCCATGGCCGTGGCCGAGCACTTCCGCGATCAGGGTAAATCGGTGCTGATGCTGATGGATAGCGTAACCCGCTTTTGTCAGGCCCTGCGTGAGATTGGCCTGTCCTCGGGCGAGCCACCGGCCACGCGTGGTTATCCGCCCAGTGTTTTTGCAGAACTGCCCCGCCTGCTGGAACGCGCAGGCCCGGGGCTTATGGACGAGCACGGCCATGCAGGGCAGATGACCGCCATGTTCTCCGTGCTGGTGGAAGGGGACGACCAGAACGAGCCCGTGGCCGATGCCGTGCGCGGTATTCTGGACGGGCACGTGGTGCTGGAGCGCCGTATTGCGGAATCTGGCCGTTACCCTGCGGTTAACGTGCTGCGCTCGCTCTCGCGCACCGTGCCGGGATGCCTGACGGAGGAGGAGAACCAGCTTGTGCTGCAAGCCCGCTCCTGCCTGTCCACCTGGGATGAAATGCAGGATATGGTGCGCCTGGGTGCGTACCGCCCCGGCAACGACCAGCGCGTGGACGAAGCCATTCGCGTAGCCCCGGCGGTGGAGGAAATGCTGAAGCAGCGCAAGGGCGAGCGCGCGACCCTGCCCGAAAGTTTTGATGCCCTGCGGGGCGCATTATCGTAGCTGATCCCGCATGAGCAGCGCGCGAATCCGCTCCCTGCACGCGCTTATCCGCGTGCGCAAGAAGGAGGTGGACGAGGCCCGCGCAGGCATGGCCCGTGCGCTGGCGGCCGAAAGTGCGGCTCTGGCCGACCTGGAACGGCAGTTGACCCAGATTGAAGTGGAGCGGGATGAGGCCGAGGGCGATGCCGGGCGTGAGTCCTTCCGCCTGTGGCTGCCCATAGCGCAGGAAAACGTGGCACGGGCCGAGCAGGTTGTGCTCAGGACACGTAACGATTCCATGCGGGTGCGTGAGGAGCTGATTCAGGCCAACGCTGCATTCAAGGCCGCGCAGACCCTGCTGGAGAAGCGGGAGGAGGAAGAGCGCGTTCTGCTGGCCCGGCGCGAACAGGCGGAGCTGGACGATCTGGCCCGGCGTGCCCGCCCGTTTTTTCTGTAAGTTCGGGCAAGGTCCATTGTTTGGCGGCCATAAACGCCAAAGCCATGAAAAAACGATGGCAATTGGCTCTTTTCTTATGTTTGATCCTTGAGAAAGCGGAGTGCGCCCGCTATCGCTTACAGATCATAAGGGGCTGACAGTGATCGTGTACCATGCGACCCGTTTCTCCCCACACTCGTGAGTGATTAGGAAAACGTATGCAACAGACAGAGCTGCAACCCGCAAAGATTTTTATTGCGACCCCGTGCTTTGGCGGGATGGTTACGCAGGAGTATATGGAATCCATCATTGCTTGCGCCGGTGTGCTTCAGGTTCCCATGACCCTGTCCCTGCTGGGGGACGATGCCATGATCAGCCGTGCACGCAATACCCTGATGCACAAGTTCCTCACTCTGTCTGACGCAACACACCTTCTGTTCATTGATGCCGATATTGGTTTCCCGGCCGAAGCACCAGCCCGCCTGCTGGCGGCTGGCAAGGATGTCGTGGCCGGGGCCTACCCGATTCGTCAGTATTTCTGGGACAAGACCACGCAGGAAAACATGCTCCATGGCGAACCGCAGGATACCGCATCCCTGCGCTATGTGGGCGAGACCGAGGCCATGCACCAGCAGATTGAAAAAGGCCCGATGGTTAAAACGCATTATGCGGGTACGGGTTTCATGCTGATCAGCCGTGGTGCGCTTGAGCGGATGGTCAAGGCCTACCCCGAGACAGCCTACACCCGCATAGACGCCGCCAACGGCGAAACAGGCAGCACCGCCTACGCCCTGTTTGATGGCAGCATCGACCCCGAAACCGGAACCTACCAGAGCGAGGACTTCACCTTCTGCCGCCGCTGGCGCGAAATTGGGGGCGAAGTCTGGCTGGATACATCCATCAATCTGACACATGCAGGCCGCGCCGCGTTCCACGGCAAGCCGGGCTGCCGTGTTGGCATGGTTCACCACAAGGGCGCCTAAGGTCGCAATAGCACCACATGCCAGATAACAAAAAACGGCCCGTTATTATCAAACGTGTGTCCGATTCCGGCGAGCATGGCCACCACGGTGGCGCATGGAAGATTGCGTACGCCGACTTCATGACGGCCATGATGGCCTTCTTTCTGGTCATGTGGCTGCTGAATGCGACAACAGAGGAGCAGCGTAAGGGTATTGCGCAGTTCTTTAACCCCATGGCGGAAAAAGACACCCGCCTTGGCTCCTCCAACGGTATGCTCGAAACATCGCCTTCTCCCCTGACCGCAGGGACCACCCTGCGCAAGGTCAAGGATGGGGATGCCCCGGAGGATGACGGTGGCGAGCAGCCCGGTGCGAGGGATGCCCCCCGTCGCTCGGAAGAAGGCGGCTCCCCCGATAATATTACCCGTGGGCTCAAAGCGCACCTGACCCCCGCATCCCCCGCCATTATTCCCGTTGGCGGGCCAGAAAGTGGGGGCGGTAAAAGCATAGGCACCGTTGGCGTGGATAACCCCGTGGCTGCTGCGGCCGAGCAGTCCAAGATCGACAACATGGTGCAGGGGCTTGAACAGTCCGTGGCGCAGAACCCCGATACGCAGGAAGCGGCCAAGAACATGACCGTCTCCTTCGGGCGGGATGATATTCGCATTGAACTGCGCGACGCCAACAACACCCCCATGTTCGATACGGCTTCCGCCACCCCCAATGCCGCCGGGCGCAAGATGCTGGAGCAGATTGGCGCGTGGCTGGCCCCCATGCCGGAGCAGCTCTCCATTGTGGGGTACACGGATGCGGATCAGTACCGCACCACCAAGCATGGTACGGGTATGTCCAACTGGACCCTGTCCGCCCAGCGGGCCGATGGCGCGCGGGAGGTGCTGGTCAAGGCAGGGTACCCCGACCGTAATATTCTAAGCGTATCCGGCCGTGCAGACCGGGACCTGGCTTTGCCGGCAGACCCCGGCTCCGCCGCCAACCGGCGCGTGGTGCTTATTCTGCACCGTCGCTTTGTTAACCCGGGGGCCGATGGCGGGGCGATTGTACCGCTACCCGCTGGTGGTGCTGCGCCCGCAGCACAGCCCCCCGCCGGGCAGGCTGACCAGCCTGCAACTCCGCCAGCGGCCCCGGCAGGGAACGCGCCCTCCGCCCCGGCTGGCGGGCAGGCTCCCGCTACGGCCCCCGCAGCACAGGCCCCGGCAACTCCGGCGCCGGCGGCAGCACCAGCCGCACCAGCTCCCGCCACGCCCGCCGTGCGGCGTAACCGGGGTGTGCGGGTGCGTAGCGTAACACGGCCCAGAGCGCCGCAGGGCCAGCCGGCCCAGCCGCCAGTGGACCAGCCTTTTCAACCCTCGCAGGATACGTGGACACCCGCGCCGCAGTAACCCGCCCGTAACACGATGATGACCGTGCCGCAGGCAATGTGTGCCCGCCTGGTGCAAGTAGATGGAAGTGGAGACCGTTAAATGCTGTTCATCGGGGGGCTCATTTTTGCGCTGCTCTGCGTATTTGGTTCGTTTGTGGCATCCGGGGGGGCACTTGCACCCCTTATCATGTCCATGCCGTTCGAACTGCTGACCATTCTTGGGGCCGCGGTGGGTATTTTTGTCATGTCCAACTCCAAGGACGTGCTCAAGGAGTTCCCGCATTACCTGCGCCGGACCATCAAAGGGCCACGTTACAACAAGGCGGCCTATACGGAGCTGCTGGTCACGCTGTTCCGCTTCATGCGGCTGGCGCAGGCCAAGGGCAACATGGCGCTTGAAGAACATATTGAAAACCCGAACGACAGCAGCATTTTTGCCCTCTCCCCCAATGTGCGAGACGATGTGCCAACCCGTGCGCTGATCTGCGATTACCTGCGTCTGGTCAGCCTGAACATGGATGACGCCTACCAGCTTGATGAAGTCATGGCGCGTGAGCTCAAAAAGAACCTGAGCGAAGAGCTGCATACTTCCGAAAGCCTGCAAAGCATTGCAGACGCCCTGCCAGCCCTTGGCATTGTGGCCGCCGTGCTCGGGGTTATCAAAACCATGGCCTCGATCAGCAAGCCGCCGGTCATTCTGGGTGAGATGATTGCAGGCGCTCTTGTCGGGACCTTTCTCGGGGTGCTTTTGTCTTATGGCGTTGTGGCCCCACTTTCGTCTAGAATGCGCGATGTGGTCACGCAGGACGCACGGTACCAGGACCTAATCCGCACGGTATTTGTGGCGCATCTGCAAGGCAACCCGCCGCAGATCTGCGCGGAAATCGGGCGTAAGGACATACCCCATGCGTTTATGCCAACCTTTGCCGAGCTGGATTCTGCCTTGTCCGAGGCCAGCAACCCCGGCGCCGCCGCAGCGGCGGCCTGAGCGTAAGGGAATGTTGGCGGCGCATCCGCTGGCGGGAGGGAGCAAGTAATGGGTATTAAATCTACAAGTGGGTCCAACCTGAGCGAAAACGCACAGGAAGCACCGCTCTCCTCCCTGCTGGCTGCCATTGCGTCGCGCAGCACCACGGGTGTTGCCTCCAGCCCCTCCGGGCAGAACAGTGGTTTTGCGGCGGTGCTCAAAAGCATGTCCGCCTCGGCCACGACCACGCAGGCGCGTGCGACCACCACACAGCCCGACAACAGCAGCACGCAGCAGGCGGACCCGGACCAGACCGACACCACAGCAGACAACACCACCAGCCAGAGCAGCGCCACGCCCGCCCAGTCCGGCGCGCATACGGCGGCGGATGCAAAACACACCACAGCCAGTGCAAAGGCAGGCAAGGCCAGCGCCAGCAAGGCCGCAGCAACCACCCAGACCGCCCAGACCCAGAGCACCAAAGCCCAGAAAAGCCAGTCCGGCAGCAATGATGCCGACACAACGGCTGCGGCAGACAGCACGGCCGATACCGCCAGTGCCACCACAGCGGATGCCGGGCAAAGCGGGCAGAGCACAACGGTCTGGAGCATGGCGGAAATGCTGCTGCAAATGGCCATGCAGGGTGCCGCCACCGCGCAGGATACAGCCCAGAGCGTTGCCGGAGCACAGGCCGGGGCCGACACCACAACAGGGACCGACGCCACGCAGGGGGATGCGGCACAGGTTGCCACCACACTGGCCGCATCCATACAGGCCAGCACCGGGCAGGATACCGGCGCACTCGCCCCGGCAAGCGTGTTGCAGGGGGCGGTTCAGGCCGCGGCAGATGCATTTGGGGGGCTGGGCCTGTCCACCGTTGCCGGGCAGAGCGGTTCTGTCTCCCTGACTGCGGGGCTGAGCGGCCTGCCCATGGGGCTTGCCTCTGCCGTGGCGCAGCCGAGCACCAGTGTTGCCGGTGCCGGGTTTGCCAGCCTGTCCGCCCTGGGCAGCGCGCAGGCCGTACCAGTAGCACAGGCCACGTTGGCCCAGAGCGTTACCGCCAGTGCCGCTGCAAGCGGGGTTATGGGCGCAGGCAGTAATGGTGTGCATGCCAATGCGGCGTCCCTTACCGCGGCTACGGGTGCCGCCAGTCAGGCTGCCAGCGTGCAGGGCACAGCCACCGGAGCAGCTACGGATACCGCCCAGCAGGTGGCGTTAACGCTCCAGCAGGTTGCCGCAGCGGTGAGCAACGTGAGCGTAACCCAGACCGCAGGGCAGAGCACACAGGCGCAGGATAGTGTTGCCGGGCTTTCCCTTACGGCTGATGCAACCGGTGGTCTGGCCTCTGGGGCCACGACAGCCATGGTGGCACTGGGCAGCACTGTGCAGGAGGCCACGGGCCAGAACCAATCCGGTTTTTCCGACCAGTCCGGCACAGGGGCTGAGGCGGAAGGGCAGGCCCTGCTGGCCGATGGTGCCGCTACCACCAGCACGCTGGCGCAGGAGGCCGCACAGGGGGCTTCCAGCTTTGCCTCCACGCTGGGTTCGGCGCTGGATAGCGGGCGTACCGCACAGACCACCCCCGTGCAGGCGACAGCCGCCCCTACCACCACGGCGGAAGATGGTACGGCCACGGGCCTGTTCTCCCTCGCCAGTGCGGATACGGGTGTGTCCATGACGGTCATGACTGCCGATTCCACCCCCGTTCATGTGCGTGTGCAGGGGAGTGATGGCGTGACCACCGGCGTTGTGCTGCAAAGCGAGGATGCCGCAACCGCGCACCATCTGGCCAACACCCGGCACGAGCTTGTTGCAGCATTGGATGCGGCGGGTGTAAACGTAGGACAGATCAAGATTGATGTTGTGAGTGCGAGCGACACCAGCAACAATGCCAGCCAGCAGGATAATGGCAGTGCCGCAGGCGGCGCTTTTGGTGGGGCGGATACCAGCGCGGGGCAGGGTGGCAACCAGTCTTCGGGCGGGAATGCTTGGACCAGCAGCGCCCTGCCAGCCACGCAGGGTCTGGCGGCGGAGCAGGCGCAGGTGGGTGAGGCAGATGCCACCACCACGCGCACGTATGATGGACGTGGGGTTAACATTACCGCCTGACCCGGGCGCTTTACAGGCAGACAGGAAGGAAGCGGGCACATGTCCACGACATCACTGACAACCAACGAGTACAACCTGCTTTCGGCCGCGGAATCGACGGCAAAAAGCTCGGCGGCCACGTCTGGCTCGTCGTCCTCATCCTCGTCTTCCACGTCGAGCACGGCTGCGCTGTCTTCGCTTGCCAATAACTACACCACGTTCCTGACCCTGCTGACCACGCAGCTCCAGCATCAGGACCCCAGTAGCCCCATGAGCTCGGACTCGTTTACCAGCGAGCTGGTGCAGTTTGCCGGGGTGGAACAGCAGGTGCAGACCAACTCCAAGCTTTCCTCGCTCATTTCCCTGAACGAGAGCGGGCAGCTGAGTGCGGATAGCGCCCTTGTGGGTTCGCAGGCAACGGCCAATAGCACCACCCTGCCGTTGCAGAACAGCTCGGCCACCCTCAACTACAAAGGCAGCTCGGGGCAGACCGTGGCCATTGCCGTGTCCAATTCGGCAGGGACCATTGTCAAGGACGATCTGGTTACCGCCAGCAGCGGCACCAACACCTGGACATGGGACGGCACGGACAACAACGGCAACAAGCTGTCCGACGGCGCTTACAGCGTTGCGGTCAAGACCATGGATTCCTCGGGCAATACGTCCGATGTGTCCTTTACTGTTACGGGTACCATTACCGGTATCCAGACCGGCACCAACGATATGGAAGTGCAGATGGGTGGGGCGACAATCCCCATGAGCCAGCTTGTCAACGTGTCCAGCACGTCCAAGTCTTCTTCTTCCTCATCGTCCTCTTCCTCGTCCGATACGGACACGGATACGTCCTCAACCGGGTCGTAAGGCATGCAGGGGTGTGGCAGTGCTACACCCCTTTTTTTTTCTCCCCCACTGCGCCAGAGCGGATGATGCCGGGGAGTATATGTTTTTTTAAAAGCCCGAAAATTGGCCAGCCCAAGCGTTAAGGTGGGCGGTTTTGTACACATGTTAGAATAAATCTGACATATGTCTTAACATTAAATTGACGAACCGGGGGTAAAACCGGCTATGCCTTGCGCCGATAACTGGCATTAAGGCGGAAAAATTATGTTGGCCTGGTTTACCGAAAAAGCGCCCTTGAGGCGGAAAATTTCCATCGTCATGGCCTGTTTGCAAGCCTACATGATTTTACAGATCCTGATGCAGCTTGTCAGTTCCGAACTGGATCTGCCGCTGGCTGTGCAACGTTATCTGGGGTTGGGTGGTTTTGCTGTCAGTTCCCTTATGGTGTTTCTGGCCCGCTGGGTGCTTATCAGCCGCGCCGCTGTGCCGTTTGAGACCATTACAGCCCTGACCGAGCGCATTGCCGCAGGCAAGCTGGATGAAAAAATCCCGTATGTTGACTGGTCGGACTGTGCCGGGCGGCTTGCCAAGGCGCTGACCACCTTCCGCAGCGCGTTGATCAAGCAGCTTGACCTGCAGAAAATCGCACAGGAAAGTGCCGCCGAACAGCAGCGCCTGAGCGAGTTGGCCCAACAGCGTGCCGTAGACCAGAACGGCATGATTGTGGAACTGGGCAAGGGGCTGCGCACACTGGCCGACCGTAATCTGGCCTTCCAGTTTACATCCCCCTTTGCCTCGGAGTTTGACGCTCTGCGGCGCGACTTTAACGAGGCCGTGTCCTCCCTGTCCGAAGCCATGGGCGAAGTGGCCGCGGCCTCTGCCCTTATCCAGGGCGGGTCGATGGAAATTGCAGAAGCCTCGCAGGATTTTGCCCAGCGGACCGAGCGGCAGGCAGCGGCCATGGGCCAGATGGCGGCCTCTGTGACCAACGTTAAAAACGGTGTGGATGATCAGGCCGAAGCCGCGCAGGAAGCGCGCGATGCGGCACAGAGTGCCCATGCCGCCGTGCAGCGTTCCACCAAGGTCATGCTGTCGGCCATGTCCGCCATTCAGGAAATTGCAACCTCGTCGGCCAAAATGTCCGCCATTATCGGGATTATTGACGACATTGCCTTCCAGACCAATCTGCTGGCCCTTAACGCAGGGGTGGAAGCTGCCCGTGCGGGTGATGCAGGGCGTGGGTTTGCCGTGGTTGCGACCGAAATCCGGGCGCTGGCACAGCGTTCTTCCACTTCCTCGCGCGATATTCGCAGCCTGATCGAGATTTCCACCCGGCAGGTGACCGAGGGCGTGCGCCTTGTGGAACAGACCGATAAGGAACTCAGGCTGGTGGCCGGGCAGGTGGAAGCCATTACCAGCCATGTGGGCAATATTGCCAGTGTGGCCCGCGAGCAGGTGGGCAGCCTGGGCGAGGTCAACACCGCCGCAACCCATATTGACGCCACAACCCAGCAGAACGCCGCCATGGTGGAACAGACCGCAGCGGCTGCCCATAACCTCAAGACCGAGGCTGCTAATCTGGTCAATGTGGTGGGCCACTTTACCCTGCCCGGTTCTGGCCCCGCACTGGCCGGGCCGGATGGGGGGGCGGCTCGCCCGGCACTGGCCAACCCGGCCAGCACGCCCCGCCGCCCGGCAGCCCTTGGCGCAGGCAAGCCTGCTGCCCCGCGCCAGCTGGAAAGCAGCATGGCCGGTGGCTGGTCAGACTTCTAGGTTCCCTGACCTGCCCTTTATGGGCGGGGATGAGCGTAAAGCAGAGGCCGGGTGCATGTGCGCCCGGCCTTTTTGCTGTGTGCTTCAGGCATGCTCACGCGAGCGTGTTGGAAACTGGTGCTTGAATAGGCGGGGAATCGATAAAAAATATAGGAAATTTTTATAAATACGTGCCAACACTAGGCGTGTGGGTTCCGTTAGGTTGCTCTGGTCACGCTCTAACGCCGGGTGTAGAATGAATGACACACACACGTTGCTGGTTTTTGCCCCTGCGGGCCGGAAACAGCCGATAAAAATATGGTGCAATCATGATCCATCCCGCAATGCGCGCCTACCAGAATGTGGCAGGGTATTCCCTGACGGACCGACAGGCCGATGCGACCTGCTTCAGACTGCTGATAGAAGAGTTGGAAACGGCATCCGCCAGTTCTGACCCCTCTGTTCGGCTGAAGGCCCTGACCAAGAACCAGCGTTTGTGGTCCATGATCATGAAGGCGAATTCGCTGGATTCAGGGGCCACCAATTATGAAGACAGGGAACTGTTTGTAAGGCTTGCCTCTCAGGCGCAGCGTTATGGCATCCGTGCCATTCTTGATACCAATCTGTCCCTCGCTCCCTTGGTCGGGATTGCAGAAACCGTTCTGGAAGGCTTGGAAACATCCGCAGGTTCCGGACAGGAGTTCGATACCGACGCCATGCTCTGAACGGTCGAGGGGCCAAAAAAGGTGGCTCGACTATGGAAAATTCGGACGCGCGGGCTGGCCATTGGCAGCCTGCCTCAATAGCGGACAGACTGTCTTTTATGGGCATAGAGCGGCGCGAGCGGGATACGCTGGCCAGTATGCGCCCCGATATGGCCGAGATTCTGGACGAGAGTCTGTCCGAATTTTATCAACGTGTGCATGATGTACCAGAACTGGCCCGGTTCTTCCCGACCGAGGCCACGACGTCCAAGGCCCGCTCCCTGCAACAGATGCACTGGGAGACCATTCTATCGGGCAAGTTCGGGCCGGATTATGTAAGTGACGTCACCCGGATCGGCCACGCCCATGCCCGCATAGGGCTGGAACCACGGTGGTATATTGATGGCTACGCCGTGCTGCTGGATGCCATCTGCCGCCGCCTGATTAAGCAGGGGGTGCGTGGCGGGCGGCGTTTCTCCCTTGGCCGTGCGGCGGTTGAAGCCGAAATGGGCGAAAAGCTGGGTCAGCAGATCGGGGCTATTCTCAAGGCCGCGTTCCTGGACATGGATCTGGTGATTTCCACCTACCTTGCACGGCTGGAGGAGGAACGGCAGAAAGCCGCATCCGAACGCTCGGCACTGGAACAGATTGCCCAGGCGCTGGAGCGCGTGGCCGAAGGGGATTTGAGCGCTACACTGGCGCGGGATGTGGCGGAGCGCTCCCCTGTGCTGGCAGCCGCCTTTGCCAAGCTCAAAACCGGCCTGAATGATGTTGTCTCCGATATTCGTGAGGTTTCTACGCAGGTGGAGGATGCAGCCTCCTCCATCAGCCAGAGCAATGCCCGTATCCTTAGCCAGAACGAGGCGCAGGTTGGCTCCATCCACCGGCTGACCAACGCCACCGCTACGCTGGAAGCCTCGCTGGATGATGTATCGGGGCAGACGGTGGCCGCCGAACAGGCGGCGCGCAAATGTGTGGATGCCGCAGCGCGTGGCAACACCAACATGAATGATGTACGCGCCACCATGGCGGATATTCAAACCGCGTGGAAAACCATATCCGACCTGGTTGGTTCCATTCAGAACATTGCGGCCCAGACCAACTTTCTGGCCCTTAATGCCAATGTGGAGGCCACGCGGGCCGGGGCTATGGGGCGTGGTTTTTCGGTAGTGGCCATGGCCATCCGGGACCTGTCGGTTAAAACATCCCATGCAGCCCGCCAGATTGCGGCCAGCGCGCAAAAAAACGAGGCCGTGATCCGTAGCGGAGCGGAGGCGGTTAACCAGATGGTGGAGGACCTGTCCGATATAGGGGCAGGCATTGCAGTGGTGAACAACGCCATTTCCAAGATTAACAAGGAAATGGGCGGTCAGCAGCAAAGCGTTAAGGGCACACACCGCGAGGCCGCCGCCCTGCGTGACCTGACGGAAAAAACATCGGCCATGAGCGAAAATGCCTCTGCCGACTGCCAGGACCTGAGCCAGCGCTCGGCCAGAATGGTGGATCTGGTGAGCAACTTTGTGCTCTCCGATTACGGGCAGGGTTACGCGAATGACTACCCGATAGCCGCTGAATAGGCGGGCATAAAAAACCGGCCTGCTTTGGGGCAGGCCGGTGCAAAAGCGCTTTGGGTTAAAAAGCGGCTTACTGCTTCATGGCAATGGTGGCCTGCAGCAGCTGGTCTGCCGTGGTCACGATTTTGGTATTGGCGGTGTAAGCTTCCTGCGCCACGATCAGGGCAGACAGGTCGCTTGTCAGGTCAGTGGTGGAAGATTCCACATAGCCGACTGTCAGGGAGCCTGTGGCGTTTTCACCCACCAGCCCGGTTTTGGCGCTGCCTGATGCGGCGGTGGCTGTGTAAGCCTGACCATCCTGCGCCAGCAGGCCGTTGACGTTGGCAAAGTTGCTGAGCGCGACCTTGCCGATCAGCTGTGTGTCCCCGTTGTCGAACGTCGCCATCACAGAGCCATCGCTTTCAATGCTGGCGCTCTGGTATGTACCGGAGGTCACGCTGTCGCTAACGGCTTTGGGTGTTGTGGAAGAGGTGCTGAGGGACATGCCGCTCGTGCCACCAATGGTGCCGATGTTGACGTTCACGTTCTGCGTGTTGCCATCAGGGTAGGTGATGGAGATCGGCAGGTTGGCGGCAGCCCCGTTCAGGGTGGAGGTCACGTTGTTGCCGGAGCTGTCGGTCACGGATTTCAGCGAACCATCGGTGTTGAAGTCCACCGTATAGGCCGTTGTTGGTGTAACAGACATACCCGTGGTGCTGGACGAGGCCTGCACAGTCCACTCGGTGGCGGAGGACTGCGTCCACGTCAGGGTGACATCCCCGGTGTTGTCCTTGGGTTTGGCCTGATTATAGGTGCCATCGTAAACAGTGGTGTTTGTTGTAACCGCACTTGCACCAGTAACGGAGGACAGGGTGCCCGTTGCCGTAATTGTTGTGGTCTGTGTGGGCCGGAAGGTGACGTTGGCAACGTTGATCTGGGTTACGCTGGATGTGTCCAGTGCGCCGGTCGTGGCGTCCACCATATAGCCATCAAGGTAGTAGCCGCTGGTGTTTTCGAGGTACCCGTCCTTGTCCTCATAGAATTCACCGTTGCGGGTGTAATACTGTTCAGAGGCAAAGTCGGCACCAGCCGAAGTGACCGCACCGGTCTTTTTGGAGACGTTGAACAGCCCGTTGCCCGAGATGGACATGGCCAGCCCGTCCGTGCTGGAGGAGGCGGTGCCCTGGGAGTTGACGTGCTGCACGGTTACGGCGGCCACGGAGTTGGCCACACCCTGTGCGAACGAGCCGGAGGTGGAGCCTGCGCCGGCCACAAAGTCCTGGAACGCGGTGGTGTCGGCCTTGTAGCCAACCGTCTGGCTGTTGGCGATGTTGTTGCTGAGGTTGGTAAACGCGGTGGACTGAGCGTTAATCCCGCTGACAGCCGTGGTAAGGGAGTTAAAAATAGACATGTGTCGTCCCTGCCTTGTGGATGCGCAGTTTTCTTACGCTGGCTGTCTGTGCCGTTCTGGGGCACGCGCATCAGCCACGGGGTTAATGGCGAACAGACTCAAGGGGCTTAAACCCGCCCCACCATTATGGCCTGCGCCTAAGTTACCCAACTGAGTAGCATGTAGGGCGTGGAACGCAAGTTTTTCCTGCATGAAAGAACTGTAAACCGCCGTTTTCGGGCGTTTAGCGCCGGAGCCGTGGCGCTTGTTGCGGGGGCTGCTGCACGGGGGGAGGGGCCGCGCGTGCGCCGGGGGTCTTGAGCTTCATGACATAGGCAATAATGGCGGCTACAGGCTGGAAGTATTCGGCCGGAATTTCCGAATCCAGTGGCAGGGTGTACAGCGCGCGCGCCAGGGGCGGGTTGGGCACAATGGGTACGCGTGCTTCTTCCGCGGCCTCACGCATACGCGCGGCCAGTTCATCCGTGCCTTTGGCTACAATTTTGGGCGCGCTGTTTATCCCGTTTTCATATTGCAGGGCCACGGCGTAGTGGGTCGGGTTGGTAATGACCACGGTGGCCTCGTCCCTGACCGCCTGCACCATGCGGCGGCGGCGGCGCATGCGTATCTGCCGCTGGCGGGCCTTTACTTTGGGGTCCCCGTCCATTTCCTTGGTTTCGTCTTTGATTTCCTGAAAACTCATGCGCAGTTTCTGCAGCCGGTTCCAGCGTGTCCACACGTCATCGAGCACGGCAATAACGGCCTGCACCACCAGCACCACCAGTGTTGCGTATACAAACCATGAGACAAGTTCGTGCGTAAGGTGCAGCACACTCCACCGTTCGGAAACGGGGGCCACGCGCAGGGTTTCCTTGGCGACCCCAAACAGGACGCAGCCAAACACCACCAGCTTGATAAGGCTTTTGGCGGTTTCTACCAGATTGTTCTTGCTGAACAGGCGCGAGATCCCCTTGGCGGGGGACAGGCGCGTAATGTCGGGCATAATGGCCTTGGGGCGGAACAGGAACCCGCTCTGGACCACGCCAAAGGCCAGCGTGACCAGCACCCCCGTACCCACCAGAGGGGCCGCCAGCCAGACCCCCTCCAGCGATGCCTGAACGGAGGCGCGGTAGAGGGAGGCACGGTCGAAGGGAATACTGTCAAAATGGGCCATGAGCCCATACATGTGCTTGGTAAAGCGGTAAGCAGACAGGCCGGTGCTGGTGGTAAAAACAATCAGGAAGCCGCTCAGGATAATCAGGAGCTGCACCTCGCGCGATTGGGCAATATTGCCTTCCTCACGCGCGGTTTCCAGCCGTTTTCCGGTTGGGGCTTGGCTCTTTTCGCCTGAACTGTCGTCGGCCATGCGCGCTCGCTCCTAGTGGTGCGCGGGGGTGGCGCCAATACCGGGCAGGCCCAGCAGCATGTCGCCCGCACGCTCCTGCCATACACCACTCATGACCTGAATAAGAATGGCCAGCAGCAGCACGCCGCCCAGCAACTGGGCAGGCATGGCCATGGAATAGACCTGAATGGACGGCATAAGCCGGTTGAGCACCCCCAGCATGGCAGGCCACAGGGTGCCGATCAGCACAAATGGAGCCGAAAGCTGGAAGGCCAGCATAAAGGTCTGGGACGTAACCTGCGTTACGCTGCGCGCCATATCCCCCACCATGGGAACATGGCCGGGAGGGAACACGCTGTAGGAGCCGGTAATGGCAGCCAGTGGCAGCGCATACAGCCCCGTGGACAGAAAAATAACCGGTACCAGAAAAGAGGCCATATGGCTGATGGCAGTACTGCCGGCACCCAGGTCCGGGTCGGGCTGGAGCACGCTGGCAAGGCCGGTAAAAATGGCCACGAACTGCATGGAAATACCCAGTGCAAGCGAGATCAGCCGCGCCAGCCAGCCAATAAAAATGCCGTAAAGCAGTTCGCCCGCAATAATGGCAATGGCGCGGGCTGGCATGTGCAGCGCCTGCCCCGACACGTCCTTGAGTGCGTTCTGCTCAAGCGGCAGAATGGCAACGGTAATGCACAGGGCAATCCCTGCGCGGACCACCATGGGGGATGTGCTCTCCCCCAGACCGGGGGAGGCCATGACCAGCGCGCTCACCCGGCACAGCACCAGCAGGAACGTGGCGGCCAGCACCTGAATGGACCCGCCGGGGAACAGCAGGTAGTCGGTCATGCCCACGGGGTGGTGTGGGGGCCGGTCATGACCCGCCAACCATAATGACCTGGTCAAAAATGGTGCGGGCATAGGTGTTCAGGGTCGCGGCCATGTAGGAGCCGGTCAGCAGCAGGGCGGCCATGGCGGCCACAAACTTGGGCACGAAGGAGAGCGTGGCTTCGCTCACCTGTGTCATGGCCTGAAAGAGCGATACCAGAACACCCGCCACCAGCGAGGCCAGCAGGGAGGGTGCCCCCAGCTTGACCGCCACAAACAGTGTCTGGCGCAGAATGTCGTGGATATCGACCGTGTTATGCATGCGATGGGTCTTAGATCGACATTTTCATGACGTCCTGGTAGGCCTGCACCATACGGTCGCGCACGGTGGTTACGGTTTGCAGGGTCAGTTTGGCTTCTTCGACCGAGGTGGCGATATCGCTCATGTTGCCCTTGCCGGACAGGCCGGTTGCCGTCTGGGTTTCTGCCGTTTTGCCGGTCTGGATGGCACCTTTGAGGGCGTTGTCCAGCGCGGACGTAAAGCCGGAAACAATATCGGCCCCTCCGGTGGAACCCGTGCCCTGCCCATCCGTTGTGGACTGCATGCTCTTCTGGGTCTGTCCGTAGGCGTTGAGCGCGTCGAGGCTGCGTGTGGTGATATCGCTGGTCATTGTGGCCCTGTCTGGCGCGGAGGGGGCATGCCGCCTGCCGCCATGAGAGTGGTCTGGAACGTGGGGCTACTGTAATCCATTTGGCCCCTGCAAGGCCAGTGGCTTTTACGCCTGCCCGCCCAATCTTTGCGGATTACAGCACGTCCATTTTGGTGGCGGGGGAAATTACGTTAATGCCCCGTGTCACCGGCAGACTTGTCTCGCGCGAGGCGGGGGTGGCGCTGTGCGTGCTCATGCGCGCACCAAGGGGGATGAACGCCTGCTCGTTCAGCCTGTAGCCAATGCCCCACTGGGTTATAAATGGGTCGATAATACCAAAATCGCGCAGTTTCTTGCGGATTTTGCACACCATTACATCAATGATCTTGGCGTGTGGTTCTTCTTGCCCGGCATACAGGTTGTCCAGCAGGGCTTCCTTGCTGAGCACCTGTGTCTTGCGCAGGGTCAGCAGTTCCACCACGTCGTACTCACGCGGGGTTAAGGGGAGGGGGCGGTCATCTATCAGGACCTGCCTGCGATCCACGTTGACCACCATACGGCCGACATGCAGGCTCAGGCTGTCATGTCCGCCGGTGCGGCGCACAATGGCGCGCAGGCGGGCAAGCAGTTCCACCGGCTCTATGGCGGCGCTGACGCAGTCATCCGCACCAATGGACAGGGTTTCCGCCACTTCCTGCGGGGTGGACGTGCGCACGATCATGATAATCGGGGTGGGAATGCGGGAATTGCGGATATGCCGCAGCAGGCGCGTATCGGGCCGGGCCTGCTGGATAACCGCAATATCGTACTGCGAGCGGCGCAGGGTTTCCACCACCCCTTCCGGACCGGACATGGTCAGGGACAGCGCCCCCTCCACTGCGGCTTCCGCCAGGCCACGGTATGGGCGGATATCCCCCTGGGTCGAGGTGTCTCCGATACACAACAGGCGCATGTTTTTTTCCGTCTATCGGTTCTGTCGAATGCGTGTGCTTGATGCCGCAGGGAACTGCGGTGGACCAGCCCTGTCCGGCAGGCCGATGCACGGTGCTGGTCGGGTATTTGGGGTGCATTGGGGGCTGCGCAAGGGCAGACTCCAAAAAACACCTTGGCTAAGGCATGGCCATCCCATAATCTGAGCGCAAGATTTTTTCTTCCGGTTTGCATGCGGCGCTGCGGTGCGGCATACCGGCTTTGTGTTTCCTGTAAGCCCTGAAGAGGTTCCATACACATGGCAGATACCACGGTTGCCGCCCAGCTTGCCTCCAGCATGCGTACGGCTACGGCCAACATGGCTCAGGCGGCTCACCGCTCGGTCCAGCCCGAGCATATTGCCTCCAGCGCGCTCAAGGTTGCGTCCACCGGCCAGGACGGCTCTTCCTCCTCCATGCAGTTTGATGCCACGGGGCAGGTTGTGCCTTCAGGCAATACGCACAACAAGCATTCCGGTTCGGCAAGCTTCATCAACCTTCTGGCCTGATTGCGCATCGGGCCGGGTCTACCCCGGCCCCATTGGGCAACAGGCCGGGACAGGGTCCTTATTTAACGCATGATGCTTCAGGGTATTGATGAGTGCGCAGCAGCGGCAGTGTCCGTTCTGGTCCTGCATGGCTGAGGGGTTCGTGTTTACTGCTCTGGCAGGCGGGCCGGTCAGCCACAGTTCTTCTGCACCCGCTACCATATGTGCAGAAGAGTCCCGCCCCACGGCAGGGCCATTGATCGTTCAGGATTAACCAGACGTGTATTTTAGCAGATCCGTTTGCATGAGACGCTGCCTTCTTCCCCTTGCCCTGCTTCTGTCCTGCTCCGCCATGACAACCGTGGCCGATGCGGCGCGGCGCACCCACGCGCCCCGCACCACTCAGGCGGCGCCCCCAAAGGGCAAAGGGCTTAACGCGGCAACGGCTGCAACCGCTGCCGCAGCAGCAGGCGCGGCCGCCACGGCTGGTGCCGCTGCTGCAACACCCGCCACCCCGGCCGACCCCGGCACAGCAGCAGATGCCGACCTGCTTAAAGGCCTGCCCGCACCGTGGAAAGCCACAGTGCTGGACGTGCCACTCCCCCCGCCAGCCCCCGCGCCGCAAACAGCAGGCAAGGGGCGCAAGCCGGGGCAAAAGGCAGGGCAGCCCGGTGGTTCCGGCTCCAGCGTTGCCGGGGGTGGTGGCTCCATTAACGTGCCCGCCACATCCACCAGCCGCGTGCTTATTCCCATATCCCCGCGCATGGGGCTGGCCGCCTTCCGCAGTGGCGACAGCTTTGTGATTGTGGTGGATAATGCTGAACCCATGGATACCAGCGCCCTGCACGGGGACGGTGTTTTTTCTACCCTGACCGTTACAACCCTGCCGGGTGCCACCCTGTTGCAGATCAAACTGCCCGACACGCGCGAGTTCTTTTTGTCCCAGCAGGCAGAAGGCTGGATACTGGGGGACAAGCCCCCGCCGGGTAATGTTTATGGCGACCGGCGCGTGATCAACCCGATTGTGGCAGATGGGGGGATTCTCTACCCCATGCGCAAGCCCGGCCGGGTGCTCAGCATTACGGACCCCGCATCCGGGCAGAAGCTGTTTGTTGGCACCTCCACCACGGATGACGGGGGGATTCTCTCCTTCCGTCATGGGGATGGGTATGACATCTGGCCCACGACCGAGGGCGTGGTTGTGGCCGCCAACTCGCCCGATGTGGGGCTGCGCGCAACGCCTGAAGGCGCGTTGCTGACATCGGGTGAAAGCCCACTCCCCGACAGCAAGGTGGCCGTGTACGCCAATACGGTTGATCTGGACTGGCTGGGCCTGCAAAAACTGCCCAATGAGCAGTTGGAAGCCCGCCTGCACAAAGCCCTGCTGGCCGCAGCCGATTCCGACCCCGCCCAGCGCTTTGCCGCCCGGCTGGAGGAAGCCCGCGCGGCCTTTGGCGTTGGTGCTTTTCTGGAAGCCCGCGGAATCCTGACCGTCGCGTTGGAAGATGACCCCGAAGAGGCCGTGCGGCCGGAGGTCAGCTTTCTGCTCGCTGCATCCGAACTGCTGAGCGGCAACATGGATGGCGCGTTCCTGCTTGAAGGCCCATGGCCCGATAACGAACAGCGTGCCACGCAGCTCTGGCGCGGTCTTTACCTTGCCTCCAAGGGCGGGCACGAGGCCGAGGCCGCCCACCTGCTGGCGCGCGACTTTACCCGGCTGGATAATTACCCCACCAGTGTACGCAGCGTGCTGCTGCCTTTTGCCGCCGAGCAGGTTGGCCGTTACGGCACGGCAGAGGACCTGAGCGTGCTGGACAAGCTGCCCGCAGGGTCCGTGTACAAGCTGGCCTCTGCCTTCCGCGACCTGCGTACGGGCAAGCGCACGCAGGCGTATGATGCGTTTAATGCGCTCTCGGTTGATCCGGACCCCGTGGTGGCGGAAAAGGCTCTGGAGCAGAAAATCTCGCTCGACATGTCCGATGGCAAGCTGACCCCGGTTGCCGCCGCGGAAATGTTTAACGGCCTTATGCCCGATGCCCGCCTAGCCGGGCGCGAGGCCACAGTGCGGCTGTTGCAGGCCGATGCCTACATGCGTGCGCGCAAATGGCCCGAAGCACTGGCCACGCTGGATATGGTCAAGGACACGCCCGAGCAGGTGTCCGAGCCTGTTCTGTCGCCCATGCTGTTCCAGACCCTTGCCGCTGTGGCCTCCGAAGTGGTCAAGGATACGGACCGCGATTCCATTCTGCATGGTGCGGCCATGCTGCGCGCCCACCTGTCTGCCCTGCAACCGGGCACCAAAAAGGGCGAAATCCTGATGGCTTACGGCAAGATGCTGCTGGGCCTTGGGCTGGCGGATGAAGCGCAGGAAGCGTTCTCCGATGCCGTGCCCATGCTGGATTCGCCCGAGCTCAAGGCACTGGCGGGGCAGGGACTGGCTGAATCCTACATTGCACTCAAGGACCTTGCGAGCGCGACCGACGTGCTCCAGCGCACGGACAGCCCCGACCTGCCGGATGACATGAAGGCCTCGCGTCGCCGCCTGCAGGCCCGCATTACGCTGGCCAAAGGCGACCAGACCGCCGCACTGGGCCTGCTGAACGGGGATAGTTTTTCCGACTCGCTGGATATGGCCGCCCGTATTCATGAAAGCCGGGGCGAATGGCCTGCCGCCGTAGCCAATGTGCGCAAAATGGCCGAGGCAGAGATCCCGCCCCAAGGCCCGCTGAGTGCTGCCCAGCAGACACTCGCCCTGCGTCTGGCCTCCGATGCGTCTCAGGCGTCGGATGCGCAGACGCTGGCATGGCTCGCCCAGCTGGTAGGGGACCGGAGCATGGATGGTGAGAGCGGGCGCGTCTTCCGCCTGCTGACACAGGTCGGGGGGCCAAAACCCGGTGCCGCCACGGCTGCCAAGCCCGCTACGGCGGCTGCCAAACCCTGATCTGCCAGTGTTGCCCCGGCCTGTATGGCTGGGGTTTGCTGCTTACGGGTGTTCTGCCCCGCCGTGTTAACCGCCCAGCAGAAACTGCACCCAGTGGGGCAGGGCGGGGCTGTTGCGGAGCAAAAACACCATTAGTAGCCCCACGGCGCAGGGCAAGGCTGTGGGGTAGCGCCACACAGGCCGCGCGGCGGAGCAGACCGCCGCCTGCACCATGGGGGCACGTGTGCTGCGCCGCACTCCGCGCACGGCCCAGAGCCCAGCCCCTGCAAGCAGCAGAAAAGCCCAGAACCCACCCAGCCCTACCCATGCCCCGCATGCGCCAAACAACAGCACATCGGCCGCGGACATAAAATTACCCCGCCGGGTAATGGACAGGCCAAACAGGCCAGCACCCCCCAACACCCAGCCTGCACAGGCCCCCCCAATGGCGCTGCCCGCATAACCCAGAGCAGCCCCTGCCAGCAGGCCGCATAACAGCATGGGCATGAGTATGGCGTTGGGTAGCCAGCCTTCGCGCCGGTCAAACTGTACCAGCAGGTTGGCAAGGTGGAGGGCCACTGCGTAAGCCAGCGTGACGGAGGGTGGGGTATAAATCAGCAGGGTGAGCGAGCAGGCCGCTACCAGCAGGCACCCAGCTACCAGCTCGTGCTGCTGTTGTGGGGGTGGCGCCTCCACATGGGGGCGCACGCCCGCTGCTACAGGGAGCCAGCGCAGCGCAAGCGCGCAAACCCGGATGGAAAGAGGGAACAGCAGGGCAATGCACATACCGGCAAGGGCTGCGGGTGCGGTGCGCGCCAGCAGGCTCCACGCCAGCATGGCCAGTGTTGCCCCGGCCTGAATGGTTGCATCGGTCATTCTGGGTGTGCGCATGCTCTGCTCGCTCTGGCAAAGGCGTGGTGTGCCGTACGGACCATGCCATAACGCCGTGCCGGGCGTCTGTCATGGGGCATTGGGTGGGGCTGGAAGGGGGGAGGCCAATAAATCTGTGGCAATCGGGGGGAAGGAACGCTATTTATGGTTGAACTGCCGTGAGCAGAGGAGGTCCAACCTACCCCTACGGCACCGCACAAACACAAGGGAGCTGGCATTTTCATGCTGGAGGCACTGTCATCCCAGACCGCGCTGACCCATAGCGGGACTGACCTGTTTTCATTGGCAGAGCGGCGCTTGCAGTGGCTGGAGTCGCGCCAGTCCGTTCTGGCAGGCAACGTAGCCAACGCCAATACACCGGGTTACGTCTCCAAGGATGTGGCACCGTTTGCAGGCGTGTTGCAGAACCAGATGACCATGGCCATGGTGCAGACCGAGCCGGGGCATATGGCCGGGCCGGGTAATACCGCCCTTGCGCGCAAAACCACGGGCGGCAACACATCCATTGATGGTAACGAGGTCCGGCTGGAAGATGAGCTGGGCAAAATAGCCGATACCAACGACCAGCAGCGCTTTGCCACCACGGTTTACACCCGTTACATGGGCATGTTCTCCACCGCGCTAGGCACCAGTTCGTAAGGACGGAAGCAGCAGATGGACTTTACCAATACAATTGGCATTTCCGCCGATGGCATGCGCACACAGGCCGAACGCCTGCGCGTGTCGGCCGAAAACCTTGCCAACAAGGATACAACCGGCTCCACCCCCGGTGCGGACCCATACCGCCGCAAAACCATTACCTTCCAGACAACGCTGGACCAGGCCACTGGCGCATCCAGCGTTAAGGTCAAGTCCATCGGGCAGGACCACACGCCGTTTGAAACACGCTACGACCCCTCCCACCCTGCGGCAGATGCCAAAGGGTACGTGAAGGTGCCGAACGTGAACACCATGGTCGAGATTATGGACACGCATGACGCCCAGCATTCGTACGAAGCGAATCTGAACACCATGCAGATCACCCGCTCCATGCTGACGCGCACCATCAATCTGATGAAATAAAGTCGGTCAGTAGAATATTTGAGTGTTTTGTCTATTCCAGTGCTTTGCACTTCTATGGTCTGTGGCACTTTGTATTGGTTCTGCCCCCGGCTGTAGCCGAGTATAAACATGAACGCTTTTGGTTTGTCCCCGCTCCTGCGGCAGTCCCTGCATGGGCAGGATATTACGCATTACCGGACTGAACTGCTTCAAAAGGCCGCACAGGCTCCAACGGCGCAAACACTGCTCGATCTGGCGCTGGTCATGCAGTTGACCTTTGAGCCAGAGCAGGCCGAGGCGTTCTTGACCGAAGCACTCAAGGTGCAGCAGGTTTTTAACCTCGCGCATGCAGGGCGGGATGCTTTGCGCCTGCTGGTGGTTAAAACCCCCGGAGACCTGACCGCCAACACCCCCATAGAATGTATTCTGGAAAATGCACCCGTTCATATGGATGTGGTGTATGTTGGCCCCGGTCTGGCATGGCCGCAGACACTCCCCCCGCATGACCTCGTGTTTGTTGCGGTTGGGGAGGGGGACACCCATACCCCCGTATTGGCGCAACTGGCACAGGTGCTGGCACACAGCCCGGTGCCGGTGCTGAACAAGCCCCAGTATATTCCCCAGCTCTCCCGCTCTGCGGCGTTTGACCTGCTGCACACTGTGCCGGGTTTGCACATGGCACAGACATACCGGGTCGAGCGCGCCACACTGGAGCGGTTAAGCACCGGGCATAATACGCTGGAATCTCTGGGCCTTAATCTGGCCTACCCGTTTATTGTGCGCCCCCTTGGGTTGCATGGCGGTATTGGCCTGAGCCGGATAGACCAGCCGCAGGACCTTGCCGCCTATCTGGCGGATATTGGGGCAGAGCTGTTTTTTGTCGCCAATTTTGTCAACTACGCATCGGACGACCAGCTTTATCGCAAATACCGCGTGGTGATGGTGGAGGGTAAAGCCTATCTGGCACATATGGGTATTTCCACCCACTGGATGGTGCATTACCCCTACAGGGAAATGAAGGAGTTTGCCGCCCGCCGTGGGGAGGAAGCCCACGCCATGCTCCACTTTGATCAGGAGTTTGGCCAGCGGCATGCTGTGGCCCTGAACGGTATTTATGATGCGGTCAAGCTGGACTATTTTGGCTTTGACTGTGCCGAAACCAGAGATGGCAAACTGCTGGTGTTTGAACTGTCCAACGCGCTGATCATTCATGCCTGTGATGATCAGGCCGTTTTCCCCTACAAAATTCCCCAGATGCACAAAATCTTTTCGGCATTTTATGCCATGCTGCGCAACACGGTGGCGGTGCAGACAGCCTCCTGATGCGCTGGCTGGAGAGGCGTGGCCCGTAACCGGGCCTGCCGCCCGGCCCACTTTGCTGCCTTGGGCAGATAATCCAGCAAATACACCCCATGCACGCGTGATCGCGCACCGTCTGCTCTGGCAGGGGGGATTGCGTGTTTTGGGTGGGAAGTGGAAGGCCCGTGGCCACCAAGGGTGCGGGTGTTTCCGCGCGCCGTAGGGGAGGGGCAGGCTGGCCTGCGTACCTTACGGGTTAGCCCAAGGACCAGTGCGTTGTAGTCCGGGCAAAAAAATACCCCCGGCTTTCGCCGAGGGCACTTTTCGTCAACTGTATCAGTAGGATTACTGGAACAGGGACAGGATGTTCTGGGACTGGCCGTTGGCGATCGAGAGGGACTTGATTGCCAGGGACTGCTTGGTCTGCAGGGAGGTCAGCTTTGCGCTTTCTGCAGACATGTCAGCATCGGTCAGGGCGCCAACGCCGGTCGTCAGGTTGTCGGAAACCGTCTGGCCGAAGGTGGTCATGTTGGCGATGTTCTTGGTGTTCTGACCCAGTTCAGAGGTCACGTTCGTCATAGCCGTGATGGCTTTCTGAACGGCTGCAATGGCTTTCGTCAGGTCGAAGGAGCCAGATGCGCCACCCCAGGAAGCAGCAAGGCTGCCATCGGTGGTGAGGAAGCCGTTGGCGGTTGCCAGGCCGTTGGTGTCAACACCGGTGGACAGACCCAGAGCTTCGGACAGGGACGCGGTGGAACCCGTGCCGGTCACGCCGCTCACGCCGTTGATGATGTTGAACAGGTTGCTGATGGTAGCCGTGCTGCCCTGCAGACCGGTTACGTAAACAACGCTTGCAGCCGTGATGCCGTTGAAGGAACCCGTGGTGGATGCGCTAGCGGAGCTGACCAGCAGGTTCACGCCGTTGGTGGTGGCGTTGGTTGCAATGGTGTCGATCTGCTTCAGGTAACCCGTGATTTCGGTGTTGATCTGAGCGAGGGAGGTGGAGCTACCTTCGTTGCTGCCGATCGTGGTCACAGCAGCCTGAACTTCAGCCAGAACGGAAAGGATCTGGTTGGCGGCGCTGTTGGTGGAGCTGACAACGGTGGAAGCGAAGGACAGGCCGTCGTTCACTGCGCCCTGACCGGCAATGTTGCCGTTCATCTGAGAAGCAATGCCGAAAGCAGCCGGGCTGTCAGAAGCGTTAGCAACTTTTTTGCCGGTGGAAACTGCGTTTTCGGTGGCGCTCAGCTGGGTCTGGGTCGCGTTCAGCGTTTCCAGAGCAACCATTGCAGAGGTGTTGGTGTTAATAGAAAGGCTCACGTTGTGATCTCCATTTCGAGTGGGCTTAGTGCCCGTGTTCAAGGATGAATAAACCCCCGAACGGCTAAGAGAAGGTTAACGCGATCATTTTTTTTTGAGGGGTGGGTAAAAAAAATCCACCACCGGGCCAGAACATGGTCACAAAAAGCAGATGGTGGCGGGGGGAATGGCAGTTATCCGCCATTTTTTGCTTATTCTCCACAAGGCGTAAAAAAAGCCTCCGCCCATTAAAGGGAGGAGGCTTTGGCTGGAATCGGATGGAACTTTCTGCCGGAACGTTAATATCGGCTCTTAAACGTTAAGCACTTTCACGCTCGGGCGGGGTGCTCTGGCCCTTGCCAAGGGCGCGCAGGTAAGGCCGCTCTTTGGTCAGGGTTGCGGGCATGGGCATGTCCAGCGTGTCTGCAAACTGGGTGGGGGCAGGCTGGTCCGGCGTTGTGGATGACTGCTGCTCCACCGCTTTGGCTATGGCGCTTTGCGCAGCCGTTGCACTCTCCAGCGCCGACTGCACAAGTTCCTGCGCGGTCTGCTGGGCTGTCTGGCTGGCCTGTTGCAGCTTTTCCAGAGTTTCCTCTATGGCCAGCCGTGCGGTTTCGGCCTGTTCGATCAGGCTTTCCATCCGCCGCTCCTGCGAGGGCACCTGTGTCAGCACCGAATCCAGCCGGTCGGCTACCGAATCGGCTTTGGTGGCCATGTCGTCCAGCTCGCTGCCGGTAACCTTGGCCTGTTCGATCATGCGGCTCAGGGGGCGGCCGCTGACCTCCCCTGCCACGCGCAGCTTGTCCACGCCTTCTTCGGCCTGGTTAACGCTGTTTTCAAGCTTGTCCACCAGTTCCAGCAGGCTGGTCCGGTCGCGCTTGAGGTTGCCCAGTACCCGCCCGAGGTAAAAACTGTAGATAATACCAAGGAACAGAAAGACGGAGAGCGTGATCTCAATGATCATCTGGATCTGGGTGAACATCATTCAGGAGATCCTCCAGTCTGATCCGGTGTGGGGTTTGCTGCGGGTGGGTGGGGTGGCTGCGGGGGCACGCCAAGGGGCGGTGGCAGGTGGTGTTCTTCCGGCGGGACCAGCCTGCGCTGGATCTTGACCGCGTTCTTGTTGCCCAGCTTGCCCAGACGGCCATCAAACAGTGGGGTCTGCCCGCATTGCAGGCGGATGGGGAAGGGCGCGCCCTGCTTGTGCGGGAAGGTCATGAGCGAGCCGATCTTGAGGTTCAGCACCTCGGAGAGTGGGACGATCTTTTCATCAAACACGGCAGAAACCTGGGCATCTGTTTCCAGAATCTCGGAAAACAGGTGGTCTTCCCAGATGGAGTCGCGGCCAAATTTTTCGCCCATGAACTGCTGCGAAAGCTGGTCGCGCACCGGTTCCAGCGTGGCGTAGGGAATAATCAGGTCCATGTTGCCGGTGCGGTCCTCCATATCAATATGGAGTTTGGCCAGCACCACAGCGTTGGAAGCGCGGGCAATAGCGGCAAACCGGGAGCTGACTTCCAGCCGCTCAAACGTAAGGTCCACATTGCAGACCGGGTTGAACGCAATGGACAGGTCGTTGAGCGTGAGGGTGATCAGCTTTTCAATCAGCGCGCGTTCAATGGCGGTGTGGGGGCGTGTTTCCACCCCTGCATGCCCAACGCCGCGCGGCCCACCCATAAGAATGTCGATAATGGAGTAGGACATGGCCGAGTCCACAACGACCAGACCGTAGTTGTCCCACTGTACGGCCTTGAACACTGCAAACATGGAGGAGGAGGGAACCGCCCCCATGTAGTCCCCAAAACGTAGGGAGCGAATGCCCTCGATCGTTATTTCAACGTTATCATTGGTGAAGTTACGCAAGGTGGCGGAGAGGATGCGCACAAGCCGGTCAAAGACAATTTCCAGCATGGGCAGGCGTTCATAGGCCACGAACCCGGCCTTGATAACGCGCTCCATGCCGGTTTCTTCCGGCTCTTCAAACCCGCCAAAGGTGTGGCCGAGCAGATTGTCGATTTCCGACTGGTCCAGCAGGTGGCTGCCAAACGGGTCTTCCTCGGGGGTGGCTTCATGCTCGCCCTGTTCACCCTGTTCCGCGTGGGTGTCCTGCGCATCATGGGCGGTGGCATCGTCCTGCGCATGGGCGTCTGCCGTGCCGGGTTCTGGCGTGGGGTCCGTGTGCTCAGCCGTTGTGTCGGCTGGGGCATCGGGGGTGTGATCCTCGGGTGCGGCACCACTTTCAGGCGCACTGGCCTGGGTGGCCTGCTCCTGTGCGGGGTCGTGCGCCTCCTCCGTATGCGGGGCGTCCGGTGCGGCGTCTGCTTCGGGTTCGTGGTTCCCGGGCCCTGATGCTGTGTCGTCTACATCCTGCATGTGGTCTGTCGCTACGGTTCCTGAGGGGTGTCGGTTTGAGCGGGTGTCAGAAGCCGGAGAGCTTTACTGGACAAGGAATTCAACAAGATACAGGTTTGTCACCTGCAGGGGGGCAAGCTGTGCGCGCAGGCGGCGCAGAATGGATTCGCGCAGCCTGTAAATGCCGTTCCCCCGAATATCCTGCGGCCGGGTTTCGTGCAGGTAGGTCTGGAACACGTCCTGAATTTCCGCAATCCGGTCCTGCAATGCGGCCTCGTTAGGCACACCGCTGATTTCTACCTTGGCGGTCAACTTGACATAAACCGGGTGACCACCGGATGTGTCGAGGTTGGAAACCATGGGCGGAATACCCAGCAGCACCGGCGGGTGCATGGCGGCCTCGGCCTTGCTGCCCACGTTCTGTTTGAGCTTGGATGTGAAGATTTTGTCCTTTTCCCAGAACACCCCACCGCCAATAAGGAGAACAAGACCGGCAGCGCCCGCCATCATCAGTTTCCGCTTGGACTTGGGGGCGTCTGCTCTGGGAACTGCTGCGGCAGCATCTGCTTCTCTTGCGCCGGTTACAGTCTCGCTCATGTCTGGTGGGCTCCGGAATGGTTAATCAGTCACACTGTTATCAGTTTAACTGCTGGCGCGCACCTACTCAATGGTGGAGAGGGGCGTATTGCATGGCTGTGTGTATTGCGTGCAGGGGCCGCAGTGGCAAGCGGGCGGGCCGCAGGTAGGGGTGCCTTAGCCCCCGGCCTGCTCCCGCAGTCTGGCCTGATAGATAAAATACAACTCCTTGAGCGGGTGCTCACACGACGCAACCCAGGGTTTGGCCTCGCCCGTAAAGTGGACGATCGCCGGGTTGGTGGCGGCATCATCCTGCTCCTGATCGGTATAGGCGACATCCTGCTCATTATGGCTATACAGGCGCCCCCCTGCGTTCCAGCGTAGGGGCAGGATCTGAATATCGTCCCTGAAGGCAATATTGATGATGTCCTGATCCTGCAGGGTGATGCTTTTGATGTTTTTTACAAAGGATTCCAGATAAAGGAATTTGAGGTTCCCGTATTTTTCTCTGGCAGCGGCAAGGTCAATAACAAGAATACCGGCATTGATGTAGTTGGTGTTGTAATTGCGCCCGAATAGCTTGCGCGAATGGGTTATGCCGCCTTCATCCATGCACCCGCCAAGGATTTTCCCCTTGAGGTCAATGTTCCACAAGAGCGTTATGTCGTCACAGAAAATCGTATCCAGATCAACATAGATCAGGCGCTTCAGCTCTGCTGGCAGCACCTCATGCATGATCAGCCTGTAATAGGTGTTGCGGCTGATATGCTGCCTGTTATGGGGCAGGAAATTGGAAAAACTGTCTGCACTGACATCATAAAAACTGAACTTTGAACCCGGGAATGTCTGCTGTGTCCTGTGGATGTTGGCCGGACTGAGCCTCTGGTCATGCAGGACATGAAAATGGATGTGGCTGCCATTTTGGGTGTTGCTGAGCAGGGAGTACAGCGCGACAAGTGCGTGCACTGCGTAATTGTCATCAAACGAGATGGCAATATGTATGGTGCTGCCATACGCAATGGGGGTTTTTGCAGGCTCCGGGTTACAGATGGCCGCATTGATGCTGTACTGTTTGGCAAATTTTGGAACAATAATTTCCCCAGCCTGAAAAAACGCTTCTTTGCTCCCATGCATGAAATGCTTCATTAAAAAAACATTGCTGAGGAAAGCATAGAGAAACCTGAACACTTTTTTCTGGTACGGAGAGCGACCGGAAGTGTCTATGACTTTTTCAAACGCAAACAGAACTGAAAAAACAAAAGCGCAGTATTCATCAAACACATCACGTTTCATGAGGATATTTTCATCATGAAATCTTGTGTCTATGTGTGCGGTAATCAGTGCTGTCTCGTAATACGCGGCAAACTCGTTTTTGATCAGTGTGAGCAGTAGATCAAGGTCCTGCTGGTCATGTTCAAAGCCGTAGTTTTCATAAAATGTCTGAATATCGGATGCTGCGGAAGGGGGGTGGATTTTGGTAATGGGGGCAGTCAAAAACCTATGCTGGGAACAGCGCTCTTCGATATTCTGTGAACAGAAATCAATAAAATCCATCTGCTTGTTCAGCAGCGAAATCTGCTGGCGGCCATGCTCGGAAAAATTCAGGTAGGATTTTTCAGTATTCAGGCCCACATAGTCGTGGCGTGTGTTTTTCCATATCCAGTACAGGGCGGTCAGTTCGCCCCAGTCCCTGTTTCTGGCAGAAATATTGTCGCCGGTATCATCCCCGATCATGCCTGCAAATTTTGTATCGGCAATGGATCGGCCACCCTGAATGGGCTCAAAATAACGGTTTTTATTTATATTCGCATCGGCATGATGATAAACATAAATCCGGATATCCATTATTTAAATCCTGCCCAATTCTTTATGATCATTTGCAAACCACCCTGCGGCGGCGGGTGTGTGTGTCAGGCCTGCTGCCTGATCTTGGCGCTCATGGATTGCCAGTGCCAGGAATCCCGGCACATATCGAGCAGGGTGCGTTTGGCAGACCAGCCGAACATGGTTCTGGCCAGAGCCGGGTTTGCGTAGCAGGTAGGGGCATCGCCGGGGCGGCGTGGGCCAATCTGGTAGGGAATGTTGATCCCGGTTGCGTTTTCAAACGCATGAACCAGCTCAAGCACAGAATACCCTGTGCCGGTGCCAAGATTAACGGCGTGGGTGCCCTCGGTGCCAAGGGCTTTTTCCACTGCGGCGCAATGGGCTTCGGCCAGATCCATGACGTGCAGGTAGTCGCGCACACCTGTGCCATCTGGCGTTGGGTAATCATCGCCAAAAATGGTCAGATGGTCGCGTTGTCTGGCGGCAACCTGGCACAGATAAGGCATCAGGTTAGCGGGAACGCCCCGTGGGTCCTCCCCGATCAGGCCAGAAGGATGCGCGCCTACCGGGTTGAAGTACCGCAGCAAAAACGCGGAGGACAGCATACCCGTGCGCACGAGGTCGCTGATCATATCCTCCATGATCAGCTTAGTGCGCCCGTAAATGTTGGTGGCGTGCAGGGGGGCACTTTCTGCTATGGGGCAGTGTTCTGGCGCGCCATAAACCGTTGCGGAAGACGAAAAAACAATGCGCCCCACGCCTGCATGCCGCATGGCGGTAAGCAGTTTTAATGTTCCTGCAACATTCACATCAAAATAGTGCAGGGGGTTTTCTTCACTTTCCCCCACGGCCTTGAGTGCGGCAAAATGAATGACGGCATCATAGGGCTCTGCGGCAAAAATCCGTTGCATGGCGTCCATGTCGCGGATGTCCACGTCATGCACGGGGTAGTCTACCCCTGTAATTTCCTTGAGCCGGGCAGGGACCGAGCGGGAGGCGTTGGAAAAATTATCCAGCAGCACAACATCGTGCCCACGGCCCTGAAGTGCCACCGCAGTATGGGAGCCAATAAATCCGGCGCCACCAGTCAGAAGAATACGTGCCACGAGCTCACTTCGCCATAAAAGGACCAGAAGGCTGGATTATACTCAGCATTGCTGCCCAAGCCAATCATTGGATGTAAGGGGGCCGGTGGTGGCGCAGGAAGGCTGTGGCGCGTGCCCGGTTGTGACTTACCGGGCTTTGAGCATGGCAACCGTGCGGGCCAGATCATCCCGTTCTTTTTGCAGGTCCAGATAGCCTTTGCGGAAGGCATCAATCTTGCCATGAATGGCGTTAACCTGCTCCTGCAGGGCGGCATGGGCCTGCTCGGTTGCGCGCAGTTTCTGCAAGGCCAGAAGGTGCTGCTTCTGCAGCTCTGCAAAATTGTTTTTCAGTCTTTTTTCATTGTACAAAAGGAACTCTACGGAGTGTTCTTGCTTGGCGTCCTGCGTGTTGGCTGTCATGGCTCTGTTGCCTCTGTCTGGTAAAGTTTGCTGGTTTTAAAAAGAAGTTCGGATGGGGCGGGCTGCAGGTATCAACCCTGTGGGCTTTCCCCGAAAAGGGCTTCGATATTTCTGGTGTATTGTTCCGGCCCGTGCTGGCGTTCCAGCTTGTTCAGGGCGTTCAGCGCCAGTTGTACGCGCTGCTCGGGGTTGCGCAGCAGCTCATTCAGGGCATGGGCGTAGGCGGTTATCAGGTCTTCATCTGTCAGAGTTGTGGAGGGGATGAGTTTGCCGGTGACGTCGTTTTCAATCACTTCATCAATCCCGCCCACGGCAGGCGCAACAATGGGCAGCCCTACAGACATGGCCTCCAGCAGCACGTTGGGGAGGCCGTCAAAACCGCTGGTGTAAAGGAAGCACGCATACCCCTGAGACGCGACCTTGATAAAGTCGGAGAAGGGGCCTTTGTAACTGATATTGGGGAGTGCCTCGAACACCTGCGTGTCAAAATGCCCCAGAACGTTAATGCCGTACACATCAATCTGGGCCTGTGGGTAGAGTGCGTGCAGGAGTTTGGAAATAGGCACCAGCAGTTCCGGCTTTTTTTCCGCATCCAGCCGGCTGGCCCACAGGATGCGGGTCTGGGGCTGGCTGTTGCTGGCCTGTATGGCCTGAGGGGATGTATGGCTGGGCTGGCGTGCGTAAAGCAGCTTCCACTTCTGGTGCTTTGTGCCAACGTAGTAAAAATCGTTGTTAATGATGTTTTTGTTGTCAGAGAGCAGGAAGTCCACATCATCCAGAAGGGGCACTGCCGTGGTAAAGAAGTTCCTGTAGATGGGGAAATAGTCGGAGCCTGATTTTTCATCAGAAAATCTGTAGAATATTTTTTTGTTGTTTTTAAAAATCTTAAGGAACATCTGCGTAAAGCCATAAGAAAATGGGCTTGGCTTGATGTGAATACGCGCCCCGTCTGCGCAGTTCTGGATCAGTTTGAGCACAATCAGGTTGCGTTCATGCCCGTTCAGGTTCGGGGCCAGTGCGGGCATGTCCACAATGGTTATATGCTTGGGCAGGCGTTCCAGGTCTGTCAGCGTGGATGGTTTTTCGCCTGTAATAATCAGGGTTCTGGTCTGGGGGTTCAGGGCCTCCAGCGTTTTGATGATTTCAAAAATATACTTTTCCGCACCACCAACAGACAGGAAGGGCAGAAGCAGGACATCTGTAAATGTCCTGTCCTGAATAATTTCACACGCCTCGTAATATGCAACGCCTATGGCGGGGTTCATGGCATCCAGAGAGGAAATAAAGGCGTTGTCTGTTAGCACATAGGGGTCAATCAACGGCTCTATTTTATTGGCGGCACAAAGCAGACCCCAGAAGACCGGGTCGCTCAAGGCCCCAATCCGCTTGAAGCCAAAGGTTTTCAGCAACTCCTTGCCCTGTGTTTTCCACAGCGGATATTTGTCTTTGCTGACACGCAGAAAATTGGGGGGCTCAAACAGGATGCACGGTGCAATCTGCCCCGGTGAACTGCTTGCCGCCTGAACGGAAAGGCTGCTGGCCCGCCGCCTGTAAAAAAAGATGGTGTCCGGGGTCGGGCGGATTGTGCAGCCCAGCGCCAGCGCTGTGGCATTGAAGTGCCAGTCCTCATACGCCAGACCGGAGGAGAGGGAATGGTCCACAAACTGCACGTTATCATACAGACTGCGCTGGAACATGATGCAGGACAGGTAAGGGTGTGTGCCAACAAATGGTAAGGGGGAGGTGGCGTCACTGTCCGGGTATTCGATAATGTGGTTCTGAGTGCCAAACGAGAACAGATACTGGCAGACCCTGACAGCCAATTTTCCGCCCTGCATCACATCGGCATAAAGGGCCGCCAGCGCATTGAAGGAAATCAGGTCGTCCGCATCATGTAGCAGCACGCAGGTGCCGCTGGCGGCTTCAATGCCCGAATTGCGCGACAGGCCGAGCGAGCGGTGCGTAACATGCAGGCATGTTACGGGGCACAGGTCGTGCAGGCTGTTGTTATGGAAAACGGTTTCGGTTTCTTTGTCGCTGGAATCAAAAACGGCAATCAGCTCGCAGCTCAGGCCGGAGAGCTGTGCGTGACGCACGCAGCTTTCGAGGTTAATAAGCGTGCGTGCGAGAAAATTGGCTTCTTTATGGATATTGAGAACGATAGAAATATCCGGTTTGGAAATATTTTTTTCCTGAATCATGCTCACCATTCCCAATGACCCCATTTAGTATGGGGGTTTTATAATACATTCGGGAAGTCCAGAATATAAAAATATCAAGGGAATATGTGTGTATTGCCGCGCATGTGGCGGGCCGTTACGGGATAAGACTGTAACGTACTTATCCCGTTTTGTGTTGTGGCCCTGTTTATGCTTTTTGCAGGAGGTTCAGAACATTAATTCCGGGCTGGAAAATGGTCTGGAAGCCGTTTTCCACATAAATGGATTTGGCATACTCCATCAGCACATCCTTCCGGTAGGCGGAAACATCGTTCCCGAACTGCAGGAGAAAATACTGGTCGTTAAGCGTGGCAACCAGTTCCTGTATGTTGCCCGGTTCCATGCATTGAATTTCAAAATGCATGACCATGGGGCGGCAGTTATGGGCAAAAATGTCGTCAATAATAATTTTATCCATTCCCTCGGCATCAATAATGAGCACATCAGGGGGAACCGCATTGGAGATAGCCAGAAGCTCATCAAAGCCGACAACCTCAACTTCAATTTTTTCAATGCATGTATGGATTTTTCTGGTCGTCTGTTCGTCCGTTCCGCCCAGTCCACCAATGGCATTCTTGTCATTGTAAACGGAGGAGATGCCAAGAACCCAGCCCGGCAGACCTGCTTCCTTGACCTTTTGCGGGTTTATGGCGTTCAGGGTGAGTTTTTGCTTGTCCAGACTATAGGCGCGCTGGATGATATTGGTGTTTGTATTGTTTTTGTAATTTTCGGCCAGAAACGCAAACATATAGGGGTTGGGCTCCAGAAGGAGCGCATGCGGGTTGGCGTTGATCATGACATTGCGGATCGGGTCCACCAGAACGCCATCTGCCGCACCAATCTGCCAGATTACCTTGTCGGGGTGGTTTTTGAAAATCCAGTGTAGAACTTTAGAGATTTCAAAAAGTTTTGCGTCACTGTCATTGAAGTGAACATTCTGTTCAATGGCCATGACAGATGTCAGGGTCTGTTCCCTGTGCCTGTGAATGCCATGAATGATGTTCTTCAGCTCATCAATGCCGTCCAGCATGTCTGCCAGTTTACGGGCTTCTTCAACATCCCCGGATTTGATGAGGGCGATTATTCTTTCCTTTTTTACCTCGGGGGAGAGCCATCCCCCGCCCCACACATGAATACCATAGGTAGAATCAAGGTTTTTGGCAAAAATGGAGGAAAATGGCTGATTGTACTGGTAGGGGTAAAATGCAGCGGTTGGCAGGCGCTTGTGGGGGTGTTTTTTCAGATAACGACCGAACAGGTGCGGGCCTGTTGTAATGTTGGGTTTTGTTTCGTCTATATCAGTGTGAATAATATGCTGGATCAGGTCATGGAAAAGGGCATGGCCGGGAGGGGCCGCAATAAAACCGATGGAGCAGTATTCTTCAGAACCATCTTCATTACAGATGGTAAGCTGCTTTGTTATGTCTTCAAGATCCATATGGTTATAGGGCATCATGTCGCAGTCGATATAGATGCCGCCGTGCTGGTAAAGGATCTCGTACCGTGCAAGGTCCGCCCGGGATACGGGGCTGGAAAAGCTTTTCAGTTTTTCATGGGAAATGGTGAGTTTTTCCAGATCCTTGTCGGTCCATGTAATAAACTCGCATGACGGATGCTGGCGCTGCCATGCCTGCCAGAAGGCTTCATACGCATGGGGGATTTTCTTGTCCCCGAACCATATTCTATGAAATTTTTGTTTCATGTATATCATCCTGTCTATACTATTTTCATTCTTATATACGCAAAATCACGGCTTGAAAATTTTTTACAATGGTTAACTATAAAAAATAAAACTACAAAATATACGTTTAAAAATAAATATCAGGGTATTTGTCTGTATTTATGCAGGCACAAAAACGCGCAAACCCCCGCCAGAACAGGGCAATACAGATTGTTCTACAAAGGCAGTGTTGCCAATGTGCGCGCCGTGTATTGCATGCCCTGTTCTGGGCTGGCTGGCCCGGATGTTGGGGAGCGTTTTACTTGTTCAGGCTCTGGGCTACATCGTTATCTGTCAGGCAAAGCGGGGGCAGGGTGGTGTAGGCCTTGAGGTCCCGGTAATGGATGTTCATCAGGTGATCAACGGATGTGCTGGTCAGCAGGCGGCCAAGCCCGACATAAGGCACCTCGACCGATTTGAACGGCAGGCAGCGCTCAAGCAGGCGGGTGGCCCCACGGGGGGATATGGCATAGCCGCATATGCCAAAGGTCTGTGTCAGCCTGAACGGGCTGGAGGAGACATCCATGTTCAGGAAGTCGGGAATACCCTGCCGCACGGTGTCCTGATTAAAAATGGCAACGCACTGCGTAATGCCGGGCAGGAGTTCAAACTCCAGAATACTGTCGTAGTTGTTGCCCCACAGGATAATGTCCCAGTCATGGGGCAGGGTCGCAATAATCCGGTCGCTTTCGCTTTCAAAGTTGTGGCACAGAAAAGCGTCATCTTCAAAAATATGCGCAGGCTGACCACTCTGCGCCACCTTGGCCCAGAGTTTGACATGCGTCAGCCCCGACCCGATGGCCCCAGCTGTAAAGCCACAGTTCGGCTCCATCAGCCCTTTGCTGATAATGGTGTCCCGGTCCAGCGTCTTGCCGTCCATGCCGGGCATCCATTCTAGGTCCTTGATGTGGGCATTGGCTTTTAAAAACCGCTCCGTCCGCTGTGGAGTTCTTTCGAGGCTGATGAAATACTTGTGCATCTGTGGTCCTGAGCAAAGGCCATAAAACAAAGCGGGCATGGCGCGGTTAATGCCCGCATTCTGCCAGCATAGCCTGTAATTGCAACCCGGTTTGGGCTGTGGCCCTGCCCCTGTTCAGGGCTGGGGGGCAAAAAAGGCGGGCAGGGCCTGCGCGCCATTACTGGCAAGGGTGCTTTCAATCTGCTCGCAGGCCAGAAGGGCCTCGTGGATGGTGACGTCCATATCCAGATAGCGGTAGGTGCCCAGCCGCCCGAGGAAGGAAACACCCGTGCTGGCGCGGGCAAGCTCCTCATACTTTTGCAGCAGGGGCTGCTCGCCGGTCAGGCGTATGGGGTAGTAGGGGGTGTCGGCTGCCTGTGCGGCTCTGCTGTATTCGCGGAAGCAGACGCTCTGCTCAAACTGTGCCTGTTCCCATGGGGCAAAATGCTTGTGCTCGGCAATGCGGGTGTAGGGCACGTCCGCATCGCAATAGTTCATGACCGCCGTGCCCTGATAATCAGGTTCGGGGCTGACAAAGCGCTCAAAATCCAGCGTCCTGTATTCCAGCCGCCCAAGGCGGAAGCCAAAGTAGCGGTCCAGCGGGCCGGTGTAGAACACGTGGTCAAAGGTTTCGGGCATATCCTCGAATGCAGCACCCAGACGGATGTCTATGCGCTGTGCAAACTCGGCCAGAATGTTGCGCACAATGGCCGTGTACCCGGCTTCTGGCATGCCCTGATAAGGGTGGTTGAAGTAGTTGTCGTCGTAATTGAAGCGCAGCGGCAGGCGTTTGAGAATGGAGGCAGGCAGGGCATCTGGCTCGCAGCCCCACTGCTTGCGGGTATAGCCTTCAAAAAAAGTCTCATACAGCTCCGGGCCGACCATGCTTAAGGCCTGCTCACGGAAGGTGCGGGGGTTGGTTATGGAGCGGTCTGCCTTGCTGGCAATAAAGGCGCGAGCCTGTGCGGGGCCAAATGTGGTTCGGAACATCTGGTTGATGGTTGCAAGGTTGATGGGCAGGCTGAACACCTGCCCCCGAGCTATGGCCCGGACCCGGTTGATATAGGGGCGGAACTGGCCAAAGCGCTGCACATAGGCCCATACGCGCTCGTTGGCTGTATGGAAAATATGGGGACCATAACGGTGGACCATAATGCCGGTCTGCCCGTCACGCTCGGTGTGGCAGTTGCCACCCAGATGCGTGCGCTCGTCCACCACCACCACCCTGTGGCCCAGACTGGCAAGGTGCCGGGCAACCACGGCGCCGCTAAACCCGGCCCCAACCACGCAGAATGTCCTAGCCACCTTGGTCTGTTCCCCTCAAGCCCGTCTGGATCAATGCGGTGGCACTTTACCGCCCTTTTGGCCCGGTGCCACGGTGCCGGTGCAAAAAACGGTAAAAAGTAACCTGCCTGCCCCATTTGGTGTGGGGCAGGGCGGGGTAAGGTTTAAGGCGTGCGGGCCTTAGTGCGCGGGGGGAATGGTCGCGTTAACCCGCTCGGCCAGCCGGATAACCAGCCCACGCATAAGGGAGGCGACCTCGGCCGCGGAGCCAACATCCCCTGTGGCAACAAGGTGGGTGCGCTCGCGCGTGAGCGGCAGGTTGGGGTCACGCGGTAGCACGGCCCATGTGGCATCCAGCGTGGCCACGCCGTTTGTGTCCACATCAAAGCGCGAAATATCAATCTGCACGCGCATGGTGGCTACATCGGCCAGCGGCTGGTCGGTAATCAGTTCGGATGGGCGTTTGTTGGACAGCACATTGGTCAGCAGGTCGGTCACGCCAAGGGACAGGCGCGTGGCCCAGCGCGCACGCGCACTGCGCAGGATTTCCTCGCCCTGACGGGTAATGATGTCCTGCGAGTCCAGATAATCGGGCAGGATCACGCGGCTGATGGCAATGGTGGCCGCGCGGGAGGAAAGGTGCGGCTCGCCTATATTGGTGTCCGATGGCACGCCCAGCGTGTACAGCCGCAGCGGGGGAGACGCGCAGCCAGCAAGGGACAGGAGCGAGCAGCAGGCCATAACGGCAAGCAGCGTACGGCGTGGCGCGGGGGTCATGGGCGGCGTCCCATCAGCAGGAGTTGCGGGTTGCGTTCAATATCGGACGAGAAGCCGCGCAAGGATGCGGCAGAGGCAGCAATATCGCGCAGGGCCGCGTCCAGGTTGGCGCGGTCGATCGAGCGGGGGGAGAGTATATCCTGCAATGAGCCCAGCGTTTTGGTGGCAGAGGCCAGTGTGGCGTGCAGGTCCGCCCCGCGGGCGTTAAGCTGGGTGTTCCCCGTTTCCATCAGCTGGTCCATTTTGCTCAGGGTCACGTCCAGCTTGGCTTGCAGGTTTTTTATGGCCTCGGTCGTGGTTTTCAGCGTCTCGTGCGAGAGGTCTGTGGTCTGTTTGGCGCTCAGCAGCAGGGGGGGCAGGTCACGGTTCAGGCTGTCGCTCAGCTGGGTGACGGAGAGCAGGGCGGCATCCGCATGGTGGCTGATTTCCTTTATGGGAATCTGGCCCAGCGAATCCTTCAGCTTTTCCACGGCCGACATGCGGACGGGAATTTCGGGCAGGCTGGTAATGCGCGGGTGCAGCACGGGCGGCACCGAGCGGTCAAAGTCCAGTTCGATGTTGGATTGCCCGGTGACAAAGCTGAGCAGGTTCAGCTCCGCACGCAGGCCAATGCCGATAAGCTCCTGAATGCTTACCTTGTCCCCGCCGGGTACGTCCTTGACCACGTGAATCTGGTCTGGCTCCAGCGTCAGCACCACGGGAATGTAGGCTTTGTGGTCGGCCGGGTCAAATCGCAGGGTAATGCTTTTGACCGTGCCAACCTTGACCCCACGGAAGTTGACCGGCGCGCCAACGGACAGCCCGGTAATGGAGTTCTGGAACACCACCGCCGCCTCGCGCGAGGGGGAGAGGAAGCTCATATGCCCAAAGGCCATGACAATGAACAGGGCCAGAAAGCCGCCCAACAGCACGAAGGCCCCGATAACGGTTTTGCGGTTTGTGCTCTCAGACATGCTGGTTAGCCTTTGTCTCATCAGTCGGGGGGATGGTGGAGGAGCGGTTCATGAATGCCATGACTTCGGGAATGGTGCTGTGGTCGCGCAGGTCCCGCGGGGAGCCGTGGGCTATGGGCCGGTGGGTGCGCGCGTCCAGAAAAATGCCATCATCGGCAATGGCAAACAGGCTGGGCAGTTCGTGGCTGACAATTACAATGGTTGCGCCCAGCCCGTCGCGCAGGGTCAGGATCAGGTCATCCAGTCGGGCGGAGGTAATGGGGTCCAGCCCTGCGGAGGGTTCATCAAAAAACAGAATATCGGGGTCCAGCGCTATGGCGCGTGCAAGGCCTGCGCGTTTGCGCATGCCGCCCGAAATCTCGGACGGGAACAGGTCTATCGCCTGTTCCATGCCCACAAGCCCGAGCTTGAGCTCCACCAGCTTGCGCACCACATCGGGCGGCTGGGCGGTAAACATTTCCATAGGTAGGGCCACGTTCTCGCCCACGGTCATGGAGCTCCACAGCGCACCGGACTGGAACAGAACGCCAAAGCGGTGGTTGATCTGGGTCCGGCGGTGTTCGTCCTGTGCCCAGTAATCCTCCCCACCGACCAGAATCCGCCCGGTGGTGGGGGGGAGCAGCCCGATCAGGCTTTTGAGCAGGGTGCTCTTGCCGCAGCCCGAGCCCCCCATCACGGCAAAAATGGAACCACGCTTGAGGTCGAACGAGACGTTCTGCTGGATAATCTTGGGGCCAAAGGACAGTTCCACGTCCCGCACGGAAATAAGGGTATCGCTCTCGGCCATTGCTCAGATTCCCAGCGCGTTGGCCATAACGGCAAACACCGCATCCATTGCGATAATGCCGACAATGCCAATAACCACCGCGCGGGTGGCGGCAATGCCAACATCGGCAGCACTGCGCCCCGCCTTAAGCCCTACGCGGCAGGCGGCAAGGGCAATAAAGCTGCCAAAGAAAAAGGCCTTGATAAACCCGAACACGAACTCCTTGAGTTCGACCCCGTTCACGGTGGAAATCCAGTACCCTACGGGGGAGACATCCATCATGCTCATGCTCACCACAAACCCGCCCAGGATGCCAATGAGCGTGCCGTACAGGTAGAGCAGGGGCATCATGAGCGAGAGGGAGAGAATGGCGGGGAGCAGGATATAGCCCGAAATGGGAATGCCAAAGACCTGCAGGGCGTCAATTTCCTCATTGCCCAGCATGGTGGCAATGCGGGCCGCATATGCCCCACCCGTGCGCCCGGCCATGATAATGGCGGTCATGATAGCCGAAATCTCACGCGCGCAGGCAATGCCCACAAGGTTGGTGACATAAATCTCGGCGGCAAAGCGGCGCAGTTCCACCAGCCCCACAAAGGCCAGAATGGCCCCGATAAGGAAGTTGACCACACCTACAATCAGCAGCGCATTGGGGCCTGCGTTCCACAGGTCCGTAATCAGGTCCTTGGTGCGCATGCGGCTTTTGCCGTGCAGGGCGTGCATGGCCCCGCGTGTGGTGTCCAGCGCAAGGGAGGCAACAACCCCGGTCTCGTTCAGGGTGCCAAGGGTCAGGTCGCCGGTTTTTTCCAGCAGGTTCTGTTTGTGGCTGTCGTGGCGCGCAGGGGGCGCGGGGTTGGGGGGCAGCAGGGCCAGCAGGCGCTGGGCGGGGGCGGGCAGGCCGTCCTGCTCAAACGCCAGCCCGGCACTGGCCGCCGCCTGCTTGGCTTCCCACAGGAAGGAAATAAAGGACGAATCCCACGCCGTAATGCCCGCCGTATCCATGCTCAGGCTGGTGGTCCCGGGTGGAGGGGGCGGAATATCCTCCGCCGTAAAGGGCAGGACCCCGCCATTGGGCACAGTCCACGCGCCCCGCACACTCAGGCAGGGGCCGTGCGGCCCGGTCTGCAAGGACCAGGCGGGCCGCGCGGCAGGCTCTGCCGTGGCGGTGGGGGGGGAGGGATCTGTTTGCTGGGTCATTGTTTGTGACAACATTAAGACAGGCCATGCCGGGCTGGCTAGTCCCGACATGGTGAGTGCTGGCCCGCATGGTACGCGGTCTGGGCGGGGTGTGCCATCTTGGTCTTGAGTTTGCTAATAATTTCCATGGTCAGGCATTTTCGTCAGCCCAGCATTGCACGGGCGCATTGCAGGGGGGCGCATGCTCGGCTAGATGCAGCCCTTGGTGTGCGCCGGGTGGGTCCGGGGCGGTAACCGGGAGCTGTGCAGGCCAGTGTGGCGCGCGCTCCCCCGCATACGGGAGTTGATATGCGACGCAGACGCGGGCGGCCACTTAACGGCTGGCTTATAGTGGACAAGCCCTCGGGCATGACCTCCACACAGGTAGTGGGGCGGGCCAAACGGCTGTTCGATGCGCAAAAGGTGGGCCATGGTGGCACGCTGGACCCGCTGGCAACCGGGCTTCTGCCGCTGGCTTTTGGCACGGCCACCAAAACCGTGCCTTATGTTATGGACGGCACCAAGGTTTACCAGTTTACCCTGCGTATGGGCGAAGCGCGCGATAGTGATGATGCCGATGGCGCAGTAACCGCCACATCGGATGTGCGCCCTACGGATGAGCAGCTCCGCGCGGCATTGCCTGCGCTTACGGGCAACATCATGCAGGTGCCCCCGGTGTATTCCGCCCTCAAGGTGGCGGGCGAGCGGGCGTATGACATGGCGCGTGATGGCCGCCCGCCAGACCTGCCCCCCCGCCCCGCCCGTGTGGACCGTTTTGAGCTGATCGCCCGCCCCGATGCGGATACGGCGGTGTTCGAAGTCGAATCCGGCAAGGGCGTGTACATGCGCGCACTGGCACGTGATGTGGCGTTGGCATGTGGCACGGTTGGCCATATTGCGGTGCTGCGCCGCCTGCGCGTGGGGCCTTTTACCGAGGCCGATGCAATTATGCTGGACAAACTCACGCCAAACGACGACAACGCCCATGCTTCTGCGGAACTGCTTCTTCCGGTCGAGACCGCGCTGGCCGACATCCCGGCGCTGGCCCTGACTGAGGAGGAATCTGTTCTTCTGCGCCACGGGCGGGCTCTGAGCCTTCTGGATCTGATGGGACGTATCCCCCAGACCGATGCCTCGGGGACCGTGCGTGTCATGGACGCAGGGCGTGTGCTTGGCCTTGGCCGCCTGGAAGATGGGCAGCTCAAGCCAGTACGCATTCTATGACATTTTTCTGATGGAGACATGTGATGTCGATTACCGCTGAACGCCGCACCGAGGTTATTGCTGAATACCAGACCGCCCAGGGCGATACGGGTTCCCCCGAAGTGCAGGTTGCAATCCTGACCGAGCGCATCAACAACCTGACCGACCACCTCAAGACCCACGCGAAGGACTTCCACTCCCGCCGTGGTCTGCTGATTATGGTTGGCCGTCGTCGCAGCCTGCTGGACTACCTGCGTGGTAAGAGCCAGAGCCGCTACGAAGCGCTGATCGCGCGTCTGGGTCTGCGCCGCTAATTTCCGGTTTTTGCCCGCCAGTCCGGCATTCTGCCGGGCCGGAGGGCAGGCCGGATGGTCTGTGGGGGTTTTTGTGCTGGTCATATGGCCGCCAAACCCCCATATACCGTTGTACGCCACAGGCTTTGGCACGCGGGCTTTGACGTTCCGGGTAAGGCCACGGCGTTTCCGACCACATGGCGCCTGGGCGGTGCTGCCGCCAGTCTCCATGCCGTCCGAGGCGCTGTCCGCCATTCGGTTCTGTCCCGCTGTTTGCCGTGGTTTTGAATAAAAACTGTGTCAACAGAAGATGAGAAGACAGAATGTTTAACTACTTCCGCAAAGAAATTGAGTGGGCTGGCCGTCCGCTGGTGCTTGAAACCGGCAAGGTTGCCCGTCAGGCCGACGGTGCGGTGCTGGTCACGTACGGCGAAACCGTGGTCCTGTGTACCGCTGTTGGTGCGCGTGACGTCAAGCCGGGGCAGGACTTCTTCCCCCTGACCGTCAACTATCAGGAAAAAGCCTACGCAGCAGGCAAGATCCCCGGCGGGTTCTTCAAGCGTGAAGGCCGTCCTTCCGAAAACGAAACTCTGGTCTCCCGCCTGATCGACCGCCCCATTCGCCCGCTCTTCCCCGAAGGGTTCCGTAATGAGGTGCAGGTCATCGCCACGGTGCTGACCCACGACATGGAAAACGACCCGAGCATTCCCGCCCTGATCGGCTGCTCGGCTGCCCTGACCCTGTCTGGCATTCCCTTCTTCGGCCCCGTGGGCGCTGCCCGCGTTGGCTTTGCTGATGGCGCGTTCATCCTCAACCCCACGCTGGAACAGCTCAAGGAAACCGACCTTGATCTGGTCGTGGCTGGCACCGCCGAAGGCGTGCTGATGGTGGAATCCGAAGCATCCGAACTGTCCGAAGGCGTGATGCTCGATGCCGTGACCTTTGGCCACACCGCCTTCCAGCCCGTGCTGGACGCCATTATTGCGCTGGCCGAACACGCCGCCAAGGAACCTTGGGACCTGCCGAGCGAAAGCAAGGAAGAAGCCGCCCTGCGCAAGCAGGTGGACAAGCTGGGCCGCAAACTGATTGCCGATGCGTACAAGGAAAAGCAGAAGCAGACCCGCTACGAAAAGCTCAAGGCTGCGCGTGACGCCATTGTGGAAAAACTGACAGCCGCCGAGCTGGACGTGTCCGCTGCCAAGCCCATGATCAAGGACCTTGAAGCTGACGTGGTCCGCACCTCGGTTCTCAAGACCAGCAAGCGTATTGACGGGCGTGACCTTGTAACCGTGCGCCCGATTGTACCCGAAGTGGGCGTGCTGCCCCGCGTGCATGGGTCCGCCCTGTTCACCCGTGGTGAAACGCAGGCCCTGGTTGTGACCACGCTGGGCACTGGCCAGGACGAACAGGTGATTGATGCGCTCGAAGGCGAATACCGCACCAACTTCCTGCTGCACTACAACTTCCCTCCCTACTCCGTAGGTGAGTGCGGCCGCGTAGGCTCCCCCGGCCGGCGTGAAATCGGGCATGGCAAGCTGGCATGGCGCGCCCTGCACCCGCTGATGCCCAACCGCAAGGAATTCCCCTACACGGTGCGTGTTGTTTCCGAAATTACGGAAAGCAATGGCTCCTCCTCCATGGCGACCGTTTGCGGTAGCTCGCTGGCCCTTATGGATGCCGGTGTGCCCCTCAAGCGCCCTGTGGCCGGTATTGCCATGGGTCTGATCAAGGAAGGCGACAAGTTTGCCGTCCTGTCCGACATTCTGGGTGATGAAGATCATCTGGGTGACATGGACTTCAAGGTTGCCGGGACCGAAGAAGGCGTGACCGCGCTGCAGATGGACATCAAGATTACGTCCATCACGCCCGAAATCATGAAGATCGCTCTGGGTCAGGCGCGCGATGGCCGCCTGCACATTCTGGGCGAAATGAGCAAGGCGCTGACCGAAAACCGCACGACCGTTGCCACCACGGCGCCGCGCATCACCACCATGAAGGTGCCGCGCGAAAAAATCCGTGATGTCATTGGTTCGGGTGGCAAGGTTATCCGCGAAATCGTGGAATACTCGGGTGCGAAGGTGGATATTGGGGACGATGGCACAATCACCATTGCCGCCACCGCCGAAGACCAGACCAAAAAGGCGCTCGAACGCATTAACGGCATTGTGGCCGAGCCCGAACTGGGCCGCATTTACGATGGTAAGGTTGTAAAGACCGCCGACTTTGGCGCGTTCGTCAACTTCCTTGGTGCGCGTGACGGGCTGGTTCATATTTCCGAACTGGCGCAGGGTCGCGTGGGCCGCACCACCGATGTGGTCAAGGACGGTGATGCCGTTAAGGTCAAGGTCATTGGTTTTGACGATCGCGGCAAGGTCAAGCTGTCCATGCGCGTTGTTGATCAGGCCACAGGTGCCGACATTACGGAAACCGTGGGCGAAAAACCTGCCCGCGCACCGCGCCGGGATGCCGAATAAGGCATTTCCCCTGCGGAAGGGGGGCTTCCTCCCCCCTTCCGCGTCGCGGACCAGATACGGGTATCTTAGAGAAACGACAGGATAGTCATGAAGGCGATTAACACGCTTCGCATGGGGGGGACGGATGTTCTGCCGCTGGTAGAAGGCGGTAAGGGCGTTTCTGTTTCCACAGGTGCATCGGCCGGGGCATGGGCTGCTGCGGGGGGTGCGGGTACGATCTCCATCGTCAATGCGGATAGCTATGACGAGCAGGGTCACCCGGTGCCGCAGATTTACCATGGCCGCACCCGCCGGGAACGGCATGAGGAGCTTGTGGATTACGCCATTCGTGGTGGTATTGCGCAGGCGCGCATTGCGCACGAGGTTTCTGGTGGCAAGGGGCGCATCCACGCCAATATCCTGTGGGAAATGGCTGCCTCCGAACGGGTGATTACCGGCGTGCTCGAAGGGGCCAAGGGTATGATCCACGGCCTGACCTGCGGTGCGGGCATGCCCTACCGTCTGGCCGACATTGCCGCCCAGTTCGGGGTGCATTACTACCCTATCGTTTCTTCCGCCCGGGCCTTTAATGCGTTGTGGAAGCGTTCGTACAGCAAGGCATCCGACCTGCTGGGCGGCGTTGTGTACGAAGACCCGTGGCGTGCAGGCGGGCATAATGGCCTGTCCAACACCGAAAACCCCTTTGCTCCGGAAGACCCTTACCCGCGCGTGCTGGCCCTGCGGCAGGCCATGCGCGGCTTTGGGCTGGACAATACCCCCATTATCATGGCCGGTGGCGTCTGGTGGCTGGAAGAATGGCAGGACTGGATTGACAGTGAAGAGCTGGGGCCGATCGCCTTCCAGTTTGGCACACGCCCGCTGCTGACCACCGAAAGCCCGATCCCCGATGCGTGGAAGCGCCGGTTGCTGACCCTGAAAAAAGGCGATGTGTACCTCAACCGCTTCTCCCCCACGGGGTTCTATTCCTCCGCTGTGAACAACGGCTTCCTGCATGAACTGCGCCAGCGCGCCGAACATCAGGTTCCGTTTGCAACAGAAGCCACGGAAGAGCTGACAGCACCTTACGGTGTTGGCCCCCGCAAGCGCGAAGTGTTCCTTAAGCCCGAAGACGTGGCGCGCGTGCAGCAGTGGGAAAGCGAAGGCTTTGTTGAGGCCCTGCGCACCCCCGATTCCACGCTCATTTTTGTCACCCCCGACCGGGCGCGCATGATTGTGGCGGACCAGACGGACTGCATGGGCTGCCTTTCGGAGTGCAAGTTCTCTAACTGGAGCCAGCGTGGCCCTAGCTACAGCAACGGCCACCGGGCGGACCCGCGCTCCTTCTGCATCCAGAAAACGCTTCAGGCCGCAGCCCATGCCTCTGGCCCAGATGCGGACAAGGTGATGGATGAAAACCTGATGTTTGGCGGCACCAACGCGTGGCGCTTTGGCACGGACCCGTTCTATGCCAACGGGTTTGTGCCCACGACCAAGCAGCTGGTCGAGCGGATCATGACTGGTAAATAACATGCCCCAGCCCGGTGCGTGCCCAGATGGGTCCGCACTCGGCGCGGGTATAAAAAAGGCGGCCCTGCCTTGCGGGGGCCGCCTTTTTTGTTGCGCGCAGGGCGTGCTGCCCCGCTGCCAGCCCTAGCTGCGGGAGGCGCGGCTCATGCGGGCAATCTTCTGGTCCGTTGTGTACTGGCTCAGGGCGTAAACCGACCAGATGGTGGCCGGAATCCAGCCGATAAGCGTAATCTGCAACACAAGGCAGGTAATCCCCGCAAAGGGGCGGCCAATGGTAAAAAACTGCAACCACGGCACAAGCAGGGCAAGGATAAGGCGCATCAGTCGTAAACTCCCAAGTTATGGGCCATGATGGGCATAGCTGGCCGTCCGGGGCAAGATAATCAGCACCATCTGTGGGTTTTATACCTGCCCAAACCCCTGCCGGCGCTAGGAGTTTGCGGGGTTTGGTGCTAGAAAATACACCGCACCGCGGCAACCGGTGTTCAGGTGGATTTGGCGGGGCGTGCGGGCACTAGCCCGGACAGCCGCGCAGCATGACAGAACGGATGAACCTTGACCGAGATTTCTGACCAGACCGGATCACCGCAGCCTTCAGACCTTCTGCCCGTGACCATTGAGGAGGAGATGCGCTCCTCCTACCTTGCGTATGCGATGTCGGTCATTGTCAGCCGTGCGTTGCCTGATGTGCGAGATGGTCTCAAGCCCGTGCACCGGCGTATTCTTTACGCCATGCACGAGAGCGGCTTTACGCACGACAAGCCTTACCGCAAGTCCGCCCGTGCAGTGGGTGAGGTCATGGGTAAATATCACCCCCATGGCGACAGCTCCATTTACGAAGCCATGGTGCGTATGGCGCAGTCCTGGTCCATGCGCGTCAAGCTGATTGACGGGCAGGGTAACTTTGGCTCGGTGGATGGGGACAGCCCCGCCGCCATGCGTTATACCGAGGCGCGTCTGGCCCGCTCCTCCACCTTTCTGCTCGGTGATATTGACCGCGATACGGTCGATTTTCAGCCCAACTATGATGAAAGCGAAAACGAACCCACGGTTCTGCCCGCCGCTTTCCCCAACCTGCTGATCAATGGCGCCACCGGCATTGCCGTGGGTATGGCCACCAACATTCCCACCCATAATCCGGGGGAAGTGGTGGATGCCACACTGGCCCTGATCGCCCGACCGGACATGACGCTCGAAGAGCTGATGGAAATTGTGCCCGGCCCGGATTTTCCCACCGGTGGCACCATTCTGGGGCGTTCTGGTATTCGCAGCGCCTATGCTACGGGGCGTGGCTCCGTAATTATTCGCGCCAAGGCCGATATTGAGGAAATCCGCAAGGACCGCAAAGCCATTGTGGTGAGCGAGATCCCCTATCAGGTCAACAAAGCCACCTTGCAGGAGCGCATTGCCGATCTGGTCCGCTCCAAGCAGGTGGAAGGCATTGCCGATATCCGCGACGAGTCCGACCGTTCGGGCATGCGCGTGGTGATTGAAATCAAGCGTGATGCCACGCCCGAAGTGGTGCTGAACCAGCTTTACCGCTTTACCCAGCTCCAGACCTCCTTTGGCGTGAACATGCTGGCCCTTGATGGCGGCAAACCCCGCCTGATGGGCCTGAAGGATGTGCTGGAGGCCTTTATTGCCTTCCGCGAGGAAGTAATCCTGCGCCGCTCGCGCCATGACCTGAACAAGGCGCGCGACCGGGCCCATATTCTGGTCGGGCTGGTTATTGCGGTTGCCAATATTGATGCCGTTATTGCCCTTATCCGCGCAGCGCCAGATGCCGCCACCGCGCGGGAATCGCTTATGGCAGCGCAGTGGAATGCTGCGGATGTGGAACCCCTGCTGGCCCTGATCCACGATGAAGGCAACGTGGTGGTGGATGGCAAGGTCCGCCTGACCGAAGCACAGGCACGCGGGATTCTGGAACTGCGCCTGCAACGCCTGACCGGGCTTGAGCGCGACAAAATCCAGAACGAACTGTCCGAAGTGGCGGTGCGGATTAACGAACTGCTCGAAATTATCAGCAGCCGCCCCCGACGCATGGAAGTGCTGTGCGAGGAACTGGCCCGTGCCCGTGCCGAACTGGTAACCCCGCGCGTAACCGACATTACCGATTATGACGGGGATCAGGATGATGAAAGCCTGATCGAACCCGGCCAGATGGTTGTGACCATCACGCGGGAAGGCTTTATCAAACGCACACCGCTGGATGTGTTCCGCGCGCAAAACCGTGGTGGCCGTGGCCGCACCGGGGCAGGCACACGCGGGGATGATATTGTGGTGCGCTCCTTTAACGCGCACACGCACCAGTGGGTTATGTTCTTCTCCTCCGGTGGCAAGGTGTACCGCCAGAAGGTGTGGCGTCTGCCAGAGGCAGGCCCCGCCGCCAAGGGCCGCGCGCTGGTTAACCTGCTGCCTGACCTTGGAACAGACACCATTACCGCCGTGCTGCCCCTGCCGCAGGACGAGGAACTGTGGGAAAGCCTGCATCTTGTCTTTGCCACCGCCAGCGGGGGTGTACGCCGTAACCGGTTGAGCGACTTCCGCAATATTCGTGTTTCGGGCATGATCGCCATGAAGCTCGATGACGGTGATAGCCTGATCGGCGTTGCCACCTGCCGCGATGGGCAGGACGTGTTCCTTGCCACCCGCAAGGCACGCTGCATCCGCTTCCAGATAACGGATGACACGGTGCGTGTGTTTGCCGGGCGCGGGTCGTCGGGTGTGCGCGGGATCCGTCTGGCCGAGGGCGACCGGGTGATCAGCCTTGCCGTGCTCAACCATGTTGAGGCCACGGTGGAGGAACGCGCAGCCTACCTGCGCATGGCCAACGCCAAACGCCGGGCCGAAAACGCAGCCGACACCGAGGATGATACCGACGTATCCGTGGTGGATGGGGATGAGGATGAAGGTGCAACCGGCACCGAAGCCCTGACCCCCGAACGCTTCGCCCAGCTTGAAGCGGCAGAAGAAGTGCTGCTGATTGTGAGCGATGGCGGGTTTGGCCGCCGCTCCTCCGCCTATGATTACCGCGTAAGCGGGCGTGGCGGGCAGGGCATTACCAACATGACCTTCTCTGCCAACAAGCGCGGGACGGAGGTTTCGGCCACCCTGCCGGTGCTGCCGGGTACGGATGTCATGCTCGTGACCGATGCTGGCCGCCTGATCCGTGTGCCGGTTGACCAGGTGCGTATTATGGCCCGTCAGGCTAGCGGGGTGACCCTGCTGCGCCTGAATGATGCAGAACGCATTACCAGTGTGTTCCCGGTCATGGATGATGGTGAGGACGAAGCAGGCGAGGCGGAAGATGCCGCTCCCCAGCCGTCCGCGGATGATGGTGCCGGTCCCGCAGCATGACCAGCCCTGCTGCCGCACCCAAACGTGTCGGGCTGTACGCTGGCACGTTTGACCCGGTAACAGTCGGCCATCTGGACGTGATCGAGCGGGCAAGCAGGCTGGTGGACCGGCTGATTATCGGGGTTGCCCGCAACCCCGGCAAAAGCCCGCTTATGCCGCTTGAAGAGCGGATCGAATGTGTGAGCGAGGCCCTGCCTGCCATCAAGGCGCGTACAGGGGGGGAGATGACGGTTGTCTCCTTCCACTCGCTTCTGGTGGAGGCGGTGCGGGCCAATGGAGCTACGCTTATCTTCCGTGGCCTGCGCGTTCTGTCCGACTTTGATTACGAAGTGCAGATGACGGGCGTAAACCGGCGGCTGGATAGCGGGATAGAAACCGTATTCCTTATGGCGTCGGAGCGCACGCAGTTTATTTCCTCCCGTATGGTGAAGGAAATTGCCAGCTATAACGGCGATATTTCGGAGTTTGTAACACCCTATACCCAGGCGCGCCTGCTGGCCCGTCTGGCTGAACGCACGGGCTGAACCGCGCGTTTGGGCGGGTGTTGCCTTAACAGGAGAGTTTCTGATGTCCACAGAAGATAAAAAAGACCTGATTTACATGGATGTGCCCGCAGGCCGCGTGGTTATCCGCCTGCGCCCCGACCTTGCCCCCAAGGCCGCCGAACGCCTGCGCACGCTGGCCGAACAGGGTTTTTATGACAACGTGGCATTCCACCGCGTTATCCCCGGCTTTATGGCTCAGGGTGGTGACCCCACGGGTACGGGCATGCACGGTTCCGACCTGCCGGACCTGCCCGCCGAATTTACCAACAAGGCCAAGTTTGAGCGTGGCACCATTGGCATGGCGCGTACCTCTGACCCGAACAGCGCGAACAGCCAGTTCTTTATCATGTTCGAACCCTCCCCCCATCTGGATGGCCAGTACACCATTGTGGGTGAAGTGGTTGAAGGCATGGAGAACGTGGACAAGATCAAACGTGGCTCCGGCATGTCCGGCGTGGTGAACGAGCCCGACCGGATTGCCAAAATGGTTCCGGCGGACAAGGCAGAGGCCTGATCCCACGCAAACGGCCCGCCCTAACCCGGCGGGCCGTTTTTGTATGGGCCTTAACGGGCTATGGCCGCGTATGTGCCCCAACGGGCATGATGTGGCACAAAGAGGCGGAAAAATGCCTTTGTGTGCTTGACGCAGGGGGTTAATCCGGTTAGGAACAGCCCCATCACGCACGGTCCATGACCGCCCGCGTGGTTCCATGTGTGAGCCGGTAGCTCAGCTGGTAGAGCATTCGACTTTTAATCGAATGGTCGAGGGTTCGAGTCCCTCCCGGCTCACCATTTCTCCCCAAAAAGCGCTAAAGACTGCTAACCCACTCAGGGTTATAAAACCATGCTGGGGGATGACCCGCCTTTATATACTCGGGTCAATCTCTTTTCCTGCCTGCACCTCGGGGTCATTTTCAAAAACGTGGAGGACGGCAGACCAGAACGCCCGCAGGGTTGGAAAACTACCCCAATTCGGTGGTTCTTCAACCTCTTCAGTGAGACTTATGCGGATCAAGGCAAAGCTTGCATGGTTGAGTTCCGCCTCATTGCAAGCCAGTAAAGTCTTTAGTTCGTTGACTGTTTGCTGTTTGAACAGCAGGTCATGACCTTGTGGTGCATTTTCAATAGCCTCTGCCAAGGTATCGCTAAAAATATTAGCATCCTCGCCAAACGAGCCCGTACCCAGATCGGTCAGGCGCGGGAATAAGTCAATAATATCAAATTTATTCAAGTCTAGCAGTTTGGACATAGTAAACTAACCCATTATGTTCTTTTTTGGTAATTGTAATGCGAATATACCGTACAGTATTACGCTGACGATTAGCTTTTTCAATGACAACAGTTTCCCTTTCAGAGATATTTTGGTCTAATAGCATTTCCGCTCCATCTTTGGCATTCTTGAGCCAGGCATCAATATTGGATGCGTTATTTTTAAGTGTTTTGTGAATAATACGGTCTACTTATGACTGTGTAGTAAATAATAAATCTTATGGCAGTTTTTACTTTATAAACTGATGCTTAATATATTCGTCGCTGAGAGCGATGTGTTTTCGTAGTATGTGGCCACCTACCTTGAGATTATGCGGTCGTGTTTCATTACGGTCGCCATCAAAGCTTTTCTGCCAGTGATGTGAGATGAGATTCTGGTTGGCGTCTGATCTGGCAGGCTGAGACGCGTAAGATGAAGGGCGGTGGAAGTGTTCCCAAGTGATGTCAGCATGCCTGAAGGTCAGTCGGTTACGCATCTGTTAATGCCACGCGAATGACCCGCCTTTACATATCTGGGTTAATCTCTTTTCCCGCCTGTACCTCGGGGTCATTTTCAAAACTGTGGAGGGTGGCAGACCAGAACGCCCGCAA
>NZ_JOPD01000031.1:0-58449 GCF_002153575.1 Acetobacter sp. DsW_54
ATAACCTAAACAAAAAACCCCAGAAAACCGCCAATCCTGAAAATTAACGTTCCTAATGCAAAATAAAAGCGGGCCACATAGCCCGCTCCTGGTTTGAAATATCCTGTGTGCCCAAGCCGTTAGGCGTGTTTGGGCTTGGAGACGGGGAAGGTACTCTCCCATCCCCCGCCCAGCGCGTTATACAGACGCACCAGATCATCTGCGATACTCGCTGTGCTATCCGCCAGACTGGTCTGGGAAGAGAGCAGCCTGCGCTGTGCATCAAGCACCTGCAGGTAACTCTGCAGCCCATGCTTATACTGGCTTTGCGCCAGCTCCATGGAACGCTTGTCTGCTGCCACCTGGCTGCTCAGGCGCTGGTTCTTCTTCTGCTCTGCCTGATATGCGGTGAGTGCATTATCCACCTCGCTCCAGGCATTGAGCACCGTTTTGCGGTACCGCAGGGCTGCGGCCCTCTGCGATGCTTTTTTCATCTGCAACTGGCCGGTCAGGCGCCCGCCCTGAAAAATGGGGATCGTGATGGACGGCCCCACATTCCACATGCGTGAGCTCCACATCCCCATATCGCGGAACGAGAAGGACTGAAGCCCAAAGCCCGCATCAATCGTAACCTTGGGGTAAAAGTCCGCCATGGCCTGCCCCACTTCGGCCGTGGCCGCATGCAGTTCGGCTTCAGCCTCACGAATATCGGGGCGACGATGTGCCAGTTCGGATGGCAGGCCAATAGGCACGGCTGGCGGCACCAGCGGAATGCCCGCTGTTTGCACCAGTTCGGTGTTCAACCCACCCGGGGGCATGCCCATAAGCAGATTGATGGCGTTGATCTGCATGGCAATGCGCTGCTCAAACTGCGGGATCAGGGCATTGGTATGCTGGAGCTCGGACTGGGCACTATCCACATCCAGTTCGCTCACCAGACCGCTTTTGTAGCGCGACTGGCTCAGTTGCAGCAGTTTGGCTGCGGCATCGCGGTTGGCCGTGGTAATGCGCAACTGCTCCTGCAGGCTGCGCAGTGTCATGTAATCCGATGCCAGCTCGGACTGGCGGGCGATCAGAATCCCCCGGCGTTCTTCCATGGTGGCGTTGGTGTAGGACTTGGCGGCCTCGTACTGCCTGCGCACACGGCCCCACAGATCCACCTCCCAACTGGCCTGCACACCATCCTGCCAGTTGTTCAGCAGCGGTATGGTGGCCTCGGAAGACTGGCTGGTCAGCATTTCCCCCAGCTGGGAGCCAGCAGAATGTTCACCAATCCGCTCCACGATCCGCTGCAACTGCTTGCTACTGTGCTGCACGCGGCTATACGAGCCAGAGGCTGCAAGGTCTGGGAAGCGCTCCGCACCGGCCAGCAGCAATTGCCCGCGGCTGACGGCAAGCTGCTCGGATGCCTGCAGCACGTCCAGGTTCTGGGCGGCCAGACGCTGTTCAAGCGAGGTCAGTTCCGGGTCATGGAACACTGACCACCACTGCGCGTCCGGCTCCTGCTCCGTGGGCACACTCAGCGCGCTGGTGCGCTCCTGCGTTGCCGCTTTCTGCCATTGTGAGGGGGACCACGCCTGGGGCTTTTTATAGTCTGGCCCTACAGCACAACCTGCCAGAATAAAACCGGCTGCCAGTGCGCCCGCCCGCCGTGCATTCCTTCTTGCCACCCGCTTACCCTCGTCGAAATTATGCGCCTGCTTTAATATGCGTTATAACCGCTACGCTGACCGACCAGTTCGGTCAGGGCATACCCTATCGTCTTTCCCTACCGCGTCAATCACAAGTCTCCAAAGCCCGAAGATCCATGGCCCTATCTCCTCCCCTCCCCGCGCCCTCCTGCTCCCCCTGCACGGGAGAGTCCGAGACCAAACGACAGCAGATTCTGACTGGAGCCAGTGCGGTTTTTGCCGAACATGGCTACGAGGGCGCAAGCATGTCCGCCATTGCGCGGCAGGCCGCTGTATCCAAGGGAACGCTGTATAACTACTTTACCAACAAGGCCGACCTGTTTGCCGCATTTGTGGAACAATGCTGCCGCGAAAAACTGCCCGTGGCTCTTGCCCCCGTGCGGGAGGATTCGCCCGCGCGGGAAACGCTGACCGCCGTGGCCCGCGCCATGGTGCGCCTGATTACCCAGCCTGACAGCCTGATGCTCTACCGGATTATTGTCTCCGAAGCGCCGCGCTTCCCCCAGCTGGGGGCCGTGTTCTGGGAAAATGGTCCCCGAGTCGCCATTGCCACACTGGCCAACTGGATACGCGAACAGGAAGCGCTGGGCACCTTGCGGACAGAAGACCCGGTTTTTGCCGCCGAGCAGTTTTTTGCCCTGTGCCAGACACGCATCGCCCATCTGCGCCGTTTTAACCTGAACCCGGAAAACAGTGCGGAGGAGGAAGAAAAAGTGATTCATGCCGCCGTCCGGGTGTTCATGGCGGCTTACGGCGCGGAATAACCCCATAAAAAAAGCCCGTACGCCACAAGGGCATACGGGCTTTTCAAGCACGCGATTATGGGGATGCGCTTATTTTTTAAGCTCTTCCACCAACTGCGGCACAACCTCAAACAGATCGCCCACAATACCGTAATCCGCCACCTGAAAGATGGGGGCTTCGGGGTCTTTGTTCACGGCCACGATCACGCGGCTGTCCTTCATGCCTGCCAGATGCTGGATTGCGCCGGAAATACCAAACGCCATGTACAGTTCCGGTGCCACGATCTTGCCGGTCTGGCCGACCTGCAATTCGTTAGGCACAAAACCGGAATCGACTGCAGCGCGGGAAGCGCCAACAGCAGCACCCAGCACATCGGCCAGCGGGTCCAGCGCGTGGAACTTTTCCTCACTACCCATGCCACGACCGCCGGACACCACAACGCGTGCCGATTCCAGATCAGGGCGGGCGGAGTCAGACAGGTGAACGGCTTCAAAGCGGGACACGTCAGGGCTATCTACCGCTGCAACCGCCTCAACCGGGGCGCTGCCACCTTCGGCCGGGGCAGCATCAAACGATGCACTGCGCACGGTCAGGACTTTTTTGGCGTCGGAGGAACGCACGGTCGCCAGTGCGTTGCCAGCGTAAATCGGGCGCACAAAGGTTTGCGCGTCCACAATGCTCACCACATCAGGGATGGGCTGCACGTCCAGCAGGGCAGCAGCACGCGGCAGCACGTTCTTACCCGTAGCACCCGCAGCGGCCACGATATGGTCGTAGCTGCCAGCAAGGGAGACAAGCAGGGCTGCCAGAGGCTCGGCCAGTTCATGCGCATAGCGGGCATCTGCCGCATGCAGCACCTTGGACACGCCTGCAATCTGGCTTGCAGCCTGTGCCAGAGCGGCATCCCCGGCGACCAGCACATGCACATCACCCAGACGGGTTGCGGCGGTTACAGCAGAAAGGGCTGCCTTCCTGATCTGGCCGCCTTCATGATCCAGAAGAACAAGAGCGGTCATGTTCAGATCACCTTTGCTTCGTTACGCAGTTTTTCCACCAGCTCTGTTGCAGAGCCAACCTTGATCCCCGCCTGGCGTTCTGCGGGTTCCGCAACGGAAACAACCGTCAGGCGCGGGGCCATGTCCACACCAAGGTCAGCGGCAGGAATGGTTTCCAGCGGCTTTTTCTTGGCTTTCATGATGTTGGGCAGGGAGGCGTAGCGCGGCTCGTTCAGGCGCAGGTCGGCCGTGATAATGGCTGGCAGGGTAAGGGAGACCTGCTCCGTGCCGCCATCAATTTCACGGCTGACATTCACGCGGCCATCGACCACATCAACCTTGCTGGCAAAGGTGCCCTGACCCCAGCCCAGCAGGCCGGCCAGCATCTGGCCCGTTGCGTTCATGTCATCATCAATGGCCTGTTTGCCCAGCACAACCAGCGAGGGGCCTTCTTTTTCGACCAGTGTTTTGAGCACCTTGGCAACAGCCAGAGGTTCGGGGCTTTCATCGGTCAGCACCAGAATGGCCCGGTCAGCGCCCATGGCCATGGCGGTACGCAGGGTGTCCTGCGCCTGCTGCACACCAATGGACACAACCACGACTTCCGAAGCAGCGCCTTTTTCACGCAGGCGCACGGCTTCTTCCACCGCAATTTCGTCAAACGGATTCATGGACATCTTGACGCCAGCGGTTTCCACTCCGCTGCCATCCGCCTTGACGCGCGGTTTGATGTTGTAATCAACAACCCGCTTTACAGGTACGAGTATCTTCATGACTTCTTTCGCTTGCAGACGCAGGATGGTTCGGACGGTTCTTTATCGTACTTTGACCGAAATTCACATACCAGCCGGATAATTCGGCCCACCACCCCCTTCGGGCGTGGTCCAGTCTATATTCTGGGTGGGGTCCTTAATGTCACACGTTTTGCAATGTACGCAGTTCTGGGCATTGATTTGCAGATGTGGTGCTGTCTGCTCATCCGCCACTTCGTACACACCTGCCGGGCAATAACGCGCCTCTGGTGCGTGGAACACATCCCAGTTGACCGTTTTCCACAAGGACGGATTTTTAAGCCGCAGATGTACCGGCTGATCCTCCTCATGGTTGGTGGCGGACAGGAAGACGGAAGACAGACGATCAAACGTCAGCTTGCCATCGGGTTTGGGGTAAAACGGCTTTGCGCACAGATCAGCCGCGCGCAGTGTTTCGTTATCCTGATGTTTGAAGTGGAGCGTCCACGGGGCGCGTCCACGCAGCACCATGGCATCCAGCCCCGCGTACACCGCGCCACCCATGGCCCCAAAACGGGCAAAGGCGGGACGAATGTTGCGTGCGGTGCGTAGTTCCTGCCACAGCCAGGACTGCCGGACCTTCTGCGTATAGGAGCCCGGCTCTACACGGTCGGTTTTCATGGCATCCACCACGGCTTCCGCCGCCAGCATGCCCGACTTCATGGACGTATGCGTGCCCTTGATTTTGGGCACATTCAAAAACCCTGCCGAATCCCCGATCAGCGCACCACCGGGAAAGGTCAGGCGCGGAATGGACTGCAAACCACCCTCGGACAGGGCACGCGCACCGTAGGAAATACGCCGCCCCCCTTCCAGATGCTGGCGGAAAGCCGGATGCAGCTTGACGCGCTGCATTTCCTCAAACGGGGAGAGCCATGTGTTGGCGTAATCCAGCCCGATAACAAAGCCATAGGACACAAGGTTTTCGCCAAAATGGTACAGCCACGCGCCACCATACGTACCGTTGTCCAGCGGCCAGCCAAAGCTGTGCTGCACCAGACCGGGGCGATGGTTTTCTGCCGGGATTTCCCACACTTCCTTAATGCCTAGGCCGTAGGTCTGCGGGTCTGCATCCTTGCGCAGGTCGTAATGGGCCATGACCTGCTTGGTCAGGGAGCCACGGCAGCCTTCTGCAAACAGGGTGTAGCGCCCACGCAGTTCCATGCCGGGCTGGTAGTTGGGGCCGGGTTTGCCGTCACGCCCCACACCCATATCCCCCGTGGCCACACCCACCACGCGGTTGCGTTCGATCAGCACTTCGGCCCCAGCAAAACCGGGGTAGATTTCCACCCCCAGTTCCTCGGCCTGCACGGCCAGCCAGCGGCAGACCTCGCCCAGACTGACAATATAATTCCCGTGGTTGGCCATGTGCGGCATGACCTTGTCGAGCATGGGCACCCGAATACTGCCTGTTTCGGTCAGGTAGAACATATCTTCCGCCGTTACAGGCGTATCCAGCGGCGCACCGCGTTCGCGCCAGTCGGGCAGCAGTTCGGCCAGTGCGCGCGGCTCGATCACGGCGCCGGATACAATATGCGCCCCGATCTCGCTCCCTTTTTCAATCAGGCAGACACTGGTTTGCGGCGAAAGCTGGCGCAGGCGAATGGCGGCAGCCAGTCCGGCGGGGCCACCGCCAACAATGACAACATCGAACTCCATCGACTCACGCACAGGTTCACTCATTCCCGTTTTATCCCCGTTGAAATTTCTGTAGCTTTCCTAAACCCGATTTGTCACAGAATTGCAAAAAACGGGCACCCCGGCCCGTTTTGCGCCTTTTCCGCCAAACAGGAAAGGTCAGGCCCGGGCCATACGCGGTCCAAAGGCCAGTTCGTGCACGGCACGCCAGTTTTTATCGACAAAATTGACGATCAGGGTCCGCCGTGTACCCCGGATCGGGCGCTGCACAAAGCCATGCCATGTCTTGTCTGAGGGGATGAACAACACCCCCGAATTGAACACGCCAGATGCACGGGCAACAGATTCGCCCTGCGGTGTCATCAGGTCCGTGCCCCATTGCTGCGCATCCTCCCCCGTGGAAAGAGAGATAAGCAGGGTCAGCTTTTTGGCCCCGATGTCGGTATGGGGTTCGAGCCAGAATCCATCCGTATCCAGGCACAGTTCCAGCCTGAGGGCGGCCTCATCCAGTGGGCTGCCGCATATGGCTTCAAACGTCTGGCGCATGGGGTCGCTATCCAGCAGCGTGGCCATGCGGTCCAGCCGGGCATCCCTTGCACGCACGGCCGGGTCCACAAAAACGCGGAAAGCATTGCGCGTTTCCCGCCGCCCGCCAACATCCCCTGCAATGGCGCTCTCCCCCGGGTTCCAGTCCACAAGGGCGTCGCATGCAGGGGGTTCCAGAACGTTTTCAAGCATCCAGTGCGCGAATGGGTATGTGGCCGCGGGTGTGTGGCGCAACCTGTCCGGCAGGGTAAAAGACCCGGTCTGGCCGGGCAAAGGAGCATCAGGACGCATGTTGTCCGATCCTTCCGATAAAACAGAAATATGCTGGAGAACCAGAGGTGCCGGGCTTTTTGCAGCATTGCCTCTGCGGTTCAGAAGCTGTTCTTCCATGCGCCAAAACAACCCGATGATCAAGTTGCATGGCAGAAATGCCAATTTGAACGGCCTGCCTTACAGCGCGCCAGAAAAACGGGGAGCAGGCGCTTTGCCTGTGCTTGCAGCGGCCAGTTCTTTCTGCCGCGTGTCAAAAACAGCGGCGACATTCCGCAAAAACGGACGCCCTTTTTCTGTCACCTCTATACGGCTGTCAGCGCGGGTAATCAGCCCATCCCGCTCGAACAGATGCAGGCTGGCCAGCTCCTCTACAAATCCATCCATACCCGGGTTATCGGGAATGTGGTTTGAGCGCAGGTCCACCGCCAGATCGCACATAATACGTTCGATAATGGCCCCGCGGTAGCGGTCCTCCGCTGTGCAGGCCACCCCACGCATAACCGGCAGTTCTGCCGAATCGGCCAGTGCGCGGGCATAGGTTGCAACGGTAGGAATATTCTGGGCAAACCCTGCGGGGGTCATGGAAATGGCCGAAGCCCCCATACCCAGCAGCACCGGGCAGGAATCCGTTGTGTAACCCTGAAAATTGCGGTGCAGAGTGCCGGCATTGGCAGCTTTGGCCAAGGCATCATCCGGCAGGGCGTAATGGTCCAGCCCAATGGCCTGATACCCGGCCGCCTGCAACACGGCATCAATCTGCGCACGCTGGGCCAGCCGCTCCGAAGAGGACGGTAGCGCGCTTTCAGGAATAAGCTTCTGGCGCTTCTGCTTCCACGGAATGTGGGCATAACCAAACACGGCCAGCCGGTCTGGGCGGAGCAGGGCAATCTGGCGGGCCGTCTCACCCACGCTTTCTACCGTCTGGTAGGGCAGGCCGTAAATCAGGTCGATATTAACGCCCGTAACGCCCGCGGCGCGTACCTGCTCAATACAGCTTTTGGTCTGCGCAAAGGACTGGTGACGACCGCAGGCTTCCTGCACCTTTTCGTCCAGGTCCTGCACGCCAAGGCTGATGCGATTGAACCCCAGATCACCTAGGAGTGCCGGATAACCTTCGGGCACATGGCGGGGGTCCATTTCCATCGCCAGTTCGGCGTCATCGGAAAAACGGAAGAACGTGCGTACGGCACGCATAAGCTGCCGGAGCGAGGCCGGCGGCAATGTGGTGGGCGTACCACCGCCAAACTGGAGATGATGCACAACGCGCTGCTCGCCCGTTAGGGCTACAACCCGGCGCATTTCCTCGCGCAGCAGGTCACCATAGGCCACGCGCCCGTCCTCATGCCGCATGACTGAGGTATTGCACCCACAGAACCGGCAGAGCTCATCACAGAATGGAACATGAAAATACAGGGAAACAGGCAGGTCTGCTGGCAGCGTCCGCAGCCAGCTTCCCACGTCCTGAGCCCCGACCGCATCCGAAAAACTCGCAGCGGTCGGGTAACTGGTATAGCGCGGCAGATTCCCGCCGTAGCGGGAAATCAGGTCAGAGACGGGATCCGCGCTCATCAGCTTAGATCAGAAGCGGTATGCAATACCGGCGGACACCACGGTGGGGTCCAGGGATTCATGAGCACGAACCTTGAGGGTTTCGGCCCTGTTTTCAGCCCATGCGTGCATACGAACGAACATCTGCTTGACGTCGGCGTTGAAGAACCAGTTGCCGACCAGCTGATAGTCGAAACCAACGTTCACAGCCGGGCCACCGGTGAAACCACCATTCAGTTTGGTCAGCCCAAGCTGGCCCGACCCACGTGCGTTATGGAACCACATAGCCGTTGCACCCACACCCACATACGGGTTGAAGCGCTTGTGCGGACGGAAATGCCAAGCGAAGGTCAGAGTGGGGGGCAGCACCCAAGCGGAACCAACGTCCGTTACCTGCCGGCCGCTCACACCAGCAAGCGCGCCACCAACTGCGTTCACACGGTGGTGCGTGCTGGTTGCAATCAGGTCAACAGACAGGTTGTCGGTGATGAAGTATTCAACCGTCAGTTCCGGCATAGCCTGGTTGGTGGTGGACAGGTGCGTGCCGTTCATGTGGCCAACGCCAGCGACCTTCACGCTGCTGTCACGGTCCTGCGGCAGAACGCCAACGCCGGACAGACGCACCATGAAGTCACCCTTGCCCAGACCGATTTTGGTGCTGGCGCAGGTTTCAAAGATACCGCAGTGGCCAGAGGGCTTTTGCGCGTCCGGGATGTGGTTCATGACCGGGGCATTGACGTAAGCAGCATTGGGGGTTGCTGTCTGCGCCTGTGCCGCACCGGTCAGGGCGGCCACACCAGCCACTGTGGCTGTCAGAAAGGAACGGAACTTGACCATTGTGTTTTGTCTCTTCCACTGCACTGTAATTCTGTGCCGGAAAGACCACGCCATCGCTCATGCAACCTTGATTTAGATCAAGTCTGGCGCATACTGGTCAAAGATGAGTCAAAACTGTGTCATTTTAACCACAGACCCCGGTTTCGACTTTTTTGCAGTTCTGGCCTGCAATTAAAATAATCCCTTGGCATGATTGATTTATGTCAACAAAAGCTCAATGCTGCGGGGCGACCTTTTACGGCCCCAACCGTTATAACAGACCGCAACCGGTTAATACTAAACGGTTTTCTGGATTTATCGCATGACATCTTCTCCCCAGACATCTGCCTTCGCGCCCGCTGGCGGGGCAGTTCATACCCCCAAAGCGGATATGGATGTCATGCGTTGCCTTGTGTGTGACATCCGGAACAAAAGCCTGTGCAGCAGCATGGATGAGGAAGGACTGGCCGCACTGGCCCACTCCTCCCGCCAGTTACTGCTGCCACCGGGCACAACAATTGTTGAAGAAGGAGAGCCTGCACTGGCGTTTTTCAATGTCACGCGCGGCACGGTCAAACTCTTCAAATCCCTCCCCGATGGACGCAGGCAGATTACGGGTTTTGCCGATGCAGGCCAGTTTTTGGGCCTGAGCACAGCGCAGACATACTCTTTTGGGGCAGAAACGGTGGATAATGTGCGGCTGTGCCGCTTCCTCCGCCCCCAGCTTGAGGCATTGCTGAGCGATTACCCAACATTTGAGCGCCGCCTGTTAGCCGCCGTAACCGACAAACTGGCCGAAGCGCAGGAACAGATGCTGCTGCTGGGGCGCAAAACCGCGCGCGAAAAAGTTGCCACCTTTCTGCTCGACCGGATGCGCGCCTTCCACCAGACCGCAAACCGGCGGCAGGAGGCAGAAAACATGGCTTCTGTCCCCATGACACGGGTGGATATTGCCGATTATCTGGGCCTGACCATTGAAACCGTAAGCCGGACCATTAGCGCTTTCCGCCGCAGCATGCTGATTGCCAGCGCGGAAAACCATCGCATCCGCATTCTCTCGGTTGCGACTCTGCTCAACATCGCCTCGGGGCAGAAAGCGGACTGAGCGGACCGCCTAACCGCACAGGACTAAAGTATTAAAAAAAGGCCGACTCCACAGGAGCCGGCCTTTTTTGGCTGATAACTCAGGACAAGTCTGCCTCAGTTATCATCATCATCACCGCTACCAGCACCGTTATCCGCTGGCAGGCCTGCGGTACTGCCATCGGGCGAAATGGCAATGAACAGGGATTGCCCATCCCGCAGAATACGCAGCAGCACCGGTTTTTTGGCCGCCATAGCCGTTTTGACCAGACTGACGGCCGCCTTGGGCATATCCACCTGCTGGCCACCAACAGACTGAATGACATCCCCCGGACGAATCCCGGCCTGATCCGCAGGAGAACCTGCCTCCACATCGCTCACCACAACGCCATGCGTATCCTGCGGCAGACCAAGCTGCTGGCGCGTATCGCGGTTAAGCGGGGCAAGAGCCACACCCAGATGCTGCCCGCCTGCGGTACTCGCCGTTTTGCCCGCATCCCCCGTAGCACTGGCAAGATTGCCAATTTTGGTGGTGGCGGTCTGTGCCTTACCTGCACGCACAAAGCCGATTGTTACCTGCGTGCCCGGCGCCACTGCCGCCACACGCACGGCCAGATCATGCGGGGTGGCAATTTTCTGGCCATTAAAGTCGGTAATCACGTCCTCAGCCTTGAGACCCGCTTTTTCGGCCGGGCTGTCCTGGCTGACACTGGCCACCAGCGCACCTGCGGGCGGCGTACCCGCAACAGCGGGGGCCGGCAGGTTAAGCGCGCTGGCCATAACGGGGGAAATAACCTGAGCGTTTACGCCAAGGTAGCCGCGCACCACATGGCCGGTCTTGCGCAACTGGTCCACAACGCTGCGCACCGTATCGGACGGAATGGCAAAACCAATACCAATCGACCCCCCGCCAGAGGGGGAGAGAATGGCGGTGTTAACCCCCACCACCTTGCCGTCCTGCGTAAAGAGCGGGCCACCGGAGTTGCCGCGGTTAATGGGGGCATCCACCTGAATGAAGTTGTCGTATGGGCCTTCGTTGATGTCACGCCCACGGGCCGAGACAATACCAGCCGTCACCGTGCCACCCAGACCGTAGGGGTTGCCAACGGCAATCACCCATTCCCCCGGCTGTACGTCATCGGACTCGCCGAGTTCAATAAAGGGCAGTTTTTGTGTGGGCGTAACCTTGAGCAAAGCCAGATCGGTCTTGCCATCGCGACCGACCACCTTGGCAGGCAGGGTTGTGCCGTCATCCAGTGTGACGCTGACCTTGGTTGCCCCTTTGACCACATGGTTGTTGGTCACCACGTACCCATCGGCCGAGATAACAAAGCCAGACCCGCGCGCCTCAATCAGCTGCTTGGAGGGCTGGGGCATCATCTGGAACGGGAAGGGGAACGGAAAAGGCCCGCCACCCATGCCACCGCCTTCACCTTCCATGGTGTCGGAGCGGATCATGGAGGTAATGGACACCACCGCCGGTTTGACCTGTTTGACCAGCTCCACAAAATCGGGAATCCGCTGGGCGGGGCCGCTGGGCTTGATCATGCTGGACGTATCCGCCCAGGACACACCGCCAGCCCACGGCCCGGCGGCGGAAACCAGCATGCAGCCAGCCAGCAGAGCCTTGGTCCAGTTGCGGCGACCGCCACGCGTGCAAACGTTTGTCACAGATTTTTCCGACATCACGATCTTGACTGTTCCTTGTTGTACCCAAGCAGGACTCGTTTCGGGTGACCACGGCCAGCTCTGGCGGCCACCTGCACCAGACGGCTGCCAAAACCTGCATCACCTTACGCCCTGTAAGCTAACATGGTTTCCTTTTCGGAAAAAAAAAGCCTTTAACCCACCCTACCCACAGGGTTTTATGCAGGGGGCAGAGGCTCCTCGCCCCGCAGGGTCCGGAAAAAGCTTTTCAGCAACTCTCCAGCCTCACACTCACGCACGCCACCTATAATTTCCGGGCGGTGCAGGGCCTCGGCCCGGTAAGGCAGGCGGGGGCCGTGTTCCACCGCTCCACCCTTGGGGTCATACGCCCCAAAAACCAGCCGCCCTACCCGAAAATGCGCCATGGCCGCCGCACACATCGGGCACGGCTCCAAAGACACAACCAGAGTGCAGTCCGCCAGCCTGCGGCCCTGCCGCTGGTGCACGGCGGCACGCATGACCAGCATTTCCGCATGGGCAGAGGGGTCTTGCAGTTCTTCCACCCGGTTACCGGCCTGTGCCAGCACCGTACCTTGCGCATCCAGCAGCACGGCACCCACTGGCACCTCCCCCCGTGTGGCGGCCATACGGGCCTGTTGCAAGGCCAACTCCATACCCGACTCCCTGCCGGAATGGAGGGGCGTATCACGCACCATTGCAGCGCCTTTCATGGCTGGGTATCCGCATGTCTGAGCAGGTCGGGGGCTGCACCATCATATTCTTCTTGCAAACCTCACCATAACTTTGTCATCCTGCCTTAAAGTCGCCATTATCCGTGCACAGCGCAATGCACTTTGCGTGCGGTGCGGATTATGGCCTGACCGTCTCTCAACTCTTGGCTGGAAAGGTCGGAACCATGCATTCTCTGTCTTTCATTCTGGCCGCGGCCGCAATGGGGTTTGGTCTTGCTGTTGCAGACAGGCTCCCCGGCGAATCCTCCCCCCCTGCCACCAGGCCGGTTGTGAGCAGTCATATGATGCCCCATAGCATTCCGGTGTTTCTGACCCGCTAGAAGCGGCTCCAAAGCACCAGCCCCAGCACGGGGCAAACGGGAAAAGATGCAAAATTTACGCACCTGTGGCACCTGACACGAAGCAGTTCCAGTTTTCCAACGGCTTTTTGTGCAGGACCACAGGCTTATGGCAGCAGAGCGCCCCGTTATTGGCATTACCCTTGATCTGGAAGACGGCGGCGCGGAGCGTTACTCCCGCTTTGCGTGGTGCGCCCTGCGCGAGAATTATCTGAGCGCCGTAGCCACCGCAGGTGGCCTGCCGGTAGCCCTGCCCCTGTTCCCGCAGCTGGGGCTGGAATACGTAGCCAAGCTGGACGGGCTACTCATAACCGGTGGCGCGTTTGATATTGATCCCCTGCTTTATGGTGCGTCCGAACGCCACCCCAGCGTAACCCTGCGCCCGCGCCGCACACGGGCCGAAAGCGCCCTGCTGGCCGCCGCGTTGCAGCGCAACATACCCGTGCTGGGCATATGCGGGGGCATGCAGTTAATTGCCGTAAACCTTGGTGCAACGCTCATCCAGCATCTGCCCGACACAAACCCCACAACCTTGCCACATGAGCAGCCCAACCCGCGGGATGAGGCAAGCCACGGCGTGGACATCCAGCCCGACACCCTTCTGGCCCGCATAACCGGCGGGGCCACACGCATTGCCGTTAATTCCGCCCACCATCAGGCCGTTGGCACCCCCGGACGCGGACGGGTAAATGCCATTGCCGAAGATGGCGTGATAGAAGGCATAGAAGACCCGGACCACCGTTTTTGCCTTGGGGTGCAATGGCACCCGGAATTTGGCATAGACCCGGCAGACAGAACACTTTTCAAGGCCTTCGTACAGGCAGCAGGAGAACAGGCGTGACACAGGAAGCGCGGGGAGAACGCATTGCAAAATGGCTGGCCCGTTCAGGGGTAGCCAGCCGGCGCGATGCAGAGCGCATGATTGAGGAAGGGCGCGTGCGGCTGAACAGTCAGGCTGTTACGCACCCGGCAACCTTTGTCACCGATGGCGATATTGTTCTGGTGGACAACCAGCCGGTTGCAACCCCGGAGCGCACAAGGCTGTGGCGCTACCACAAGCCCGACGGGCTGGTAACAACCCACAAGGACCCCGAAGGGCGGCCAACCGTCTTTTCCTCCCTGCCCGAAGGCATGCCCCGCGTGATCAGCGTCGGGCGGCTTGACCTGAACAGCGAAGGGCTGTTGCTGCTGACCAATGATGGCGAACTGGCCCGCAGGCTGGAACTGCCCTCCAACGGCTGGCTGCGGCGCTACCGCGTGCGCGTGTTTGGTGTGGTGGACGAGGCGCGGCTGGCCTCCCTCGCCCATGGCTGCGTGTTTGAAGGCGTACGTTACGGCCCCATTATTGCAGCCCTCGACTCGCGCAAGGGCGATAACGCGTGGCTCACTGTCTCGCTCAAGGAAGGCAAGAACCGCGAGATCCGTAAGGTTATGGCCGGGCTTAACCTGCATGTCAGCCGCCTGATCCGCACCAGCTACGGGCCGTTCCCCCTTGGCACGCTGCAAAAAGGTGAGCTGGAGGAAATTCCGCCCCGCGTCCTGCGTGACCAACTGCCCAAAGCGCCGGAAAAAACCGCCCAGCCGCCCGCCCCTGCCCGCCACAAGGCCCGCTGATGGTGCGCATTATTGCCGGGGCACGCAAAGGCCGGGTGCTGGCCGCCCCCGCTGGCGGCACCACACGCCCCACGGCAGACCGTGTGCGCCAAGCCCTGTTTGACGTACTGGCCCATGCCCCGTGGGGTGGGGCGGCCCTGCTGGAAGGTGCCCATGTGCTGGACGCCTTTGCAGGCACGGGCGCTCTGGGGCTGGAAGCTTTGTCCCGCGGGGCGGAAAGAGCCGTTTTTTTTGAAACCGACCGTCAGGCCCTCACCGCCCTGCGCGCCAATATCCATGCCTGCGGGTGGGAAGAACGCTGCACGGTGTACCCGCGGGATGTCACCGTTCCACCAGCCGCCCGCGCAACGCCTGCAACCTTGGTGTTCCTGGACCCACCTTACCACAAGCACCTGCCCGGCACGGCCCTGGCCGCCCTGAAAGCCAGAGGCTGGATTGCCCCCAACGCCATAGCCGTGATTGAAACCGGGCGCGACGAACCCCTGCCTTTTGCAAATGACGCCGAGGACGCCCCCGCCTGCCCGCACGAACTGCTGGCAGAACGCCAGCACGGTGCCGCGCGCCTGTCCATCTGGCGGCTGGCGTAAAGTATGGCGTGAGCCACCCGCACAATAGGTGGACCACGCCCCCCGTGCTGCGCTACACAGACCGGAACAAAACGAACTCACAGGTTACAGAAGGCGAAGAGAACCATGGCTGGAAGCGTTAACAAGGTCATTCTGGTCGGCAATCTGGGCAAAGACCCGGAAGTCCGCTCCAGCCAGAGCGGGCAGAAAATCGTGTCCTTCTCCCTCGCTACCAGCGACACATGGAACGACCGCGCCTCGGGCGAAAAGCGCGAGCGGACCGAATGGCACCGCGTTGTCATTTTTAACGACCGGCTGGCCGACGTTGCCGAACGCTTCCTGCGCAAAGGCCGCAAGGTGTACCTTGAAGGCGCGTTGCAGACCCGCAAATGGACCGATCAGGGCGGGCAGGAACGCTACACGACCGAAGTGGTTGTGGACCGCTTCCGTGGCGAACTGGTTCTGCTGGACAGCCGCAACGGCGGTGAAGGCGAAGGTGGCGGCGGCTTTGGCGGGGGCGGCTTTGGGGGCGGCAACGGTGGCAGCAGCTACGGCGGCTACAACACCGGCGGCGGCTCGGACTATGGCAATGGCGGTAACGGCGGCGCATCCTCCCGCCTGCCTGCCCCGCAGCGTGGTGGTGGCGGTGGCGCACCGTCTGGCGGCTGGGATGCTTCCGGCGGTGGTGATCTGGATGATGAAATCCCGTTCTAATCGGGCAACATACGCCAGAGTGTATGCAAGGGGTCGTGCGCGCACGGCCCCTTTTTTATGCGTGAAGGTAAGGACCTCCCCCGCGCTGGGCCAGTTGTTGCGCCAAAGCAAAAACCCGTGTGGCAGGGGTAGCGCGCCACATATCGGATTTTATTGAAATTTTAATAATCGGATGTTTTCTGTTTATTACTTTTTCCGAATATCAGTTTTTCTTTTATCTTACTGACCGACCTTCCTGCTTTTCTTCTGGCATCTGTGCATAAAATTCTTGGCGCACGGGCATGATGCCGCTATAAGCCGCGTCATTCTTTCAAGGCAGGTTTCCTGTCATTGCAAAGGCTGACGACTGACATGATTACTTTACCGCCAGATTATCGCCCGTCAGAAGAAGAAGAGTTCATGAACCCTCTTCAGACGGAATACTTCCGGCAGAAACTGCTCAAATGGCGCGCTGATCTTTTGAAAGAGGCGGGGGATACCCTGGCCAGCCTTTCCGAAGGTGGCATTCATGAAGCTGATATTACCGACCGCGCAAGCGTGGAAACGGACCGTGCGCTTGAACTGCGCACCCGTGACCGTGCCCGCAAGCTGATTGGCAAGATCAACCTTGCTCTCCAGCGGGTTGAAAACGGCAGCTATGGCTACTGCGAGGAAACCGGTGAGCCCATCGGCCTGAAGCGTCTGGAGGCCCGCCCGATCGCTACCTTATCCATTGAGGCGCAGGAACAGCACGAGCGTATGGAAAAAACGCATAGGGACGATTAATTTTCGTCTTTTTTTGTTCACCCCACTCTTGCGGTGGTGCGCCCAAAAGGCTAGAACCCCGCAAGCAGTGCTGCTGTAGCTCAGTGGTAGAGCACTCCCTTGGTAAGGGAGAGGTCGACAGTTCAATCCTGTCCAGCAGCACCAGCAACTCCCCCACGCATATGGCATGGTTTTTTTTCAGGCTTCCGAGCGACCTGAAAGAAAAGTAGCCCGCCTGCCCCTCACGGGGTTTGGGTATTCTCCCCTCCCATACAAAAAAGGCCCCGCACTCTGGCGGAGCCTTTTGCAGACATACCCCAATCAGGCAAAGCCCAAAGTGGCTCAGCCGCGCGGGGGGCCTTGATTGGGGCCACCCCCACCGCCGGGACCACCCTGACCGCCGCCATGGCCACCACCGGGCGAACCACCCCCGGATGGACCACCGCCACCTTGTGCACCGCCACCGGGGCGCTGGCCGCCACCGCCGGGGCCACCTCCCCCCGGACGACCGGGACGACCGCCACCATCCGGGCGACCACCCCCGCCGGGGCGGGACCAGCCCCCTCCATTATTATTGCCACCACCGGGGCGGCCAGGCCCCATACCCGGCCTGCCCATGGGGGGGCGCGGTGCAGGGCGTGACCAGCCACCACCAGCATACCCACCGCCATACCCGTAATAGTCATCATACCGTATGCTGGAACCAGCATAGCCATACGGATAGTACGGGCGTGGCCGTGGGCCGGGGCCACCAGGGCCTGCACACCCTGCCAGAACGGTTAAAGAACCCAATGCTGCCAGAGCGCACACAAGACGTTTCATAACATTGTCTCTCCTGCTGGTGGCTTGGCGTTCAGGACCCTACCTTCACCAGCACATGATGTTTTTTGCCAGCAGAAAGCCTGATGGCGCCATCTACACTATCGTGCTCCACAATCAGGCGATTTTCATCCGCTATCACGGCATTGTTGAGGCGCGCGCCCCCGCCCCGTACCAAACGCCGTGCCTCGCCATTGGTTTTGGCAAGCCCTGCCTCCACCAGCAGGCGGAAAACGGGAATCCCTGCGGCAAGGTCAGGCTGGGTCACTTCATGCACCGGCAGGTCAGCGGCTGTCAGCGCACCTTCCTCAAAGGTCTGGCGGGCGGCTTCGGCTGCAGCCAGAGCGGCCTCGCGCCCGTGGCACAGGGCCGTGGCTTCGGTCGCGAGCACCTTTTTGGCTTCGTTAATCTGCGCGCCCGGCAGGCTCTCAAGCCGTGCACATTCCTCAAGCGGCAGGTCCGTGAACAGGCGCAGGAAGCGCCCGACATCGGCATCCTCGGTGTTGCGCCAGAACTGCCAGTAATCAAACACAGGCAGACGTTTTTCGGACAGCCACACCGCCCCACTGGCCGTTTTGCCCATTTTTGCGCCGGAGGAGGTGGTAAGCAGCGGAGTGGTCAGCCCCATGACGGATTTCTGATCCGTCCTGCGCACCAGTTCCACGCCAGAGATAATGTTGCCCCACTGGTCGGAGCCGCCAAGTTGCAGCACCAGCCCGTATTTGCGGCTGAGTTCGCGGAAGTCATAGGACTGGAGAATCGAGTAGTTGAACTCCAGAAAAGTCAGCCCCTGCTCACGTTCCAGACGATTCTTGACGGAGTCGAAGGCCAGCATGCGGTTAATGGAAAAATGCACCCCCACATCGCGCAGCAGGTCAATATAGGCCAGCTTGTCCAGCCAGTCGGCATTATTGACCAGCAGGGCATCCGAAGGGCCCGTGCCAAAGGTCAGGAACTGACGCAGACACCCTTCTATGCCGGCAAGGTTGGTCTGGATGATGTCATCCGTCATCAGCCGCCGCGCTTCCTCCCTGAAGGAAGGGTCGCCAATACGGGCAGTGCCGCCGCCCACAAGGGCGATGGGGCGGTGGCCATGCTTTTGCAGCAGGCGCAGCATCATAATCTGGATCAGCCCGCCCACATGCAGGCTGTCTGCCGTGGGGTCAAAGCCGATATAAGCCGAAATGGACTCCCGTTCCATAAGTGCGTCCAGTGCCTGCGCATCCGTGCACTGGAAAATGAAACCGCGTGCCGCGGCCTCGCGCATGAAAGAACTCCGAAATCCGCTCTCGACCATTTTCCTGTCCCTATCCTTCGGCCCGCATCAGGCGGGCAGAACCCAAGGCACACGCTCTAGCATGAGAGGGCGCGCAACAGGAACAGCCCACCGCAGGCCATAACCAACTGGTGCAGCCCTTACGCCGTGCCGCCCACGGTCAGCCCGGTCATTTTAAGGGTGGGTTGCCCAACACCCACCGGCACGCCCTGCCCAGCCTTGCCGCAGGTGCCAATACCGGGGTCTAACTCCAGATTCCCCCCGATCATGGAAACCTGGGTCATGGCCTCTGCCCCGCTGCCAATGAGCGTTGCCCCCTTGACCGGGGCCGTAACGCGCCCGTTTTCGATCAGATACGCTTCGGAGGCAGCAAACACGAACTTGCCCGACGTAATATCCACCTGCCCGCCACCAAAATGCACGGCATACAACCCACGCTTGACGGAGCGGATCATCTCCTCCGTGGTGGCGTTACCTTCGAGCATAATGGTGTTGGTCATGCGTGGCAGGGGCATATGCGCATAGGACTGGCGGCGGCCATTCCCCGTAGGGGCAACCCCCATGAGCCGTGCGTTCAGCCGGTCCTGCAAATAGCCTTTGAGAATACCATCCTCAATCAGCACCGTGCGGCCTGTGGGTGTGCCTTCATCATCTATGGTCAGGCTGCCACGGCGGTCCGGCATGGAGCCGTCATCTATAACCGTCACCCCGGGGGAGGCCACGCGGGTGCCAATACGCCCGGCAAAAACGGATGTTCCCTTGCGGTTAAAATCGCCTTCCAGCCCGTGGCCTACGGCTTCGTGCAGCAGAATGCCGGGCCAGCCAGCACCCAGCACCACTTCCATTTCCCCTGCCGGGGCGGCCTGTGCCTCCAGCGCCACCAGCGCCTGACGCAGGGCCTCGTCCACCGCACCCTGCCATGTTTCCTCATTCAGCAGGCGGTTAATCTCGTAACGTCCGCCAAGGCCGTAGCTCCCGCTCTCGCGCTTGCCATCATGCTCCACCACAACCGACACATTCAGCCGCACCAGTGGCCGCAGGTCGGCCACGCGCGCGCCATCGGCACGGATGATCTGCACGGCCTGCCACTCGCCCGAGAGCGAGGCCATAACCTGCACCACGCGCCGGTCCTTGCCCCGTGCGTAGGCATCCATGCTGGAAAGCAGACCGGACCGGGCGGCAAAATCCGTATCCCCCAGCGGGTTGGCATCCGTGTAGAGCCGCTGGTTGGTGGGGCGTGGTGGGGGGGCGATAACCCCCGAGCGGCCCGCGCGCACCGCACCCACAGCACCGGCCGCACGCAGCAGGGAGGAGCGGCTCATCTCATCCGAATGGGCAAAGCCTGTCTCTTCCCCCAGCACCGCGCGCAGGCCAAAGCCCGTGCTGGTGTTGAAGGAGGCGGAGCGGATAACCCCGTCATCCAGTGCTATGGATTCGCTCTCACGGTATTCAAGGAACAGTTCGCCATCGTCCATGCCGTCCAGCGCCGTGCGGGTCAGCTTTTCGGCGTCATCCCGGCTAAGCTGGGCCTGCTCCTGAGCAAAAAACAACTGGTCTGTGGCGGCCAGCGCCCCGGCGTGTGAGGGAGAGAAAGACATGGACCAAAGCCCTCCGTCTGGGAAATATCCGTCTGGGAATAACGGCTGCCCGCACGGCCAGCCACCTGTTTGACCTGAATGCCAGAAACCGCGGTGTTCAGATACCCGGCAACTCGTTTACCGTAACCACCCGCCAGCCCGTATCCAGCCGCTCCAGAATGGTCAGGGAGAGGTTCTGGACCGAAAAATGCAGCGCGGTTTCGGCGTGTATGCGCAGCGCATGCGCCAGAGCCGCACGAATAACCCCACCATGGGCCACGGCCACAATGTTGCGCCCTGCATGTGTTCTGGCCAACCGGTCCAGCAGGCGGCCAACACGGCTGCATACCTCAATCACGCTCTCCCCCTCCGGGGGGCAGTCACTGGCGGCAACGGGCCAGAAGGGGTGGGGGGGCAGGGTCAGATGCGCAGGCAGGGCCTTGTATTCCAGCCCCTGCCATGTGCCCAGATTCTGCTCGATCAGGTCCGGCTCCACAGTGAGTGGGCGGGGGCCGTACCCGGCCTCCTCAATCGCCTGTGCGGTGCGCCGTGTGCGAGAGAGCGGGCTTATGAACCACTGTGCATCCTGCGGCAGACGCTGGGCCAGCGCGCGGTACATGGGCTTCTGGGCAATCAGGCTGTCGGGGCAGAGCGGCACGTCCATGCTGCCATACATGCGCATACGGGCGTTTTCTTCCACCAGAGCATGGCGGATCAGCCAGAAGCGGGTAATACCGGTTGGAAGTTCAGGCCCATCCAGAAAATGGTCCTGAGAAGAGGATGAGGCTTTTTCGGCAATCATGTGTTCGCTCATGCCTCTGTTGTGGAATCAGCTTTGCCCGAGCGCAAGAGCAGAAATGCCCAGCCTGCCCAGAGCAGGGGCTTGCCCGGGCATACACCCACCGCCGGACAGGCTGGCACGGACCGCATGCGGGTGGCACGGTGGCTGTGCATGGGCAAGGTCCGCCCAATACCGCAGGATCAGGCCCAGCTTGGCCAGCATCCACGCTACGGGGTGGTCTGCCGTGGAGGCCCCTTTTGCCACGGCGGGGGCAGCCGCATAGCTCCCTCCCGTGCCCGAAATATGCCGTGCAGAGGCTGAAACACGGAGCGCGCCCATGCCTGCCTCAACACCCTGCGCCGTGGTCAGGGCAACCGGTTGCCCCACATGGCAGGGCAAGGCCGCAAGGGCATGTTCCTCCCCCCGCAGGTCCATGGGCAGGTAGGGGGTCAGATCCGCCAGCAGCCAGCCATGCACCAGCCTGGCCTGTGCAAAATCCAGCGCACAACCGTCGTGCATTACAGTAAAGGCAAAAATGCCCGGCAGGCTGTCCCACGCATCTGCCTCCGGCTGGGTGGACAACGCCACCGAGGGCAGCAGGCGCACAAACGGGCAGGCACGCAGCGCGGCTGCGGCCCCCTGCATGAACTGCTGCAACCGCTCTGCCTTTTGCGCATCCGGCACGGCGGCAAATGCCTCCATTTCGGCCCGTGCTCCACTCCAGCGCACGAACAGGCCCGCGTTCAGGCCCGCAGGCAGGGTGCGGCAGGCAGGCAGGTCCGGCCATTCAGCCCGCGAGGCATATGCCGCAAGACCGGCGGGCAGGCAGGCTGTGCCGTGCAGGCGGGCCAGCCAGCTATCGGGCAGGAACAGTGCGCCACTAAACGGTGGGCCGGTAAAAAACTTGGACCCCGTAACCATAACCGCCCAGCCCCACGCCACGTACTGGTGCACAAGCTCTGGCCGCAGGCGGGCCTGACAGGCATCCACCAGCACATCCACCTGACCGGGGTATTGCGCACACAGGGCGCGCACCCTGCTGGCGGGCAACACAAGCTGCCCGGTTTTGGAAACATGCAGCATGTAAAGCAGCACGCGCCGCCCCGCCTCAACCGCGCGGGCTACATGCTGCTGGCAGGCGGCAAACAGGGCGTTATCGGGCACACGCTCCGCGTTGCTGCCACGCAGTTCCAGCGCAACATGTTCCGCATCCCGCATAAACCCGTCTATGGGCATGCCCTTCTGCACAGCCAGCCCCCGCGCGGTGCGGTGGGCAAAATGGCGGCCACAGGTCGCCAGCGGCACGCCGCTCCCGGTTTCTTCCACACCGGGGACGATGGTTGTCAGCGGTGTATTCAGCAGCCCCATGACCGCCGTGGCGGCCAGAGCGCAGTCGGTCCCTGATGGCGCGAGCACAACCCGCCCGGCTCCATCCAGATGGTAAAACCCCGCCAGAAAGGTCTTGGCTTCTTCCACAACGGCTTCGGCCCCCTGCCCTTCCACCGCAAGGCGGATCAGCCGGGTAGCCGCCTGATGCATGGCCCGTGCCGCGGGTAGTGTTGGGGTGGATGCGGTGGAGGAGGAAAAATCCAGCTCCCCATACCGGGGGAGAGGCTGGCACCCATACCGGTTAAGGCCGGTTTGCGCACCGGGGTCCAGCCGTTCGTCCCCTCCGCTTACAACCAGCCATTCCGCGGGTTGCAACACCGGCCATGCGGCACAGGCCCATGCCTGCAGGGCGGGCACATCCACTCCATGCGGGCGCAAGGCGGGAACTACAAAAAAAGCCAGTTCCGGAAAGCACTGTGCAAGCTGGGTGGCATCAGGCGCCGTGCTCCCCGCCAGACCATGCCCCCATGTACATGGTATGGGTACGGCCCCACCGGGGGGGCAGAATGGCCCCGTCTGCCAGGCACAGGCCGTAACCCTTGCCGCAGCCAGCAGCAGGCGCGCCATGCACTGCCCATTGCCCCCCTCCGCCAGACCTGCCCCCGCAGGCGGGCAACAGGCACGCACAAGGGCGGACAGTTCCAGTGCAAACCGGGCGTAAAACCATGCCTGAGCAGGCTCAACCGGTTCGGCAGAGCAGGCAATGCTCCCATCGGGCTGAACACAGACAGGCCGCCCGGAACCGGGTTGTTGCAGAACAAAGCAGGGTGCCAGCATATGCCGCAGGAAGGGGGAGGACTGCATAGCCTGCAAAACACTGGTCAAATTACTTGCATCCATTCACACGGCACACCCTGGAGCGGAAGATAAACAAGGAACAGACATCCGCCATGATACTGGCCTGTGCACGCGACAATCCCTTACCCAGACCACCACAGCCCCGCCCCAGACTGCCCGGCCCCATGCGGCATACACCCCACACAGGCCAAGGCGCAAAGTGCCAGCCGTATCCGCACAATGGGTATGAGCTGCCTAATATTGTCGATCCCCCGCCGCGGAACAAGCCGTACACACCCCATACGCCCATGCCTGCCACGCCGGGTGGCCATGCTCCCACCTGTGGGCATGCCTCTTTAACATGGGTTCAACACCGCCCGCCTCTGGCCGCAATCTTGTGCAAAGGATGCGGTTCGCAATACGCGGCAGGGCTGCTAAGAAGAAAGCAGTCACCCTTTACAACCACCCGCGCACACGATTCCTGCCCAATGCAGGGAGCAGGCGCGGCCTCTGGAGTCAGGACCGGCACCCTTGGCGCGCACAAGCCCTTTAAATACCACCAGTTCCCCCGCCCCCCACAAAAGTACCCTGCGCCTGCGCATGGAGGAAGGGGGCGGCATTGCGCTCTGCATTCTGGCCTGTGCCCTGCTGGCAGCCCTGCTGACCTACAACCCGACCGACCCCTCCTTTAACACCGCCACCAACCAGCCCCCTACCAATCTGCTGGGCATAACCGGCGCGTTTGTAGCCGATACGCTGTTGCAGGGAATCGGGCTGGGGGCCACGGTACCGGTGCTTATTCTGCTGGCATGGGGGTGGCGCTTTATGGGCCACCGCCTGCTTGGGCATGAAACATGGATGGTCTTTGGCATGCGGGTGGCTGCCATTTTATGCCTGCTCCCCGTAGCCGGGGCCCTGCTTGCCGCCATTCCGTTGCTGTTTACCGCCCTGCCCAATATGGAATGGCCCACACAGGCCGGTATTGGCGGGGGTGTCGGGCATTCCATTGCCCAGACCTCCATTGCCGCGGGCATGGCCGCCATAGGGCCTGCGGGGGGCATGGTTATCTGGCTGCTGGGCGGGCTGCTTGCCGGGCTTCTGCTTGCCCTTGGCACCGGCCTGCGGCGTGATGAATGGTATGCCATCTGGCGGGCATTTGTGTTTGTTGTGTGCCTGCCGGGCAGGCTGGCCAGGCGGTTTGTCCGCTACTATGCCAGCCACAAGCCACACCCCACCGCCCCGGCAGCCAGCGCACAGCCCAGCGCCTACACCGCACAGGCTACCCAGCCTGCGGCAGACGCATTTTATGGCAGCACCCTACCCTCCGGCCCGCTGTTTGATGATGAAGAGGACGAGCACGACCTCGCCCCCTATCACGCTCCGCAGCCCGCCACCCACCATGCCACAGGCACGGCACTGGTGCTGCACGGCACGCAGGACAACAGCCAGCACAGCCCGCATGCCCTTACCCCCGCACCACTGGATGCACCGCCGGGCACCCCTGCACGGGCAACGGCCATAACCCCGCTGCCAGCCACAAAGGCCGAACCCGCCTTTACCCTGCCCACCGCCACAACACCGCACCCCGCACCGGAAAAACCCGCCAAAAGCGGGTTGCTGGGCCGCCTGTTCTCCGGTGCCAGCCAGCCCGAAAGCACGCACGCCACCCCCGAACGCAGCACCCCCACCCGCAAAGGCGGGTGGGAACTCCCCCCCATGAGCCTGCTGCGCGCAGCCCCCAGCAACGCCCATACCGGCCCCTCGCCCGAGCTGCTCAACGCCACCGCCCGCATGCTGGAGCAGGTTCTGGCCGATTACGGCGTGCAGGGCCGCATTGTGGGCATGAGCGCTGGCCCCGTGGTAACACTGTATGAACTGGAACCCGCACCGGGTATCCGCTCGGCCCGCATTATCGGGCTGGCGGACGATGTGGCGCGCTCGCTATCCGTGCTGAGCGTACGCATTGCCACCGTGCCGGGCCGCAACGTGATGGGGATTGAAGTTCCCAACCAGACGCGTGAGACGGTTTACCTGTCCGAACTGCTCAACCAGCCCACATGGCGGGAAGATACAGGCCAGCTCCCTCTGGCACTGGGCAAGGATATTGCGGGCGAACCCATGTTCTCCGACCTTGCACGCATGCCCCACCTGCTGGTGGCGGGCACCACCGGCTCGGGCAAATCGGTTGGCGTGAACGCCATGATCCTCTCCCTGCTCTACCGGCATTCGCCCGATGAATGCAGGCTGATCATGATTGACCCCAAGGTGCTCGAACTCTCCATTTACGACGGCATCCCCCACCTGCTCACCCCGGTTGTGACCGAGCCCCCCAAGGCGGTTAACGCGCTCAAATGGGTTGTGCGGGAAATGGACCGCCGCTACCGCACCATGGCCCACCTGCAGGTGCGCAACATTGCAGGCTACAACGCCCGTGCGGCCGAAGCCCGGGCAGACGGGGAGGTAGTCGTCCGCCGCGTACAGACCGGCTTTGACCCCGAAACCGGCAACCCGGTGTTTGAGGAACAGTCCGTCGCCCTGGACCCCATGCCCTATATTGTGGTCATTATTGACGAAATGGCCGACCTGATGATGACCGCAGGCAAGGAGATTGACGCCTGCGTGCAACGTCTGGCCCAGAAGGCGCGTGCGGCGGGGATTCATGTCATCATGGCAACGCAGCGCCCTTCGGTGGATGTGATTACCGGCACCATCAAGGCCAACTTCCCCACCCGTATTTCGTTTCAGGTGATCAGCAAGTTCGACAGCCGCACCATTCTGGGCGAGCAGGGGGCCGAGCAGCTTCTGGGGCAGGGGGACATGCTGTTCATGCAGGGTGGTGGGCGCATTACCCGCGTGCACGGCCCGTTTGTGGCCGACAGCGAAGTGGAGCAGGTTGTCAACTTCCTCAAGGAACAGGGCGAGCCCATTTACGACGAGGACGTACTGGCCGAACCCATGGAGGAAGGCGCCTCCTCCAGCGCTGGCAGCCGTGCCAGCGGGAACGAAAACGCCGAAGCCGACATGTACAGCGAGGCGGTAAGCATTGTCACGCGTGAGGGCAAGGCATCCACCTCCTTCATCCAGCGCCACCTGTCCATTGGCTACAACCGCGCGGCCAAGCTGATTGAGCAGATGGAAAAGGAAGGAATTATCAGCCGGGCAGACAATGTCGGCCGCCGCAAGGTGCTGATCGGCTCCAACCGCGAAGAAGACTAAAACCCCGTATGCCTGCCCCCCTGCCCCCCCTGCTCTACCAGAGCAGCCATGTGGTTATTCTTGACAAACCCGCGGGCCTGCCCGTGCACACCGGCCCCGGTGGGGGTGCCTGTGTGGAGGACTGGTTCCCCCAGCTTTCCCGCCGCAAGGATGGCCCATGGCTTGCCCACCGGCTGGATGCGGATACATCGGGCTGCCTTGCCATAGCCCTGCGCAAACAGCCCCTGCTGGCCATGCAGGAAGCCTTTGCCAACAAAACCGCACGCAAAACCTACTGGGCCGTGGTGGATGGTGGACCACAGGCACCCACCGGGCGGATTGACCTGCCACTGCTCAAAACCAGCACCAGAGCGGGCTGGTCCGTGCAGGTGGCGGACAAGGGGGCTCCTGCGGCCACCACATGGCGAGTTCTGGGCCGGGACGGGCAGACAAGCTGGCTGGAACTGGAGCTGGAAACCGGGCGCACCCATCAGGCCCGTGTCCATTGTGCCGCCATGGGCTGGCCCATTGTGGGGGACGCGCTTTACGGCAAGCCCCACGCGGCCGGGCTGCACCTGCTGGCCAGAAGCCTGTACCTACCCATTGATAACGGTGTTACCGTAACCGCACCCCCACGCGCGGGCATGCGCCCCGCCCTGCACGCCTGCGGCTGGCGCGCAACCGAACAGGGCTGAAAAACCCACTCCACGGCACACCGCCCCTTAAAGCTGCCCGAGTGCTCCTGTATCGGGCCAGACCTGCACAAGCCTTGCATGCAGGTTATGGCGTCTGGTGCGGAGCACTGCACTATCAAACATCTGTGCCCGCGCACGCCCGGCCTGCCCCATACGGCTGCGCAGTTCGGTATCGGACATCAGGCGGTCAAGCGCCTCCACCATGGAGGGCAGGTCATCGGGGTTGGCGTAAAGTGCTGCCTGCCCGGCCACATCGGGCAGCCCCCCTTTGCGTGATGTCACCAACGCGGCCCCACAGCCCATGGCCTCCAATGCGGCCATGCCAAAAGGTTCGGCCCACCGGCTGGGCACGGCCACAATGGCCGCGTGGCTCATGGCCTGCAAAACCTGCGCATGGGGCTGGTAGCCTAGCATCTGCACCCCTGCGGCCTGAGCCTGCGCCTGTATTCTGCTCAGGAATTCGGTTTGGGGGGACATACAGCCAAACCTGTCTGCCCCTATAATTTGCGCCCGCCATGTGGGGTAGCGGGGCAGCAGGGTGGCGCAGGCCTGCACAAAGGCATCCACCCCCTTGTCTGCCACAACGCGGCCAGCAAACAGCACAAGATTGTCCCTTACAGGAGCGGGGGCGGGCAATGCTGCAAGGTCCAGCCCATTGGGCAGCACGCTAACCTGCGCCTGCACGCCCTGCTCCAGAAAACGGTTCCGCAACCACTCGGACACCACCACAACAGCCACCCTGCGGGCCAGCAACATGCGCTTACGGGCCGTTTTGATCAGGCGCATACTGCACGGGTCATTATGCAGCACCAGCACCAGCGGCAGGTGGGGAAAGCGCCGGCTTATGGCCCACGCCAGATCCGGGCGGTTATGCACCTCCACCAGATCGGGGCGCAGCCTGCGGACCAACCGCACCACGCCAGCACGGTAACGCCCCGCATGGCTGAACGGGAACAGAACAGGCGGCACGGGCGCAAAAGGCACATCATCATACGGGCTGGTTGCGGGGGGGCTGCCCGCCACCACTTCGCCCGCCCCGGCCATGCGGTGCACCAGCAGGGCTATGGCCCCGGCCTCATCAGGGGCAAAACATTCACGCGGGGGTAGAACAGTCAGCACCCGCAAGGGGGGAGTGGACACTGCGGGGGAACCACCCACTCCGTTGCCCTGCTGCGGGTTGCGCACGCTCATGCCTGCTGCCCTGCTGCCCGCCATGGTGTGTTCAGGCCAGGGTTTCGTACATATCCAGTTGCCATTCCACCGGCTCACGCGCAGCAGCAGCGTACCATTCCACCATCAGCGGGTGCTGGCGCACGGCCTGCATGTAAGCCTGCGCCGTGCTGGAAAGCCCCGGCACGTCGTAGGACAGAAAACGGCAGACAACAGGGGCAAACATGGCATCCGCATTCCCCATGCCCGACCCGCACAGGAACGGCCCGCCCCGGCCGGCCCCTTCGGTCCAGATGGCGTTAATGCGCGCTATATCCTTGTGCACATCTTCGGCCAGAGGCGCGGCCAGCGGGCGATTACGGCCCAGATTCATGGGCAGGGCAGAACGCACGGCCCTGAAGCCGGAGTGCATTTCCGCCGCCACCGAGCGCGCCCATGCCCGCACTGCCCGGTCCTCCGGCCATAAAAAGGCATGGTGCTCGGCACAGTATTCAGCAATGGAGAGCGAGTCCCACACCACGGCCCCCCTGTGTTCCAGATACGGTACGCACCCGTTGGGCGAGAGGGTTTTAAGGGCTGCGGTCTGCCCTGCACCGGCCAGCGGCACAACCTCCACCCCCACATCCAGCCCGGCCAGACGCACACACAGCCAGCCGCGCAGGGACCATGACGAATAACGCTGCGTACCAATAACCAGACGACCTTCCGCCATGTGCGTGCTCTCCTGTTCTGTTTAAGCCGTAGCCTGCTGGTCCGTCCGGCGGATAAACCCGCCGCCCAGAATACGGCTCCCCTGATAAAACACACAGGCCTGACCGGGAGCGGGCATGGCGGGTTCGTCCAGCAGCACGGTTGCGCCATCGGGGGTTGGGACCACACGGGCCGTGCGCGGCTCTTCACGCGCGCGCATCTGCACCTTGCAGACAAGGCCTTCAGCCGGGGGGTCCAGCAGCCAATTGACATCCCGCACGGACAGGGAGCTGACAAACGCATGCGCACGCGGGCCAATAATAACACGCTTGCGGCCCGGCTCCACGCCCACCACCATCTGGCGTTCGCCCTGCAGGCGGGCGGCATTCCCCAGCCGTTTGCTCTGGCCCACGGTAAAGCGCATCACGCCCTCATGCGCGCCCACAACATGGCCGGACTGGTCCACAATCTCGCCCGGACCGGCCATTTCGGGGTGCATGCGCTCCACCAGATCCACGTAGGAGCCATCGCTGACAAAGCACAGGTCCTGGCTGTCTGGCTTGCCTGCCACAACCAGCCCGTACCGCTCGGCCTCGCGCCGTACGGCGGCCTTGTCTGGCATGTCACCCAGAGGGAAGCGCAAAAAATCAAGCTGGTCGCGTGTTGTGGCAAACAGGAACCAGCTCTGGTCACGCGCCTCGTCCACCGGGCGGTGCAGTTCCGCACCCTGCGGGCCTTCCACACGGCGAACGTAATGGCCGGTGGCCATGGCATCGGCCCCGATTTCCTTCGCCAGTCCCAGCAGGTCGGTAAACTTGACGCCCTGATTGCACGCAACACAGGGGACCGGGGTTTCCCCCGCCGCATAAGCATCGGCAAAGCGCTCGATCACGCTATCCTGAAACCGGCGTTCCGCATCAATCACATAATGCGGGAATCCCAGACGGTCGGCCACAGCGCGGGCGTCGCGGATGTCCTGCCCCGCACAGCACGCGCCCTTTTTGGCCGCCCCTCTGGAATCGTAGAGCTGAAGGGTCGCGCCCACAACCTCGTGCCCTTCTTCCAAAAGGCGGGCAGCCACCACGGAACTATCCACCCCTCCGGACATGGCAACAAGAATACGCATGGGCGGGCTTTCCTTCCCTTTTTGCTATCAGGCCTTGCTGGGCAGGCGCACGACCAGACCATCAAGGGCTTCGGTCATGACAATCTGGCAGCCAAGGCGCGAGGTTTTTTCCAGCCCGAACGCAAGGTCGAGCATGTCTTCTTCATCATCGGTCGGGGCATCCAGCCGGTCTGCCCATGCGGGGTCCACCACAACGTGGCAGGTCGCGCAGGCCAGCGACCCCTCGCACGCGCCCTCAAGGTCCACATCGTGCTTATGGGCAATTTCCAGCACGGACAGGCCAACCGGGGCATCGACCGTGCGTTCTGTTCCGTCCTGCTCAACAAACGTCATCTGGGGCATTGGTTTTCATCCTGCCAAAAAATATCATGGCGGCGGCGGCCTGTATGGTCCGGGCCTTAGGCTGCGGGCATGGGCCGCCGGGGTGTGGCCCGCACCTGCAGGGCAGCCTGTGCCAGACTGTCCGCCGCGCGTTCTGCTTCGGCGGTGGAGGTAAAACGTCCGGGGGACAGACGCAAGCTTCTTCCTGCTTCATCAAAGCTCAGCCCCATGGCCTCCAGCACGTAGGAGGGAGCCAGTTCGGCCGAAGAGCAGGCCGAACCAAGGGAAACCTCAAGCCCGGGCATAACCGCCAGAACCTCTGCCGCGCGCAGGTCAGGCGGCAGGCGCAGGCTGAAAATACCCGGCAGGCGCGCAGCCTCCTGCGCATTGACCACACATCCGGGCAACTGCGGCCCCAGACGGGCCAGAAACACCGCCTGCACGTCGGCCAGATGCGCACCATCACGCGCCATATCCATGCTGGCAATCTGGCAGGCTTCCCCAAACCCTGCCAGCAAAAAGCCCGGCAGGGTGCCAGAACGCAGCCCCCGTTCCTGCCCACCACCAGAGAACAGGGGGGTCAGGCGCACACGCGGGCGGCGGCGTACAAACAGTGCCCCCGCCCCCTTTGGCCCATACAGCTTATGGCTGGAAATGGAGGCCAGAGCCACGGGCAGGGCATGCAGGTCCAGCGCAATTTTACCTGCCGCCTGCGCCAGATCGGTATGCAGCAGCGCCCCCGCCTGCGCGACCAGCGCACCCAGCGTGGCAAGGTCCTGCAGAACCCCGGTTTCGTTATTAGCTGCGGCAATGGATACAACAGCCGTGGGGGCCTCTGCCAAAGCGCGGGCCAGCACCTCCGGCTCCACCTGCCCAAGGGAGTTAACCGGCAGAACAACCGGCTCAAACCCTTCACGCGCCAGATCCGCCACACTTTGCAGTACGCATTTATGCTCGGTCGCGACAGTTATAACCCGGCGGCGCGGGCTGCCCTGTGCCGCCAGATGCCGTGCCGCTCCCTTGATGGCAAGGTTATTGGACTCGGTCGCTCCCGAGGTAAAAACAATCTCGCGCGCCTCTACCCCCAACAGGGTAGCAACCTGCGCGCGGGCATGTTCCACCATATGGGCCGCCCGGGTGCCGCTGGCATGAGTGGTGCTATGCGGGTTGCCGTTTTCCTCCGCCAGAGCGCGCAGCAGAACCGCCTGCACGCGCGGGTCGCATGGCGTGGTTGCCGCGTGGTCAAAATACAATGCCGCCATACCCGGCCCCCTATTGCGCCAGAGCCAGACCAGCCCCGGCCGCCATGCGTGCGTAACTTTGCACAAACCGCTCCACATCCGCCTCCCGCACGTTCCATGGCAGGGACACGCGTATGGCCTGCCCCGCCTGTTCCCCCAGCCCCATGGCCTCCAGCACATGGGAGAACGCTACCTTGCCCGACGAACAGGCCGAACCCGCGGAAACACAAAGCCCGTCCAGGTCCAGCCGCATAAGCTGCCCCTGCGCGCGCCGACCGGGGAGCACAAGGGATGCTGTATTGCCCAGCCGTGGAGCCCCTGCGCCACACACCAAAGCTCCTGCGGCCTGTGCAGCCTGCTCCAGCCGGTTGCGCAGGGGGGCCAGATCACGCGGGTTGTCCAGAGCATCACACAACGCTGCGGCAAGACCTGCTATGGCGGGCAGGGGCTGGGTGCCCCCCCTGCGGCCCTGCTCCTGCCCGCCGCCTTCAAACACCGGGGCCAGTGGCCTTGGGGCTGGGCCGCGCAACAGCAGGGCACCAGCCCCTTTTGGCCCACCCATTTTGTGACCGGAGCAGGCCAGACTATCCGCCCCCAGCTCTTCCACATTCACAGCCATGCGGCCTGCGGCCTGCACGGCATCCACATGCAGATGTGCACCATGCTGGCGGCACAGGCGGGCAACCTCGGCCACGGGGTGGAGCACACCCGTTTCGTTATTAGCCAGCATGAGGCAGACAAAGGCGGGAGCACCCGGCGCACTCAGGGCTGCCTCCAGCAGGTCCAGACGAACCTGCCCGTGGCTGTCCACCTCCAGCCATGCCCGGTCTGCCCCATCGGGCACACCCTTGCGCACGGCATCATGCTCGGTGCGACCAACCAGAAAACGCCGCCCCTGCCCAAGCCCGTGCATGGCCAGCACGTTGGCCTCCGTGCCGCCAGAGGTGAACACGCAGTTGAGCGGAGCCACACCAAGCCGGTGCGCTACCGTGTTGCGCGCCTCCTCCAGCACGGCGCGTGCGCGCCGCCCCGCATGGTGCACGGAAGATGGATTCCCCGTAAGGTCCGCCGCCTCCAGCATGGCCGCACGCGCCTGGGGCCGCAGGGGTTCGGTCGCGTTGGCATCCAGATAGACGGGTTGAGGAAAATCCTTTGCCCTATCGTCTGTTTTATCATTCATGCTTTTTTTCTACCCGTAACCATACCAGAACTGCGCTTTTTGCAGGCCGTGCAGTACGGCCATTGTCACGATTTATGTGGAAATTCTGGCCCCCAAGCCGCTATAGAGTGCCGTATGGTCAGCACCACAGGGCACAATGGAGACGGCAGGCTGGAAACGGGTTTTCCCGCATGCGCAGCATTCACGGACAACAGCCCGCACGATTATGCCTGCGTTTTGCGCAAGGTCAACGCCGGAGTGTGCCGCACACCCTTTTCTGGTCGTGGGACGGACACCATGTGTCTGTAATGCGCTCCTTTTTCCGTTTTCCCCCAGAAACGGAAAAGGGAGACAGGCTGACTGAGAGTTAAAGTTTGCGGGCCTTTGGTCTGCCCGCATGCTCCGACCCGGAACGTGGCATCGTTCCCCGCCGGGGCAATTATCAAACCCGGAAGCGTCATGCCCGCGGACGCCCTTCCCAGATCAAGCGGAACCTACATGCCTGAGGTTATGTTTGCCGGCCCGGATGGACGTCTTGAAGGACGTTATCACCACTCAAACGAGCCCAACGCCCCGCTTGCCCTCGTGCTGCACCCCCACCCGCTGCACGGCGGCACCATGAACAACCGGATTACATACGCCCTGTACCGCACGTTCGAGAACATGGGCTTTTCCGTCATGCGCTACAATTCCCGTGGGGTTGGCCGCTCGCAAGGGCGGTTTGACGGGGGCATTGGCGAAATTTCCGATGCCGCAGCAGCCCTTGACTGGATGCAGATGATCAACCCCAACGCCAGCGGTCTGTGGATTGCCGGGTATTCGTTCGGGGCGTTCGTGGGCATGCAGCTGCTGATGCGCCGGCCAGAAATTACCGGCTGGATCAGCATTGCGCCGCCAGCCGCCCATTATGACTTCGGCTTTCTGGCCCCCTGCCCGTGCGGCGGGCTGATGATTGCCGGTGGCAAGGATGACATGGCCCCCGAGCCCGCCATCCACAAACTGGTTGATAAGCTGAACACCCAGAAAGGTGTTGCAGTGGACTACCGTGTTTACCCCGAAGCGGATCATATTTTTGCCAAACAGGCAGACAAGATTACCGCTGCGGTGGAAGACCACGTAACCCGCGCCATGAGCCAGCAGCACATGGCACTGGCCGCAGACTAACACCTGCGCGGTAACCGGGTGTGGGCTGTGTAACAGCAGGCCGCACCCACACCCCCCTACCCGCTGCATAACCTGCGACGGATAGGGGCCAACCGCCCCCTTGCGGGGTGGTCAGTCCTCCGTCCGGCGGGGGTGTGCCAGTTCGCGCACAACACCATGCAGGGTGCGCAGTTCCTGCTCTGTAACTTCCCCACGCGTAAAAAAGTGCCGCAGGTTGCGGACCATGCCGGGGCGTTTTTGCGCGTTCCGCAAAAAACCACATCCATCCAGCTCACGCACAAGATGGCTCATGAAGTTCTCAAGCTCACCTTTGGTGGCTACGTGGGTCTCGTTGGTCATGAGCGTGCGGGGGGGTGTTGCGTCTGCCGCCATCCACCATTCATACGCCATGATCATGACCGCCTGCGCCAGATTGAGCGACATGAAGGTCGGGTTAAGCGGGTAACGGATCAGCGCGTCCGCGCGTGCCATGTCCTCGTTATCCAGTCCGGCGCGTTCGGGGCCGAACATCAGCCCGACCTTGAGCCCGCGCTGGGTTGCCGCACGCAGTTCCGCCGCACCGCCACGCGCGGTCATGACCGTTTTTACAATATGGCGTGGCCGGGGGCAGGTGGCGTACACATGGTGCAGGTCGGCTATGGCGTCATCCACACTGTCATGCACCGTGGCGGCTTCCAGAATCCTGTCTGCACCCGAGGCCGTGCGCCATGCCCGATCCTGCGGCCAGCCATCACGCGGGCTGACAAGGCGCAGGTGGAACAGGCCACCATTGGCCATGGCACGGGCCGTGGTGCCAATGTTCTCAGCCATTTGTGGCCTGACCAGAATAACAACAGGTGTGTTGCCCAAAGGCTCCAGCGGTGCCCCGCCGTCCCGCCCGGTCATGCGCGCCTCCAGTTTGTGCCGTCTTTTGTATCTTCAAGCACAATACCCTGTGCCTGCAACTGGTCGCGCAGGGCATCGGCCCTTGCAAAATCCCGCGCTTTTTTGGCGGCCAGCCGCTCCGTTATCAGGTTTTCAATCGCGGCATCTTCCTCGGCAGAAGACTCTCCACGGAACCACTGCGCCGGGTCCCCCTGCAACAGACCCATTAACGCCCCACCGGCTTTGAGCGCGCCTGCGGCCTCGCGGTCCCCGCCCATGGCCTGGTTCGCCAGCACATGCAGTTCGGCAATGGCTTTGGGGGTATTCAGGTCTTCCTCCAGTGCGGCCAGTACGGTTTGCGGCACAGGGGCTGCGGGCACATCCGGCACGCTGGAGAGGGCGCGGTAGAACCGGTCCAGCGTCTTGCGGGCCTCATTCAGCCCGGCCTGCGTGTAATTCAGGGTGGAGCGGTAATGCGTGCCCAGCAGCAGCAGACGCAATGCCTCCGCCGGAGCCTGCGCCAGCACATCGCGGATGGTCAGGAAATTGCCCAGTGACTTGGACATTTTCTCACCGTCCACCAGAAGCATGGCGTTATGCACCCAGTAATTAGCAAACTGGCTATGCGGGAAGCAGCACAGGCTTTGCGCGCGTTCGTTCTCATGATGCGGGAAAAGCAGGTCCGACCCACCGCCATGAATATCAAAACTATCGCCCAGATAACGGTGCGACATGGCCGAGCATTCAATATGCCACCCCGGACGCCCCCTGCCCCACGGGCTATCCCACCCCGGCTGGTCTGCATCTGATGGTTTCCACAGCACAAAGTCACCCGGTGCTTTTTTGTAAGGTGCCACTTCCACACGTGCGCCCGCTTCCAGCTCGTCCGGGTTACGGCCGGAAAGTGCGCCATAAGAGGGAAACGACCCGACCGAAAACAGCACATGCCCCTGTGCTGCGTATGCGTGCCCGTTTTCAATCAGCCGGGCGATCATGGCCTGCATCTCGCCAATATTATGGGTCGCGCGGGGTTCTATGTCGGGGGGCAGCACGCCAAGGGATGCCAGATCCTGATGGAACTCCGCCGTGGTGCGCTGGGTAAGCGCGCCAATATCTTCCCCATTGGCGCGGGCGCGGGCGGTAATCTTGTCATCCACATCGGTAATATTGCGCACGAATGTAACACGGGGGTAGAGCGTGCGCAGCAGCCTGACCAGCACATCCGCCGTAAGCATGGCGCGCAGGTTGCCAATATGGGCCAGATCATACACCGTGGGGCCACAGTAATAGACCTTGATATGCGCGGGATCGAGCGGCTGGAACGGCACGGTCGCGCGGCGCTGGCTATCGTGCAGAAACAGGGCGGGAGCGGGGCTTGGGGAAACGTGCGGCATGTCCGCCTAGATGCGCCACCCACGAAAACGATGCAATATGTGTATGGGCCAAAAAAACCGCGATTATTCCAAAAAACAGGACTTGACGCTCTTACCCTTTTATCGCTTATAGTCCGGCCTTAGCGCAGAATATGTGCATGTGCCCTTATAGCTCAGTGGTAGAGCAACCGCCTTGTAAGCGGTAGGTCTTCAGTTCAAATCTGAATGGGGGCACCATTCTTTCCTGCAAAAAAACTGTTCGCACCTGACCACTCAGGCATTTGCCACTACTGGCAGCGCGGCAAATGGCAGTGTGGGCAATATACCCCGCTTTTATACTGCACAGGCCACGGACCTGTTGTGCCGTTTACCTGCCCGGCAACCACTGCCACCAGAGCGGCAGGTCTTATGTCATGACCCAGCCATCCTGCCGGAGCGCCACACCCGCCAGATACAGGCTGCCACAGATCAGTACGCGTGCGGGTTGGGGACTGGTTGCCGCATTGGCAGCCAGTGCGCTCAGCGCGCGGGCAAGCGTGGGGCCGGTATGGGCCTTGCCGCCTGATGCGTCCACAATAGCCTGCGCAGGCAGGGCCAGATGCTGCTCGGGCTCACAAATGGCCCACAGGTCATCCGCATAAGGCAAAATCGGACCAAGAAAACCCGAGGCATCCTTGGTCTGCTTCATCCCCACCAGTATGTGCAGGGGCTGGTCCTTCCAGCGGCCCAGTTCCTGCGCCAGAGCGGCACCGGCTCCGGGGTTGTGCCCTCCGTCAAGCCATAATTCCCATCCGGCGGGCAGCATGGCCGCCAGTTTGCCGTGCAGGCGCTGCATACGGGCAGGCCATTGCACCTGCCCCACACCCTGCCATGCGGCCTGTGGCACATCCAGCCCGGACAGGCGCAGAGCCTCCACCGCCAGACCGGCGTTTTCCATCTGCCACGGGCCGGTCAGGGCGGGCATAGGCAGCGCGAGCGTGCCTTTGGCATCGTTCAGGCACAGCCCGGCGGGTTTGTCCGCATTGCCCTGGGGGGGCTGGGGCGCAATCGTCCATTCCACGCCACGGCGGGCCAGAACAGCCCCCACAGCCTGCGCCTGTTCCTGTAGAACCTGCATGACCTCGTCAGGCTGGCAGCCCGTAACCGCTGGCACACCGGGTTTGAAAATGCCTGCTTTTTCCCCCGCGATTGCTGCCAGAGAATCCCCCAGAAAAGCCTCATGATCGCGCGAGATGGAGGTCACAATACAGGCTGCGGGGTGTTCCAGCACATTGGTAGCATCGTACCGCCCACCAAGGCCGACCTCAATAATGGCCAGTTCCGCCGGGTGGCGGGCAAACAGCATAAAGCCTGCGGCGGTCAGCACCTCGAACACGGTAATGGGGGCACCATTGTTGATGCGTTCGATTTCCTCCAGCGTGGCCACAAGTTCAGCTTCGCTGACCAGCTTGCCTGCCACACGGAACCGCTCGGTTACATCCACCAGATGCGGGGATGTCATGACATGCACACGCCACCCTGTTGCCTCGGCTATGGCGCGCAGGGTCGCACAGGTGCTGCCTTTGCCATTGGTACCGGCCACATGAATAACCGGCGGCAGCTTGCGCTCCGGGTGCCCCAGACGGGCCAGCAGAGCCTCCAGCCGCCCGAGGGAGAGGTCGATCAGCGCGGGGTAAAGATGGTTCAGCCGTTGCAGAACCTCCCCCGTGCGACCGGTAAATTCGGGCACCGGGGCTCTCTCCCCAGCCTGCACCTGACCCACGGAGGGGCTTACTCGGCTGCCGCAGCAGGTGCTGCAACGGGCTTGGGCGGGGGAGCCTTAACATCGGCCGGAGCATGGGTAAGCAGGCCGATCAGGCGCGACAGGGTAGCGGGCATATCCTTACGGGCCACAACCATGTCGAGCATACCATGCTCAACCAGATATTCGGAACGCTGGAAGCCCTCGGGCAGTTTTTCGCGCACCGTGTCCTGAATAACGCGGGGGCCGGCAAAACCGATCAGGGCATTGGGCTCACCGATCTGCACATCCCCCAGCATGGCGAAGGAGGCCGTAACCCCACCCGTTGTCGGGTTGGTCAGCACCACAATATACGGCAGGCCCGCATCACGCAGCATCTGCACCGCAACGGTTGTGCGGGGCATCTGCATCAGGCTCAGCACCCCTTCCTGCATGCGCGCACCACCGGAAGCGGTAAACACCACCAGCGGGGATTTTTGCAGGATGGCCAGACGGGCAGCAGCCACAAACCGCTCACCAAAGGCGGCCCCCATGGTGCCAGCCATGAACTCGAACGCCATCACGCCCACAACGGCGTTATGCCCGCCAATGGTGCCATGCGCGACAACAAGGGACTCGTCCAGATGGCTCTTGGCGCGTGCATCTTTCAGGCGGTCGGTATATTTTTTCTGGTCCCGGAAGCCGAGCGGGTCCACGGGGGCCAATGGCAGTTCAATACGGGTGAACTCACCGTTATCAAAGGTCCATGCCAGCCGGTCATTCACCAGCACGCGCATGTGGTGCCCGCAATGGGGGCAGACATTCTGCGCCTTGCGCAGCTCCTTGGTCAGGACCATCTGGGAGCACGAATCACAGGTGGTCCACAGGTTATCCGGCACATCACGGCGCAGAAGACCGCGGATTTTAGGACGGACGTATTCGGTGATCCAGCTCATTTTGAACCCTGTGACTGCACGAGACTAACGATGCGGACCCAGCCCGCCTGCGTGGTTGCATTACGCGGGCGGCGCCAATCTGCCAAGTGATTATGAAAAAACGTGGCCATATCCACGCAGGCGGGCACGCGTTTGAACGTGCCCCACCTGCGCGTATGGGTGTGGCTTACAGCGCGCCTTCAACCCATGCCTTGAGCTGGCTTTTGGGCAGTGCGCCAACCTTTGTGTCCACAACCTTGCCATCACGCACCAGCATAAGGGTGGGGATGGACCGCACACCGTAGGTGTTGGGGGTTACGGGGTTGTCGTCAATATTGACCTTGGCAACCGTCACCTTGCCCTGCATGTCCTTGCCGATTTCTTCCAGTGCCGGGCCGATCATTTTGCACGGGCCGCACCATTCGGCCCAGAAATCGACCAGAACAAGGCCAGACGCCTTGAGCACGTCAGCATCAAAGCTGGAATCGCTGACAGCAAGCGTATGTTCACTCATGACATGTTTTCCTTAACTACCGGGTGCCTGCGCACCCCATGCTGTCCTAGTTAACAGGTCTGCGGGCACTGCACAGGGTGCGCACCAGCAGACCGGGCTTAGCTAACACTTAAGGTGGCCTGCGCCGTGGTCAAGATGCCACGCCCGCGCAAGGTTGCGGAGCATGCCTGTCCAGCAGGTGCTCCGGCAGCCGGTCGGCACGGGGCAGTTCGGTCCAGACCAGCACGCACACAACCTCCCGCCCCGGCCACAACCCTTGCAGCAGGGCGCGGTACGCCGCCATCTGGCGCAGGTACAGCACCGGCGTCTGCTCCACCGTGGAGGGCGCGTGGCGACCACTTTTGTAATCGCACACAATAACCCGGTCAGGCATGACACACATGCGGTCCACCTGCCCCACAATAACCTGCCCGCCAGCAATACCCGCCAGCCGCTGCTCCGCCCGGGCATGGGGGGCAAACAGGTCCACCAGTGCGGGCATACGCAGCACTGCCACAATCTGCGCGGCAAGCCGGGCGGCCTCCGGCGTGGACAACCCCGATGCCGGGCGGGCCAGCCAGTCCGTGGCAAGCTGCTCCTGCGCACTGGCAGGGTGGTCGGGCAGGAACTGCAAAAGCGCATGCACCAGATTCCCCCTGCGCAAGGCCGCCTCCCGCGCCTTGAGCGGGGTAATGGCCGCCACATCCAGCGGGGAACGCGCGGGGGGGAGCGGGCCAAGCATGGTATCATCCGGCCGGCTTGGGGCCAGTGGCCGGGCCAGTGGTCCTTCCGCTTCCGGCAGGCCGGGCCGCCAGTGTGGGGCCTGCCCCATCCAGCCGGGGAGCGGCGGGAGCACAGGGGCATCCTGCGCGGCAGACGCAACAGGGGCTGCGGGGGCGGACAGGCTGGCGGGGACTGCGTGCTCCTCCAGCACCAAAATCTTGCCCGACCAGTCCCCCACGCTCCAGTCGCGCGGCTGGGCACCTGCGCGCTCAAAACCAAGGCGGCAGCACTCGTACCAGCTTTCTGGCGGTACGGTGCGGCCGGGTTTCCAGCCACACACGATCAGCCTGTCCGCCGCGCGGGTCAGGGCCACGTAGAGCAGGCGGTTGTATTCCTCTATCGTCTTTTCACGCAGGGTTTCGTACAGGCTGCGGGTCAACCCGACTGACAGGGCGTTGCGCGGCACGTAAATGGGCACCTGCACCCCTGTTTTTTTGTCCGTGCTCCAGAACAGCCTGTCCTCAAACCGGGGCAGACCCACCGTATCGGGCAGAATAACCAGCCGGGCCTGCAACCCCTTGGAGCCATGTGCGGTCATGACCCGCACGGCATTGCCACCGGCCTCGGCCTCGCGCTTGACACTCTCCTGCGAATGTCTGAGCCAATGCACAAACCCCTGAAGGGAAGGTGGGTGCTGCTCCTGATAACGCAGCGCGGCGGAGAGCAGCTCGTCTATTGGTTCCGCAGCCTCTGGCCCCAGCCGCGCCAGCAGGCGTGCCCGCCCGCCCTGCTGGCCCAGAGCCGCGCACAGCAGTTCATACGGGGTAAGGTAATCCACCCGGCCAAACAGGGCGTTGAGCATCTGCCAGGCCTGTGTCCAGTCCGCCTGCTCCGCATGGCGCTCACGCAGGATGGTCCACAGGGGGGCACCGGGGGAGCGCCCTACGGCAAGGGCCATCAGGCTGTCATCGGACAGGCCACCCAGCGGGGAGGTCAGCACACAGGCCAGTGTCAGATCATCCTGCGGGAGCAGGAGCGCAGCACACAGGGCCATAAGGTCCTGCACCGCAAGCTGGTCGGCAAGGCCCGTGCGCACCAGTGTGGCCACGGGAATGTTGTGCCCCTTAAGGGCGCGCACCAGCAGCGGCACAAAGGAGGAGCGGCGCGGCACCAGCACCAGCACGTCCGCCGGTGTCAGCGGTTTTTGCCCCGGCTGGGGGAGGGCTGCCAGTTCACGCGCAATGGTGCTGGCCAGCGCATCCGCCAGTTTTTGCCGTGGGCTCTGCCGGGTGGCATTCACTGCGGCTGGTTCCCACGGGCTTATGCTGTCCTGCGCATCCTGTGCTTCCGCCAGAGGCCAGAGTTCCACCCGCCCCCCCTGACCGGGGCGGGCCGTAATGTGGCGCAGGGGGCGGCCCTGCTCCTCCGCTACGCCACGCGCGGCCTGTGGGTCGGCAAAAACCGCATCAACCAGTTGCAGGACCGGCGCTGTGGAGCGGAAGGAAACTGTAAGTTCCGGCTCCCGCCAGGGCAGGTCCGCCGCCTGCGCACGCTGTTTGAATGTAGCCCGCCAAGCCCGGAACTCGTCCGGGTCCGCGCCTTGAAAACGGTAGATGGACTGTTTGTAGTCCCCCACGGCAAAAACCGTTCTGGGGCCTTCCTCCGCCGCGTGTGCGCCTTCGCCTGCAAAAAACTCTTCGGTCAGGTCCCCTGCAATGCGCCACTGCTGGGGGGAGGTATCCTGCACCTCGTCCAGCAGCAGATGGTCTATACCGCCATCGAGCTTGTACAGCACCCATGCGGCCCCCGGCTCACGCAGAAGCAGGAGTGTGCGGTGGATCAGGTCATCATACTCCATCTGGCCCTGCATGGCTTTGCGCTGGTCAAACATGCTGGCCACGGGAGCCGCCATTTTGAGCAGCGCCACACCAAGGCGGGCCAATTGGCGGGCATTCATGCCCTCCTCCACCGCCAGTATGCGCTCGGCCTCCTTTTGCAGCGCATCGGCCAGATCGGTATATTTTTCTGCCAGTTTGGCCGAGAGCAGGCCACGGCTGCGCAGTTTGCCATCCTTGGTCAGCAACCCGTTGCGCCATACCGCCCATTGCGCGGCACGCTCCGTGGGGGGCAGGGCCAGCCAGTCCAGCAGGGCGAGTGCGTTGGTCCTGACTGTAGCCGATCCCTCCTCCGCCATGGCCCGCAGGCCCGCGCGCAGGGTAGGCTCGGCCGCAAACCCGGTGCAGACGGCCAGCAGAAAAGCCTCATCGGGCTGCCTGAGTGCTGTTTCCGGCAAAGCCAGCACCCGGCACATGAGACCTTCCGCCTGTTCGGGGTGAGCGCTTACGCGGGCACGCACGGCCTGTGCGTGCTCGTTGCGCCGCAAGATGCCCGCAAGAGCAATAAAATCTCCAAGCCCGATCTGCCCGGCCAGCGGAGCCACCGTGCTGGCGGGCTGCCCGCCCAGAACACTCTCCACACAGCCCTGCAACGCCAGAGCCGCGTCTGTTTCCTCCATGACCGTAAAATGCGGGTTCATGGCGGCTTCCAGCGGAAAGCGCCGCAGGAGCGACTGGCAGAAGGCATGAATGGTGCCAATACGCATGCCACCGGGCAGGTCCAGCACCTCCGCAAACAGGGCGCGTGCCTTGCGCCGGGTCTGCTGGGTGCAGGGCACGGCCAGAGCGGCCAGTTCCGCATTCAGCCGGTCATCCGGCAGGGTCACCCACCGGCCAAGGCGGGTTTGCAGGCGAATGGCCATTTCCGCTGCGGCAGCCTTGGTAAAGGTCAGGCACAGAATGCGCGCAGGGTCGCTGCCGGGTACAACGTCACCCCCCACTTCCACCCGTGGCAGCATCAGCCGGAGCAGGCGGTCTATCAGCAGTTTGGTTTTACCACTCCCTGCAGAAGCGGACACAAAAACCGATGCCGTGGGGTCGGACGCCATGGCCTGCTGCTGGTTGGCCTGCGCAATGGCGGCATCCAGCGCGCCCTGAGCCGTATGGTAGGTCATGCTTCGGTCTCCATACGGCCGGTATTCCATTCCGGCACACGGGCCAGACGGGCATAATCGGCAAAGCGTGGTTCCTGCCCCGGATGGGGGTGGGAGAGGTAGGGTTGTGTAGGCTGGTCGTACGCGGCAATGCGCGCCAGCAGGCGCTGCCATGTCTGTTCGGCCAGATCAGTCAGATTGTCGTGCTCCTTGGAGGATACGGCCACCTCCTCCCCCGGTTCGGCCCCGCCAGTCAGACGCCAGTAGATCAGCCCGGCAATGTCGGCCACATTGGGAGCATCGGCAAAGCCACCGCGCAGCAGCATGGCGGCCTCCAGCGGTAGTTGCGGGCTCCAGCCGGACAGAACATCGCGCATGGCTGGCAGCATGCCGGTTTTGTAGTCCTGCACAATCACACGCCCCTGCGCACCCAGTTCCACCCGGTCTGCCCGCCCGACAAGGCGGAACGGCCCCCCCGGAGCATCGGGGACCAGCACGCTGCCTGCAATTTCGGTCAGAATAGCCTGCGGCACACCGTGGGTGGCACGGCGCTGCTGCTCCGCATGTGCAACCCATGCGGCAATGCGCTCCAGCCGGGGTGCCCACCATGCCTGCAAAGCCGGGCGCAGGGCCTGTTCGGCCAGGCAGGTTTTGAACACCTCCGCCAGCTTGCGCTGGGCATCTACCGGCCAGTCCACGCCGTGGGTTTTAACCCAGCGTTCCAGCGCGTCATGCACGATCATGCCGTAATCGGAGGCATCGGCCCCTTCCTCCAGCTCGGGCAAAGGCTCAAGCCGCAGGATGTGCCGGGCGTAAATGGCGTAAGGGTCGCGCATCCATGTTTCTATTTCCGTCACGCTCAGGCGGCGGGGGCGCAGGGAAACATCCGGCGTGGGCCGGGGTGGGGCCACTGGCAATGCCGGCCCCTGCGGCTGGTCCAGCCGTGCAAGCCAGGACAGAACCGGGTGCTCGGGCACACTGCCCCCCCAGCCAGCCAGAAAAGCATCCAGCCGGGTTAACCAGCGCGCAGGCACCACAGGTGCACCATCACGCCTGCGGGCGGAGGACAGAACAACCTGTTCCGCCGCGGCTGCCATGGCAAAAAAGTCGTGTGCCGCCTGCCCCACGGCCTGCTCGGGCGGGGGCAGGCCAACCCGCTTGCGCATGGGGCGGCTCATCCACGGCCCGGCATCGGGGGCGGGGGGCCACACCCCTTCGGACAGACCACCCAGTATAACGGTTTCCGCCGTTTGCAGGCGCGCTTCAAACAGGCCCCAGATCAGCACCCGCGGATGCAGGGCCTGCGGGTTGTTGCCCCGGCGGGTGGCAACACGCTCCTGCGCCAGAACCGCCGTAAGCAACCCATCCAGCACGGCGGGCGGCTGGGGGGGCAGCAGGGCGGTTGCCAGCATAAGCTCGCTCAGCCGGGAGGCCAGCAGGCTGCCGTCCTCCCCTTTCCACAACCGGGCGGCGGCGGGTTCTTCCTCCGTGCTGGCAAGGCGTTCCACCGTGGCAATCAGGGCTTCGAGCAGGTCGGGCACGCTGGCCTGATGCCGCGCCCCCTCCCCCCCGGCCAGCACCGCACCTTCGGCCTGCTCCCAGCCCAGAACAGGGGCCAGACAATGGGCCAGACGCTCCATAAAGGCCGGCAGGGGTTCGGGGCCAAAGGGGCGGTCCGCGCTCTCGCCCTGCGTCATGCGCTGGCGGTCTTTTTCGCGCTTTGGTTCCAGCCTATCCCTTACGGCGGCGCAAAGCCCCGCAAACCCCGGAGCGGGAGAAGGACCACGCAGCACCACACGATCGAGCAGGCGGGCCGAGGCACGGCAGACGCCCGGAGCCAGACCACACGCCACCAGCGGGTGCTTGAGCACGGATAAAAGAGCAACAGGCGCAAACTGGCTATCCACCATCTGCGCCACCAGCCGCAGCAGCACGGCGGGGGGCGTATCCGCCAGTGTGGCGCCTGCGCTGTCATCGGCCAGAATGCCCCATCGCTCCAGCTCTGTGGCCACCCGGGCCGCCAGCCCACGGTCGGGCGTGACAAGGGCCACGCGGTGGCCGGGCTGCTCGATGGCGTTACGCATGACCATGCTGATGGCCACGGCCTCTTCCTGCTGGTCTGCGGCCTCAAACCGGCTGACATGGGCCAGTGCGACCGGGCCGGGCTTTGCCCAGTCATCCAATGCTGCGGCAGGCAGCATCACGCGGGAGAGCACGGCCGCGCGTTCAGGCTCACCCCCTTGCGCGTTCCAGACCTGCACATCCTCCCGCCGGGCCTGCAATGCCGCGAGCAGGTGGCTCATGCCCGCCTGCGGGTGGCTATCTGGCAGGGCGGCAAACACCTCCTCGGGCATGAGCGTATCCAGCCCCGGCAATACGACCCTGCCCCCCGGACAGGACAGAATAGCCTGAAGCGCATTGGCCGTGGGGGCCATGGCATGCGTAAACCCGGCCGCCCAGAGCGGAGCGGTGTAACCCTGCTCCCCCATGTTCCGCCACAACCGCGCCTGTGCGCCCAGAAGGGCCACCTGCCGGGCCACGGGGTTGATCAGCCCCTGCTCCTGCAACCACACAGGCCATTGTGCGGTAACAATGTTCAGAAAACCCAGAATGGTCTGCCAGTGCTGGGCGTAATCCTCCTGCACGGCATCGGGCAGGCGCTCGAGCAGGTTGACGCCAGCCCATTCCGCCTCGTCCATCAGTTCAGCCAGAGCGCGGGCCAGCGGCCATGCCTGATCCAGCGTGGGGCGGGTACCAAAGGCGTTATCCGCCTTTAAAACAAACAGTGTCAGCACGGCCAGGCGGGTCATGGCTGGTACGGCGGGGGGGAGCGCCAGCGCCTCTGCCCCACCACAGGCGGACAGGCCCAGTTCGGTCTCGTCCAGAGCGCCTATGGGCATGATGCGGGGCAGGAGCATGCTGCGCCCATCCATACGCCGCAGAAAGGCCTCGGTTAACGCGCGCGCGGCCCGGCGGCCGGGGAGCACAATGGTCCCCTCGCCCATGGCCTCCGGGTCATGCCCGGCGGCCTCTATCCAGCGCGCCGCCAGATGGTCCAAAAAAGGCAGATGTGCTGGAATGGTTGCGAGCTTCATACCCCGGGCTCCAGCAGTGTGGCCGGTTGCGGGGGAAGGCGGTCCGCCCAGCCAGCCAGAGTGACACGGCGGTTTCCATCCGCTCCGACCATAAGGGTGATGTGCAGCGCATCGGGGGGGGTCATGTCCTCCAGCCGTTCGGGCCATTCCACCAGCATGACGCCCTCGCACGCATCATCCCACCCCAGTTCGTCCAGCTCCTCCACACTGCCCAGACGCCACAGGTCAAAATGGTAGGCCGTGGCTGTGGGGGAGTCGTAGGCCTGCACCAGCGTATAGGTGGGGCTTGGCACCTCCATATCCGGTGCGGCGCAGAAGTTACGCAAAAACGCGCGTGCGAACACGCTTTTGCCCGCCCCCAGCGGACCAGAGAGCAAAATGGCATCCCCCGCACGGGCAAGGCCTGCCAGAGTTCTGGCCAGTTGTGCCGTATCGGCTTCGGTTTTCAGCAACATGACCGATTCCTGCTCCTGCTCCGTGGTGGGCGCGTGCCCTATGCATCGGGTCCAAGACTGACCTTTTCCATATCAAGCCGGAAGCGGGAAGAGTGAAGCACTGAATTTGTAAACTTTTTATAAACACAGATTTTGTTAGGAAATAATAAATACACTCAACATGACTATTTATTGTTCGCAAAAAAATTACTTTATAATACTTTATTATTTATCCCATAGGGAACTTTTTGCCCGTATAGTCTGTTCCAAAGAACGCTATGTTTTTTTTCCGATATGTCGGGTCAAGCTATACGCCAGTCACATATCTGTTATTATCGAAATAATAAAAATAATATGAATTTGTGTTTATTTTTTCAGAAAAACACGTAAAAGTATCATCAGAGCGAGCCAATACAACCTCAAGGTGTATCACCCCATACCTGCAGCTATGTGAGGCCAGTCATGCGCATTCTATTTGCCGAGGACAAATTTACCTCCAGCCGGGCCATTCTTTCCGCCCTGAAAAAAGCAGGTTTTGCGGCGGATCTGGCCCGCTCTGGCCAAAACACCATAGAATTGCTGCGAAATTACGATTATGGGCTTGCCATTATTACCATGACCCTGGCGGACATGGACGGGTACACCATTCTCAACACCCTGCGCACGCTCAAGATCACAACACCCGTTATCATTCTTTCCAACGTTGATACGCCAGACGCCAAGATACGGGCCTTTACACTGGGGGCTGATGATTATCTGGCCGAACCGTTTGAATCCGCTGAACTGATTGCCCGCACACAGGCCATTCTGCGCCGCTCCAACGGATACGCCCACCCGGTTGCCCAGGTTGGCGCGCTGACCCTGAACCTGAACAACCACACGGTTACAGTCGGCAACCGCCCCATCCACCTGACCGGCAAGGAATTTGCCATTCTGGAACTGCTGGTGCTGCGCAAGGGCATTGCCCAGACCAAGGAAACATTCCTCAACCACTTATACGGTGGCCGGGATGAACCAGACATCAAGATTATAGACGTCTTTATTTGCAAACTGCGCAAAAAACTCCAGACCGTGGGTGCGGAAGACCTTATTTCCACCGTATGGGGCCGCGGGTACATTCTGCATGACCCGCAGGCACAGACACAGCCTGTTCCCACCCCCTTGATGGCCCCCCTTGCACACCGGCCTGTGCTGCCCGAGCCTGCTCTGCTACAGGCTGTTGGGGACTAATAAACCACCTGCTCCACACTGGATGTTCCCATAGGGAGCCAGCATTCTTCAGGACCGGGTTGCAGGGTACCAGGCATGGGCATGCCATAATGGCCCCGCCCCCCTGCCAAGTTCGGGGGCCTGCTCAATAGCATCATGCACATACTGGCAGGACTGCCGGACCGCATCTGGCATGGCGAGTCCCTGCGCCAGTATTGTTGCCAGCGCGCTGGCCAGCGTACAGCCCGTGCCATGGGTGTGCCGGGTTGCAATACGCTGCCCCACAAACTCGCGCGTTCCCGCCCCATCCAGCAGCACATCCACCAACGCTTCCCCCGCCAGATGCCCGCCTTTGAGCAGAATCGCCGCCCCCGTATGCTGGTGCAGCCATAGGGCTGCGGCCTTCATATCCTCCACCGTATGAATGGTAAGCCCTGTCAGCTTTTCCGCCTCAGGCAGGTTGGGGGTAATCAGGGTTGCAAGGGGCAAGAGCGTTGTACGCAGGCAGGCCAGAGCATCCTCCGCCAGCAGGGCAGCGCCCCCCTTGGCCACCATGACCGGGTCCACCACAACAACAAGATCAGGGGTATTGTCGCGAGTCCGGGCAATTTCTGCCGCCACGGCCTGCGTTTGCACAACACCCCCCAGCATGCCGGTTTTAATGGCATCCACCCCCAGATCATCCACAACACAGCGGATCTGGTCGCGAATAAACTGTGGCGGCACAGGCAGAATATCCTGCACGCCCTGTGTGTTCTGGGCCGTCAGGGCGGTTAGGGCGGTCATGGCATACCCACCCAGCGCCGTAATGGTTTTGATGTCGGCCTGAATACCCGCCCCTCCGCCAGAGTCACTCCCTGCTATGGACAGAACTCTCGGGCGCTGGGGGGCGGGGTGGGTCATGCAGAGGGGCTTTCCGGCTTCAGGCTGGCTGGGTTGCTTTTTCCAGCACAGCGCACATTTTGCTTACGGCCTCATCCACAAGGGCGGCATCTTCCGCCTCGGCCATAACACGCACCAGCGGTTCCGTACCGCTACGGCGTAACAGCAGGCGGCCCTGACCGGCCAATATACGTTCCACCTCATGCTGGCGTTCACGCACTTCATCCGTATCCAGCGGGCAGGCTCCAGCGTAACGGACATTACGCAGCTTTTGCGGGAAGGGCTGGAAAAGACGGCAGACCTCGCTCGCCGGGCGTCCGGATTCGACCAGAACGGCCAGAATCTGCAAGGCGGCAATCAGGCCATCACCCGTTGTGGCAAAGTCGGTCAGCACCATATGGCCCGACTGCTCGCCCCCCACATTCACCCCACGCTCCCGCATGCGTTCAACCACATGGCGGTCGCCTACGGCGGTACGTTCAAGGCCCACGCCCATTTTTTCCAAAAACCGTTCAAGCCCCATGTTGGACATAACCGTGGCCACCACGGCATTGCCCACCAGACGCCCTTCCGCTGTCCATGAGCGGGCGATAAGGGCCAGAATCTGGTCCCCATCAATCAGACGCCCGGTTTCATCCGCGATCAGCACACGGTCGGCATCCCCGTCCAGAGCAATACCAATATGTGCACCATGCTGCACCACGGCCTTGCACAGCGCCTCGGGGTGGGTGGAGCCACACTGTTCGTTAATATTCACACCATTAGGCTCACACCCGATGCGAATAACCTCCGCCCCCAGCTCCCACAGTGCTGTGGGGGCAACCCGGTAGGCCGAGCCATTGGCGCAGTCGATCACGATTTTCATGCCGTCCAGCCGCAACTTGCGGGGGAAGGAGGATTTAGCACTTTCAATATACCGGCCTGCGGCATCATTCAGGCGTGAGGCGCGGCCGATCTGGGCCGGGTCTGCCATATCCGCATGCAGGTCGGTCACCATCAGGTTTTCAATCGTGCGCTCATCCTGATCGGAGAGCTTGAACCCGTCGGGGCCGAACAGTTTGATCCCGTTATCACCAAACGGATTATGGGAAGCGGAGATCATGACCCCCAGATCGGCCCGCAGGGAGCGGGTCAGCAGGGCAATGGCGGGTGTGGGCAACGGCCCAACCAGTGTGACATCCATACCAGCGGACAAAAAGCCGGAAACCAGAGCACTCTCGATCATATAACCGGATAATCTGGTATCCTTGCCCAGCAGCACGCAGTGCCGGTGGTCCCCACGCCGAAAATGCAGCCCCGCCGCCTGCCCCAGCTTCTGGGCAATTTCCACCGTCATGGGCGCAACATTGGCAGTGCCGCGAATACCGTCTGTTCCAAAAAATCGCTTCATAATACTCATTCCATTCCGCAATCGGCAATGGACCTGAATACTCTGGCCGTTGCTGGCGGAAACTTCTGTCCTGTCCTGCTGCTCTTTCCTAAAACGGTTTTGGGTTGGAAGAAACCGTGTTCAGGCCACAAAAAACATTTTTGGCGCACCATGCTTACCCACCCTGCACCCCCTGCCAGATCCGAACCCCCTGCGCCATGCTGGCCACAGCGTGCACCCGCAGCAACGGGTTACCAAAGGGCATGGCCATAAGGGAGGCCGCCACCGTGCCGCTATCACGCAAGGCGGGGTCTGCCACACCTGTTAGCGTACCAATCATGCGTTTGCGCGAGAGAGCACACACCACACGGCACCCCAGATTGGCCAGCAGCAGAATACGGCGCAGCAGAACAACATTCTGCTCCTGCGTTTTGGCAAAGCCAAACCCCGGGTCCACCATCAGCCGCTCACGGGCAATGCCCGCTTCCACCGCGGCCTCCACCCTCTGCCCCAGTTCCCGCACTACATCGCAGGCCACATCGGTATAATGGGTGTGTTGCTCCATGGTCTGGGGGGTGCCGCGCATGTGCATGAGCACAACGCCACACTGCTGCTTTGCCAGCAAAGGCAGGGCAGCCGGGTCGTGCCCAAGGGCGGAAACATCATTGATCACGCGCGCACCCGCAGCCAGTGCACGCTCCATAACCAGACTGTTCCGCGTATCGACCGAGAGCGGCACATCGGGCATGCTCTGGCGCAGCCCCTCCAGCACCGGGCCAACCCGCTCCCACTCCTGCTGGGGGGAGACAACAGCGGCACCGGGGCGTGTGCTTTCACCCCCAATGTCGAGCACACCGGCCCCATCACGCACCATCTGTTCGGCCGCCTGTAGGGCAGAACCTGCATGGTAGTGCTGGCCTGCACAGCTAAAGCTGTCTGGTGTTGTATTCAGGATTCCCATAACCAGCGGCCCCGCAGGCAACCCGGCATCGGGCACGGGGGAAACAAGGCGCTGCATCACAGGTAGCCACGCATGCGGTACAGCGCCCACAGGCACGGGGCCAGAAGCGCTATCCCCTTCAATCAGCAAAACGGCTGTAAACGCGGCAGTACTGTTCTGGAATGGCAGGGCCACGCCTTGCCGTATGGCCTCCTGCGCCATTGGTCCAAACAGGAACCCCATGGGTTCAACCAGCCTGTGCCACATCGCCTTATCCTTTTTTACTGTCCCCACCATACAAAAGAGGCGGCACCGGGTGCCGCCTCTTCTGCTTCATATCCGTTTACTGCCGCACCCTGCCATTAACCGGCCTGGGGGGCGGGAACAGCGCCGCCATCTTCCGCCGGGGTGGGGGCTGGCGCTTCCCCCGTAACCTGCGGCACGGAGGCGCGGCGGTTAACCGGGCCATCATCTGCTTCTTCCGGCCGTTCAATCGGCTGGCCGCGCATGATCTGGCGGATTTCCTCACCTGTCAGGGTTTCGTATTCCAGCAGGGCTTCGGCCAGACGGTGCAGCTCGTCCACATGGTCATGCAGGTAGTTGCGGGCCTGCACGTAGGCTTCATCAATCAGGCGTTTGACTTCAACATCAATATCGCGCGCCGTCTGTTCAGAAAAATTGCGGGCAGCCCCAAAGAAGCTGTTGCCCTGATCTTCATCCGCATAGGCGATCATGCCCAGCTTGTCGCTCATGCCCCATTCGGTCACCATGCTGCGGGCAACACGGGTGGCCATTTTAATGTCCCCCATTGCGCCGTTGCAGATGTTGTCCTTGCCGTAAACCACTTCCTCGGCAACACGCCCGCCCATGGCCACCACAAGGTGGGCAATGGCGTTCATCTTGCTCATGGAGAGACGGTCGTCCTCGGGCAGACGCATGACCATGCCAAGGGCACGCCCACGCGGGATAATGGTCGCCTTGTGAATGGGCTCGCTCTCGGGCACCAGCACGGCGGTAATGGCGTGCCCGGCCTCATGGTAGGCGGTGCGTTTTTTCTCGTCCTCGCTCATCACCAGCGAGCGACGTTCAACGCCCATCAGCACCTTGTCCTTGGCGTCTTCAAACTCGCGCATGGACACCGTGCGGCGCCCAAGGCGGGCAGCGGACAGTGCGGCCTCATTGACCAGATTGGCCAGATCCGCACCGGAAAAGCCGGGGGTACCACGGGCAATAATGCGCGGGTCCACGTCGGACGCCAGCGGCACCTTGCGCATATGCACCCGCAGGATTTTTTCACGCCCGCTTACGTCGGGGTTGGGTACCACCACCTGCCGGTCAAACCGGCCGGGGCGCAGCAATGCGGGGTCCAGCACGTCGGGGCGGTTGGTGGCGGCAATCAGGATCACGCCCTCATTGCTTTCAAACCCATCCATTTCCACCAGCATCTGGTTCAGGGTCTGTTCGCGCTCATCATTACCGCCGCCCATGCCCGCACCACGATGGCGGCCCACGGCGTCGATTTCGTCAATGAAGATAATGCACGGTGCGGATTTTTTGCCCTGTTCGAACATATCCCGCACACGCGATGCGCCAACACCGACAAACATTTCCACAAAGTCGGAGCCGGAGATGGTGAAGAAGGGCACATTGGCCTCACCCGCAATGGCGCGGGCCAGCAGGGTCTTACCCGTGCCGGGGGGGCCAACCAGCAGCACACCTTTGGGGATTTTGCCGCCCAGCCGCGTGAACTTCTGCGGGTCCTTGAGGAAATCCACAATTTCCTGCAACTCGCCCTTGGCTTCATCAATGCCGGCCACGTCTTCAAACGTTACGCGGCCATGCTTTTCGGTCAGCATCTTGGCGCGGGACTTGCCAAAGCCCATAGCACCACGACCACCCGCACCCTGCATCTGCCGCATCATGAACAGCCATGCCGCGACCAGCAGGATAATGGGCAGGGAGTTCAGGAAGTAGCGCAGCAGCGGGCTACCATCCTGCTCCAGTGGCTTGGCTACAACCTCCACCCCTTTACCCACCATGCGCGAGACAAGGGAGGGGTCCATGGGGGCATAGGTCTCAAACGCGGTGCCGTCGGTCAGCGTGCCGGAAATATTGTGGTTCTGCATGACAACAGACCGGACATGCCCCGAATCAATATCGGCCACAAAATCGGAATATGCCAGTTGCTGGGCGGCATGCTGCGCCGTGCCCGGCTGGAACATGTTCACCAGTAACAGCAGTAGCAGGATAATGCTGACCCAAAGCGCCAGATTGCGACCTAAATTGTTCATCTTGCCCGAGTGTCCATACTTCTAGTGCGTAAAGCGCCGGAGTGTCCTGCCATCTTGCCCGGCGCCCGGGGAAAAAAGCAACCTTTGCTCTTATAAATGGGATGCCTGAACCGTTTTCCTAGCCCACAGGCCCCACATAGTCCTTGTTGTGTACTTTTTTGCACCCGTACACACCCATTCCGGTTACGGGAACAGGCGGTCTGAACTCAAAAAAAACATCTGCCCAGTCTGCCGTGCTGCACCACCCCAGATGCGGCACCGCAACCCGCTGCCCCTGCCACCACAAGGCGGGCAGCCCGGCACAGAACAGGGCTGGCCACCCGGCACGGACCTTGCGCGCCAGCCCGTAACCGGCAGCCCCCACATATACTCCGCAACGCAGCAGGGCAGAAGGGGCGCGCAGCACAAAGCGGCCATCCCATACAACGCCGGGGCTAGCCGCTACCGGCGCGCTCACACCAGCGAGCTCCCGGATGAGAAACCACTCATCGCGCCAGCTGGCAAGCTGGGTGCCAGCCAGTGTGCCCGCTCCCCCGTTTTTGTACAGCCGCGCTACGGCAGCCGGTGCAGGGGGGTACTGCTGCGCACCAACCGTGCGGATCAGCCCCGACAAAGTAGCCGCTTCGGGCAGGTTTTGCCCAAGCCCAACCCAGCCATGGGGGTAAAATGCGCAGGTCTGCGCCAGTGCCATGGCCTGCACCCTCTCACGCGCCATGCGCTGCGCGCCTGCATCCATGGCAAGGCACCAGAACTGCTCGGACAGGCCATTTTCCTGCAAGGCAAAGCGGACCCGCACACGCTCGGCACGCAGGTCCTGATTAGACGGGTCATCCACCCAGGCCAGCCCGGCCGCACGCAATGTCTGGCGCAAGGCCACGCGGGAAACGCCCAGTAATGGCCTTACCAGCCGCACATCCGGCGTGTGGCTGATCCAGCCCATGGCTGCCAGCCCATCCGGCCCGCTCCCCGCGTTGGAACGCATCCATGCGGTTTCGGCCTGATCATCCGCCTGATGGCCAAGGAGTAAGTCCACACAGCCAGCCTGCTGGCAGGCCTGCACCATGCGGGCATAGCGGGCCTTGCGCGCCCGTGCGGCCATGGCAGGGCCTTTGGTCAGGTCGGTCAGGGTTATCAGGCGGGCGGGCACGTCCATGGCGTGCAGGCGCTCCACCGTAAGCCGGGCCTCTGCCCCGGATTCGGGGCGTAACCCGTGGTCCACCACAAGGGCCAGCAGATTGCGCCGCCAGTGCCGGGCCAGCCATGCTAGCGCCAGACTGTCCCCCCCACCAGAAACAGCCAGTGCAACCGGGGGGCTCCCCGGTGCATCCGCACCCCACGGGCCAAGGGTGTCCAGCAATGCCACAAACCATTGCGGCGGAACCGGCTGGTCAGAAAAAACCGGGCGCTGTTCAAACCGGACCGGCAATCCCCCTACCCCCGATAACCCGAGGGTACGTGCTGGAGCATTAGTTACAGCCACCCTTACGCCCGTATATTTCCGCCGCATGGGCCACGCGGGGTGCGGGGGATGGGAACTCGTTATTCAGCTTGCCCAGTGCTTCACACGCGGATTTTTTGTCCCCCAGCGCCAGAAGCGAGGCCGTTACACCCAGCAGGGCATCAGGGGCCCGAGCGCTTTTGGGTGACTGACGATACGCATCGTAATACGCCACGGCAGACTGCCGATACTGCTTTTGCCCGGCAAGGGACTGGGCCAGCAGGAACTGCGCATCCACCTTGAATGCCCCTTTGGCACTTTTAAGGGCGGCCTCGGCATTGTCATGCGCGGTATCGTAATCCCGCTTTTGCAGGGCCGCCTTGCCCGCGCTCAGCAGGGCATCGGGCGTAGTGGGGCGTGCCGCAGGCTCTGCAGAGGCTGCGGCTGCCGGGGCTGCACTGCCCCCTGCCCCAGCCTGCGCGGCAAACTGGCTATCCGCCACCTGCTTGGACAGGGCTGCTGTTTTTTGCTGGAGGTCATTGGTCAACTGGTCAATTTCGCCACGCATGTCGCGCTGCTGCTGTTCCAGCGTGCTGACCCGCTCCAGCAGCTGGGAGACCAGATCCCCATTCACAGCCGATGACCCACCCGCAGAGGCAGATGGGGGGGGAAGTGCCCCGCCCTCGCTCTGGGAGGCCTGCATCTGGCTCATGGCCTGCTTGAGGGCAAGAATCTGGTCCTGAAGGGCAATGCCTTCCCGGCTGGTAACATCCTGTGCATGGCCCATGGGGCTGGTTGTGCCCATAAGCACGGCCACCAAGCCCGAAAGCACCAGACCATGGCGAACAACGCGTACTGCTTTAACCCGGGACTTCATTGAAAACCTCACCCCATCGATAAGAAACGGGCAAGGATTCCATCATTCCGTCCCGCAAAACAAGACACGAAATACAAAACAGGCCGGGCTTTGGGGCCCGGCCTGTTCCGTTTAATCAGTCAGATTTCAGATAATGTCTGAAAATCTTACTTCACAGCCGTAATGGCGTTACGGTTCTGTGCCCATGCTTCTTCGGTGTCGCCCAGAGCGGTGGGGCGGTCTTTACCGTAGGAGATGGTGGAGATGCGCGAAGAGGTCACGCCTTTTGCCACCAGATAGTCACGAGCGGCGTTTGCACGGCGCTGACCCAGAGCAATGTTGTATTCTTCGGTGCCGCGGTCATCGCAGTTGCCTGCAACTTCAACGTTCACCTGCGGATACTTTGCAAGCCAGTCAGCCTGCTTCTGCAGGGTGGTCTTGGCGTCTGCGCTCAGGCCGCTCTTGTTCAGGTCATAGAATACGCGGTCCCCCACGTTGGCGACCAGATCAGCTTCGCTGCCCGGCACCGGGCCAGACGGCTGAACAGCCGCGCCGGTGGAAGCACCCGTGTTTGCATTTTCGTGCGCACAGGCTGACAGAAGAGCAACCATACCAAGCGCAGCAACAACTTTCAGTCTCATGTGTCGGATCCTGAGAATTAGCCTTAGGGCTATTCGGAGAAAAAGAAGTTAATAACCTTGTATCTCCGCGTATTCTTCTGCTCCCCTCCGAACCCTTCGAAGAGCCGACGAATTTTGGAGACCATTCCGCCGTAAGCCATAGCTTATGCGGCCGGTCAAGCATGTTCTCTGTTTCTCATACCAGCCATACCTTGACTGATACCCAAACAACACACCCCGGCCCCAAGCACAATAACCCTAAATTACGAAATTATAAAGAAAATTAGGGCGGAATTATGAAAACTTCTCCCGCCCCAAAGCCGAGCGGGAGAATAATCCTTCACCCGTTCAGGGGGGACCATGCCGGGTCGGATGCCCCTTCTGGCGTCGGAATAACGCGGTCGTTAAAGCCCGTAATATCGACCATGCCGATAATGGAACTGAATCCGCTCCCACCCGCGCCGGCGCGGCTCTGGCGGCAATAGGCCAGCACGCGCCCGTTGGGGCAGAAGCTCGGGCTTTCCACCGTAAAGCCTTCGGTCATGATCCGCTCACCCGTGCCATCAGGCTGCATGACCCCAAGGGAGAACATGCCCCCGGCAATGCGGGTAAAGGCGATCAGGTCTCCACGGGGGGACCATACGGGGGAGCCATAAGTGCCCTGCCCGTAGGAAATGCGCTGCGCGTTCCCCCCGCCTGCAGGCATGATGTACAGCTGCGGGCTGCCGCCCCGGTCGGAGTTGAAAACAATCTGCGAGCTGTCCGGGCTGTAGCACGGGCTGGTGTCAATCGCGCCCGAAGCCGTAAGCTGCCTGCGCGCGCCCGAGGCCAGATCGACCGAATACAGGTCCGACCCACCATTACGGGTGACGGACAGCAGGACCGAACGCCCATCGGGCGAGAAGCGCGGCGCGAACGAAATCCCCTGAAAATCACCCAGAATCTGCTGCCGACCTGTGTTGAGGTCGAACAGATACACCCGCGGCCGGTTATTGGCGTAGGACATGAAGGCGACCTGATCCTTGGCGGGGCTGAAGCGGGGCGTCAGCGTCAGCCAGTTCCCGGCCGTGAGCATGCGGGCATTGGCGCCATCCTGGTCCATAATGGCCAGCCGTGTGCGCTGGTGCCCACGTGGACCAGAACGGGAAATAAAGGCGATACGGGTATCAAAATACCCTTTTTCACCCAGCATCCGCTCGTAAATCACATCGCCCACAATATGGGCGATACGCCGCCAGTTGGCGGAAGATGTTGTGTAGGCCGTACCCTGAATCTGCTGCTGGCTCAGCACATCCCACAGCCGGATTTCCACCCGCACGGATGCGCCACTCCCCGTAACGCTCCCCGTAACCTGCGCATGCGCGCCAAGGCCCTTGGCGGTGGCAAAGTCGGGTTTGGCGGCAGTGGACGAGCCGGGAATAACCTTGAACAGGCCCGTGTTGTTCAGGTCGTTGGTCAGTACTTCGGCCATCTGCTGGCCAAGACCGCCCCCAAAATCGGGGATGATAATGGGGATAGGAGCCGTGCGGGCCTGATCCACCGTAATTTCGGCTTCTGGCGCGGCTGTGGCGGCAAAAGCAGCCAGCGGAGTGGCCAGAATGCCCCCTGCGGCAACGCTTGCGCCAAGCAGGGTACGGCGGCGCAGCGCGCCCACCAGAGCATCTGCTTCCTGATCGGAAATAAGAGGCCGGGTACTCATCAGCATGTGTTTTCCTCCGTGTGGCCTGCTTTTAAGGCCTGAAGACAAATTTGAGTTGCCGGGGCTGCCCAAGAAGCTCCTTGGGAATCGGCAGTTTGGCGCATGTGGGGCTTAACACGGCCGCGCGGGCACGCTCGGCCAGAGCACGGTAAGACGCATCCGCACTCATACGGGCCTGTGTTTCCGGGGCGAACTGCACAATCCGTGCCTCGCCCGTTGCATCCACGGTTACAACCAGATGGGCCACAAAACTGGCATAGTCCTTGGCCGCCGTATCTTCCGAATAGCAACGGCGGACGGATGCCCCAATGGCCTTTTGCTGCCCAACGCTCAGGCTGCCCGTAATGTTACTGCCCACGGGTGATCCACCCCCGTTAGGGGCCCCACCGGCAAGCGGGTTGGCCCGCGCCTTGGGGGCGTGTGTCTGCTTCTGGTCCGAGCGGAAGGTATCCAGCGTTTCCAGCAGCGAATGTGTGTCCGGCTCGCTCTTCTTGGCCTTGTTGGGCTGCGTCAGGTGCGAGGGCACCACCATGTCGGGCAGCGTATCCGTCTGCTGCGTCATGGGGGATGGGGGTGCCACGCTGGTAGACGGCTTGAGCGGCGCCGGGGGGGATGGGGGCGTCTTGACCGCCTCTGGCGAGGGTTCCTCCGCCTTGGGGG
>NZ_JOPD01000032.1:0-40454 GCF_002153575.1 Acetobacter sp. DsW_54
ATGCTGTCACGCACCGTGGCAGGGTCAACCTCGGACACCAGAGGGCCGGAATTGCCCAGACGCCGACGGTCCTGCTCCAGCTGCGTCTCCGCATTCTGCGCAAATGCGGCTGCGGGCAAAAGCACACCAGCGACACCTACGGACTGGCACAAAAGCGCCAGACGCCAGCGCATACGGGCTGTTTTTTGTAAAAAAATCATGGAATCAAGCCTGTTTTCCCCACCCCGGAGCGGGGCGTGCTGTTGAATGAAATGCGCGTATGGGAAAAAGGGCCGTCAGGGATAAAGTAGCATGGTCGAGCATCCATCTCCGGCACCCCCGTCCGGCGATCAAGGCATGAGCGGCAACGGCAGGTCTCCTGACTTGCGGATCAACGCATCGGGCCCAACCTTCCCGGTTGCGGGGCAACCAGTGGCAGCGATGCACAACACCGCTCGGGCCAGATACTCTCCGCCTACAGTTGCGGGGGCAGTCGCCGACTGATCTCCCACAGGGGAGAATACGGCATTCCCTTTTATTCCGCTTGCGCGGGACCGTTGGCTATAATGAACTGCGCAATAGCCTATATTTTAACCGATTTGCAACGCAAAAACCCCACCCGCGCCCCATACCGCCCCAACATGGCCAGAGGCAAACATGGGGCGGGTGCTTGCTTTTTGGGCCATTTACCCTCCAATGGCGGGCCAGCCACCCCGGACATGACCCAGCACACCAGACCCATGGACCCACGCTACCGTATTCCCCCCCTGTCCGCCCTGAACGCCTTTGTCGCCTTCGCCCGCACGGGTGGCATCCGGCGGGCGGCCACGGAGCTGCGCGTGGACCACGCCGCCATCAGCCGCCATATCCGCGACCTTGAACTCTCCCTGGGCATCACCCTGCGCGACAAGACCACTGGCGGGCTCACCCAGGCAGGCCAGACCTATTACGACCGCATAGCCCCCCTGCTGGACGGTTTGGCCACGGCCACGGCAGATATGCGCAACCGCGTAGCCCCCCTGACCGTGACCTGCGTGCACGGGTTTGCCTACCACTGGCTACTGCCCCGGCTTTACGCCTTTCGCAAACTGCACCCGCATATGGAGGTGCAGCTCCGCTCGGTGGATGCCAGTGCGGCCTTCCACATCAGCGGTGTGGAATCCACCAACCATGCCCAGATCGGCTATGTGCGCGATGGCAGCACAACACCAGAACCACGCACCATCCGGCATATGGCCATTGCCCGCCCGCCGGTTTTTCCCGTCGCATCTCCCCAGTGCATTCAGGCCCTTGGCGGCCAGCCCCACACAACCGAAGACCTGCTGGACGCCCCCCTGCTGCATGAGGAGGACGATACGGAATGGCGGCGCTGGTTTGCAGCACAAGGGGTTCAGGCCGCCACCATCCCCACCGCAGGCAGGTTATGGCAGGCCCATATTACGTTGGCCGCCGCCCGCGCGGGGGAGGGTATAGCCCTTGGCAACCCGTTTTTGCTTGGTGATGACCTGCTTAGCGGGCGGCTGGTGCGCGTGCAGCCCACACAAACCCCGCTCAAGGCCACACCGCTGGGGGCCTACGTGCTGCGCGCCTCCGAACAGATGTGGGAAAAACCCTCCCTGCGCACCTTCCGCACATGGCTGATGGAACAGGTTGCGCAGGAGGCGGACACCCCCCTGCCCCCTCCGGCGTAAACTGCCAGAAGAACGGGTCTGGCGCCGAAGGATCGGGTGTTGATTTTTCATCACCACCCACGCACCAAAAAAGCGCCTCCCCGCGTGCAATAAAACCACTTACGGAACGAACATGTTTGTCCCGCCCCAAACACGGGCCGGACCATATGACCGCCAACCGGAGCCAAACCTGACATGAGCACCACCAACAAAGACCTGCTGGCCCGCCGTAACAACGCCGTGCCGCGCGGGGTTTCCACCTCCACCCCCGTTTTTGCCGACCGGGCCGAAAACGCGGAGCTGTGGGATGTGGAAGGCCGCCGCTACGTTGACTTTGCAGGCGGTATTGCCGTACTGAACGTGGGCCACCGCCACCCCAAGGTGATGGCTGCGGTGGCAAAGCAGCTCGAACGCTTTACACACACGGCGTTTCAGGTTTCGGCTTACGAATCCTACATTGAACTGGCCGAAAAGCTGAACGCGCGCGCGCCCTTCTCCGGCCCGGCCAAGACCATTTTCTTCACCACGGGTGGGGAAGCAACCGAAAACGCGGTCAAGATCGCCCGTGCCGCTACCGGCCGTAATGGCGTGATCGCCTTTTGTGGCGGGTTCCATGGCCGCACGCTGCTAGCTTCGGCCATGACCGGCAAGGTACTGCCCTACAAGGCACCTTTTGGCACGCTGCCGGGCGAAGTGTACCACGTCCCCTTCCCCGACCATGACATTACGGTGGAAGACAGCCTGAAAATGCTGCACTTCCTGTTTGCTGCCGATATTGCCCCGAGCAATGTGGCCGCCATTATTATTGAACCCGTGCAGGGCGAAGGCGGGTTCCGTGTGGCCCCCACAGCACTGCTCAAGCACCTGCGCGCCCTGTGCGACCAGCACGGCATTAAACTGATTGCCGATGAAGTGCAGAGCGGCTTTGGCCGTACCGGCAAGCTGTTTGGCATTGAGCACTCCGGCGTGGAACCGGACCTGATCTCCGTTGCCAAATCCCTTGCAGGCGGCATGCCGCTCTCTGGCGTGATTGGCCGCGCAGACCTGATGGACAGCGTGCCCCCCGGCGGGCTGGGCGGCACCTATGCCGGTGCACCGCTGGCCTGCGCCGCAGCCCTTGCCGTGCTGGACGTGATTGACGAGGAAAAACTGCTCGACCGCGCCAACGCCATGGGCGAACGCCTGAAGGCACGCATTACCGCATGGCACAAGCGCACGGACATGCTGCCCATCAGCATGCCGCGCGGTCTGGGCGCCATGATCGCCTTTGACGCTCTTGAACGCCACGCAGGTGTGGAACAGCGGGCAGGCTTTGCCTCCAAGCTCTGCGCCAAGGCATGCGAAAAAGGGCTGATTCTGCTGGCTTGCGGCGTGCAGGGTGCAACCATCCGCATTCTGACCCCCCTGACCGCATCTGACGCGCTGCTTGATGAAGGGCTGGACATTATTGAACAGATCCTGATCGAAGAAGCCAAAGCCTGATCAGCTCCCCTTACGGGGCTGAACCTGCGGCAAAAGGCGGCTCTCCTTCCCCCACGGGGGCGGGGGAGTCGCCTTTTCTGTATGTCCGGTCACGGGCGGTTGCCTGCACGGGTCAGGCCGGGGGTCATAGTCAGGCCATGATTCCCCATTAGGTTAAAAAAGAATTTAAACCGATGGGGGTCACGCGCATGACCGCGTTTGCAGCCTACTGGCAGGCCGTAAAAACAGGGCTGGGCACGCTCCGCTCCGCGCACCGTACCTTCTGGCGGGTCCGTAACGCGGACCGTTAACGCACGGCCCGCACTCCGCCCTTAATGCTCCGCAGGGCAGGCATGGCGGATAAAGATTGACATCCCTTTCTCCCCGGATCGACAATACCCCGAGTTTTTAAAACCATCTGATAAGCGAGGCATCCCTTATGTCTTCTTCCATTTCAAATCTGAGCGGCAGCAGTGCTGTGAGCAGCCTGTTTGGCACGTCGTCCTCCTCCAGCACGGCTTCTGGCTCTTCCGCTTCGGGGAGCGGCAGCAGCAGCTCCTCCTCTTCTTCCTCTTCCACCACCACAAGCCAGACATTTAATGCCGATGGGTCCATTACAACCATCGTCAAGGATGCCAGCGGGGACATCCTTTCCAAAACCACAACGGGTGGTTCTTCCGGTTCGGCCTCCGATTCCGCACAGAACGACACCAGCGTGCTGGACACCTTCGCCTGATACGGGGCGGGCAGTTCCGGCCTGCCGTGCAGAGCCCATAAAAAAACCCCGCCCTTTCCATTCCGGAGGGCGGGGTTTTTTACAGGCCAGAGTTATCCGGCCTTATTTTTTGTCATCATCCGTAAAGCCGTTACGGATATCGTGCCCGACGGCGGTGCTGGTGTTGCCGATTTTCTGGCCCGTGCGTTCGCCCCACTTGCCTACGTCATGCGCTGCATCGGTGGTGCCGGTTTTGGTTTTGTCCCACGCTTTTTCGGTCCCGGACTTGGTCTTGTCCCAGACCTTTTCCGTGCCAGATTTGGTTTTATCCCATGCCTTGTCCGTACCGGCTTTGGTCTTGTCCCAAGCCTTGTCGGTGCCAGCCTTGGTTTTGTCCCAGGCTTCGGTTGTGCCTTCTTTTGTCTTGTCCCATGCCTCGGTCGTACCGGACTTGGTTTTATCCCACGCCTTTTCCGTTCCCTGACGGGTGGAGTTCCATGCTTTTGTCAGAGCACCATCTTCCGCATGCACAGGGGCTGCGGGCAGGCTTACAGCAAATACGGCGGCACCCACCATGGTCATTAAAGCGGTAGCAAACGACTGCTTGGTCATTGGGTATTCCTTCTCAAATATCTTGTAACGTCTCTTGTATGCCTAGGTTTGCGGGCCATTTGTGGCAAATGTAAGCCCCTAATCTGGAATCAGAAAGGCGTGATGGCGCTGGGCATGCTGTCCAGCGCTGCCTGCAAAATATAGGCAGCGGCCAGTTTATCCACCGCTTCCGCCCGCTTGGCGCGGGACAGATCGGCCTCCTGTATGAGCATCCGGTTAACCGCGGAGGAGGACAGGCGCTCGTCCCACAGGCAGGTGGGCAGGCCGGTCTGGGCCGACAGGTCCATAGCCCAGTCCCGGCTGGCCTGCGCCGCCGGACCAAACGACCCGTCGAGCGAGAGAGGCACCCCCACAACCAGCCCCGCCACCCCATGCTCCTGCGCAACAGCACGGATAAAGGTAGCCATCTGCCCCAGCTTGCCGCGCTTTACGGTCTGGAAGGGGGAGGCCACCATGCGGGACACATCGGACAGCGCCAGCCCCACCTGTTTGCGCCCGGGGTCTATGCCCAGAAGGCGGGCATGTCTGGGCAGGGTGGCAGCTAATTGGGGAAGAGTGAGAAGAGTCATGCCCATGGTATGTTGCCTTCCGCGTGATTATGCTAGGTGCAATTCTCTATTCAGACTGAAGAAAGAGGGGCCCACTCTCATGTCGCTAGACCTTGCGACCACCCGACGCATCGCAAAACTGGCCCGTATAGGGCTTGAGGAAAACGAGCTGGAGGCCACGCGCCAGAAGCTTAATGGCATTCTGGGCTGGATTGACCAGCTTGCCGAAGTGGATGTTACCGGTGTGCCGCCCATGGTGGGAACAGAAACCGAAACCCTGCGCCAGCGTGAAGACAAGGTGACCGACGGCAACTGCCGCGATGCCCTGCTGGCCTGCGCGCCCGAAACATCTGGCCCCTTTTATACCGTACCCAAGGTGGTGGAATAATGCTGACCGGTCTAACCCTAACCGAAGCCCGCGCCGGGCTTGCCGCCCGCAAGTTTTCCGCGCGGGAGCTGGCACAGGCTCACCTGGACGCCATTGGCCGCCTGAACACCGCCCTTAACGCCTACATTACCGTTCTGCCCGAAGCCGACGTACTGGCCAGTGCTGACGCCGCAGATGCCCGCTACGCAGCCGGCACGGCCGGTATTATGGACGGCCTGCCCATTGGCGTAAAAGACCTGTTCTGCACCAAGGGCGTGCGCACCACGGCTGCAAGCAAGATGCTGGCCGACTTTGTGCCCCCCTATGAGAGCACGGTCACCGCCAATCTGCTGAATGCAGGCGCAGTGTTCCTTGGCAAGACCAATCTGGACGAGTTTGCCATGGGCTCGGCCAACATCAATTCCGCCTTTGGCCCGGCCACAAACCCGTGGAAGCGCAAAGGGGACGAGGCCACCGCCCTTGTGCCCGGTGGCTCCTCCGGCGGGTCCTCCGCTGCGGTTGCCGCAGGCATGGCGCTGGCCGCAACGGGCACGGATACAGGCGGCTCCATCCGCCAGCCCGCAGCCTATTGCGGTATTGTTGGCCTTAAACCCACCTACGGCCGGTGCAGCCGCTGGGGCACCATTGCCTTTGCCAGCTCGCTCGATCAGGCTGGCCCCATGACCCGCAGCGTGGCCGATGCCGGGCTGATGCTGGAAGCCATGGCAGGTTTTGACGCCAAGGACAGCACAAGCTCCAACCGCCCCGTGCCCGCATTCCACAAAGCCGTGGGCAAAAGCGTTAAGGGCCTGCGCGTAGGCATTCCCGCAGAATACCGCGCACCCGGCCTTCCGGCCGAAATTGTGGCCATGTGGGAACAGGGCATTGCATGGCTGAAGGCCGCAGGCTGCGAAGTGGTGGATGTCTCCCTCCCCCATACGCGCTACGGGCTGACCACCTACTACATTATTGCCCCGGCTGAATGCTCCTCCAACCTTGCACGGTATGATGGCATCCGCTTTGGCCTGCGCAAGGACGCCCCCTCGCTGGATGGTGTGTATGAAGCCACCCGTGCCGCAGGCTTTGGGCAGGAAGTGCGCAACCGTATTCTGATGGGCACGTATGTTCTGTCCGCCGGATATTACGATGCGTATTACCTGAAGGCACAGAAGGTCCGCACCCTGATCAAGCGTGACTTTGAAAACGCGTTTGAAAACGTGGACGTGCTGCTGACCCCCACCGCCCCGTCCGCCGCCTTTGCACAGGGCGAAAACATGGACGACCCGGTGCAGATGTACCTCAACGACATCTTTACCGTGCCCGCCAGCATGGCCGGCGTGCCCGCACTTTCCGTTCCCGTAGGGCTGAACGATGCCGGGCTGCCGCTGGGGCTACAGGTTATTGGCAAGCATTTTGATGAAGAAACCGTGCTGTCCATTGGCGGCGCGCTGGAAGCGGCGGCAGGCTTTACGCACACGCCATCCGTCCATGCGGGAGCAGGCGCATGAGCTACACGATTGAAGGCCGCACCGGCACGTGGGAAATTGTGGTCGGGCTGGAAGTCCACGCACAGGTTATCAGCCATTCCAAGCTGTTCTCCGGTGCGTCCACCACCTTTGGGGGGGACCCCAACACACAGGTCAGTCTGGTGGATGCCGCATTCCCCGGCATGCTGCCCGTCATCAACCACGAATGTGTGGCGCAGGCCATTCGCACAGGGCTGGGGCTTAACGCGCAGATCAACCTGTTCAGCCGGTTTGACCGCAAGAACTACTTCTACGCCGATCTGCCGCAGGGCTACCAGATCAGCCAGTTCGAGCACCCCATTGTGGGCAAGGGCACCATCAGCATCGAACTGCAAAACGGGGATGTGCGCGAAATTGGCATTACCCGCCTGCACCTTGAGCAGGATGCGGGGAAGCTGCTGCATGATCAGGACCCCACAAAGTCCTTTGTGGACCTTAACCGCTCCGGCGTGGCGCTGATGGAAATCGTGAGCGAGCCTGACATCCGTGAGCCCGAAGAAGCCGGGGCCTACCTGCGCAAGCTGCGCCAGATTCTGCGTTACCTCGGCACCTGCGATGGCAACATGGAAGAAGGCTCCATGCGTGCTGACGTCAACGTATCGGTCCGCAAGGCGGGGGAACCCTTCCGCACGCGCTGCGAGATCAAGAACGTCAACTCCATCCGCTTTGTCATGCAGGCCATTGAGGTGGAAGCCGCCCGCCAGGTGGAAATCTGGGAAAACGGGGGCGAGGTGGACCAGGAAACCCGCCTGTTCGACCCCGCCCGGGGCGAAACCCGGACCATGCGCTCCAAGGAAGATGCGCATGACTACCGCTACTTCCCCGACCCCGACCTGCTGCCGCTGGTGCTGGAACAGGCATGGGTGGACGAACTGGCCACCAAACTGCCCGAACTGCCCGATGCCAAACGCGCGCGCTTTCAGGCCGAATACGGCATTGCCTTTTACGATGCCGGGGTGCTGATAGCCGAGCAGGCCGTAGCCGACTATTACGAGGCCGTGGCCCGTGGGCGGGACGGCAAGCTGGCAGCTACGTGGGTTATGGGCGACCTGTTTGCCGCCCTCAACCGCACCAGCAACGCGATTGAGACCAGCCCAGTCAGTGCTGATGCACTAGGCAAGATGCTGGACCTGATTGCGGACAAGACCATTAACGGCAAAATTGCCAAGGAGGTCTTTGAAGACATGGTGGAAACGGGTGAAAGCCCCGATGCCATCGTGGAAAAGAAGGGCCTGCGGCAGGTTACCGATACGGGTGCGATTGATGCGGCCATTACCGCCGTGCTGGAAAAACACCCCGACAAACTGGCCGAATACCGCTCCGGCAAAGATAAGCTGTTCGGCTTTTTTGTGGGGCAGGTCATGAAGGAAACCAAGGGCAAGGCCAACCCGGCCATGGTGAACGAAGCCCTGAAGACCCATCTGGACGCGTAAAAACGACCAGATAAAAAATAACACCAAATTACGCATCAGGGGGTTTGACGGAACGCGCCAAACCCCCTAAAAGCAGCGATGCAAACGTCGTGTCTGCACTCTTCGGCGGAGGGGTGGCCGAGAGGCTGAAGGCGGCGGTTTGCTAAACCGTTATACGATGTCAAGTCGTATCGAGGGTTCGAATCCCTTCCCCTCCGCCAAAGCCTTCCTGAAATCACATTTATTCTGCTGCAACGTTACTGCAGACCATAAACGTATGGTCTTGCTTAACCTGTCTGTGTTGGGCGGCAACGACAATGTATGCCCGCAGGTCGGCCTGATAGATTGGATTTTTCTGGCCTGCGACCTGTAGGCTCCGGCCTTTTTATGCCATTCAGGCTAGACTATAACACAATGGCATAGTTTAGATTCTGAATGTTTCTTATTCCATTCCTTATTCTGGTCATGGCGCTGACAGATATTGCAGGCTGCCACTTTGCCGGACTTGATTTTACCGGCTTTGCAAGACCTTTTCTTATTTGTCTTGTTTCTGCTCCCATCGCAATTTTTTATTCCTTTCTGCGACCTAGCAAAATTATTGTAGAAGCTATTCTTTATGTTCAGGCGTGGATTCTTTTTTCCTTATTGGGATCCATCCAGACCTACCTTGCTTGCACGGTAGGGGGGCCAACGATCGATAAAACCCTCATCACTCTAGACCGTCTTGCCGGGTTTGACTGGCCCGCCTGTTTTAGCTTCGTACGGTCTCATTCCATTTTATATAATTTTCTTGCCCTGTTTTACGGCACTCTTCTTGTTCAGATTGTTATCAACATTCTTATATTTTCTTTTTATGGGGACCAAAAAAGAAATAGAAGAATGCTATTGTCTGCTATTGCCGCGATATTTATTTCCAGTTTTATCGTGATAGTTTTTCCATCACTCGGACCATTTTATGCATTCGGATATTACAGCAAAGGTGTGCCGGGAAGTGAATATGTTTATACTTTTCTAGCACTTAGAGACAGCGTGGCACCCCATACATTCTCGCTCGACCACATGGAGGGCCTGTATAGCTTTCCATCTTACCATATTGTTCTTGCTATTATTTTTACTTATTACAACCGCGGGTTACGCAGTTTTTACCCTTTTGCTGCCGTAAATTGCATTATGGCCATATCCACAATTCCCGTAGGTGGGCATTACCTGATGGATGTCCTGAGTGGCGCTCTTGTGGCCTGTGTGGCCATTCCCCTAGCTAATAAACTTGCCTGAAATGACGAGCGCACACCTCATGTCATCCGGTTTTTCATTCTACAGACTTTGCAGGTTATAGAGCCGCTGGTACAGCCCGCCCTCCTGCTGGACCAGTTGCGCATGGGTGCCGTCCTCCACAATCTGGCCGTGTTCAAACACGAGTATGCGGTCCAGCCCTACAACGGTGGAAAGGCGGTGTGCTACAATCAGCACCGTGCGGCCTTCCATCAGCCGTTCCATGGCCTCCTGCACCAGAGCTTCGGATGCGGAATCCAGACTGGCCGTGGCTTCATCCAGCACCAGAATACGGGCATCGGCCAAAAAGGCGCGGGCTATGGCCACACGCTGGCGCTCCCCGCCTGAGAGCTTGATGCCCCGCTCACCCACCAGAGTTGCGTAGCCTTCGGGCAGGCGTTCTATAAAATCTGCCGCATTGGCCAGACGGGCCGCCTGCACAATCTGTTCGGGCGTGGCATCCGGCCTGCCATAGGCAATATTCTCGGCCAGCGAGCGATGGAACAGAACAGGCTCCTGCGGCACAAGGGCAATCTGGCGGCGCAGGTCGGCCTGACGCACGCTCTGCGTATCCACACCATCAACCAGCACACGGCCGCTATTTTGAGCATATAATCGCAAAAGCAGCTTGGTAAATGTGGACTTCCCCGACCCCGAAGGCCCGACCAGCCCCACCCGGCTCCCCGGTGCAATATGCACTGACAGGTCGGTAAAAAGGGGTGTCTGCTGCCCCGGATACTGGAATGTCACGTGTTCGAACGCGATTTCCCCATATGTTACATGCAGCGCAACCGGCTGTGCGGGGTCTGCCACCCCTGCGGGGGTGCGCCAGAGCAGAAGCAGTTCTTCCATCTCGTTCACCGAACGTTGCACAACGGAAACCTGCTGCCCGATCTCCCGCAGGTAGCCCTGCACCAGAAAGGTCATGGTCAGCACATAGGCTACATCTCCCGGCCCTGCCCGGCCCTTGCACCACAGCCAGATAGCCGCAGCCGCCAGAGACAGACGCATGACCACCACGGCAGCGGCCTGAATATTGGCGCTATCCGTGCCGCGTATCCACATCCGCGCGGTTGCGGTGCGCCACTGGTCCAGTATCCGGGCCAGATGGGCTTCCTCCCGCGTTTCGGCCCCGAATGCCTTGACCACGGCGTTGCAGGTCATTGCATCGGCAAGGGCTGCGCCGACCTTGCTGTCCCCCGCATTGGCAGCCTGTGCGGAAGGCGCCACATAATACAGCGTCAAGGTGCAGGACAGCGCCACAAACAGCACCGACAGAACACCAAGCAGCACCCCCATGGCAGGCCAGTGCCAGCCCAGCACAAGGGTTGTCAGCACCAGCAGGCAGAACTCGGGCAGCAGCATGAGCAGGAGCGTGTCGTCCAGCATGTCCACCGCCCACATCCCACGGGTGAGCCGCCTGACCGTGGAGCCTGCAAAGGTGTTGGCGTGCCAGTCGGTGCTCAGGCGCTGCACATGCGCAAACGATTCCGTGCCGATTTTCTGCATGACCCGCGTGGTCAGCCGCGTAATACCCAGATAGGCGTAGCGTTTGGCCAGCACGCTGCCAAAGCCGCAGGCGGCAAGGGCTGCCAGCATCCACAGCGCATCTTCCAGCCGGGTGGGCTGGCTGGCGGGTTCGGCCACATCGGCCACAAGCCGGCCTGCGGCAAGGGGCATGAGCACATCGGCCAGCGTAGCCAGCAGCACCGTGCCCACAGTAACCGCCAGAGGCCGGGGAAAAGCCAGCCACAGGCGCATGACAAAGCCCAGCACATCCACAAACAAAGACGTTTTGCGCGCGACAGAGGCTGTGCTGGAAGCAGAAGTGACCATGGACCCAAAAACCCGAAAAAAAGCGTGTGCACCCACGCCAACAGCACAGGTGTTTAGCCTGTAGCGTGATGGCGCGATATTGCGCAAACCCGCTACGGCTGGAAAAATGGCCGCCCCAGCCCATTTGCAACAAGCAGCCCCATGCCCCCCAAAGCCCCCCGCAAGACCACCCATAACAGGGTCAGCACACAGCCAGCCCCAAAGCAGGATGCCCCCGTGCGACGTACCGTCGGGCAAAAGGCCCCTCTGCCGGGCCATACGCCTGAACCTGCACCGGCAGAAGGCACACCGGCACAGGCCACACTGGCGCCACAGGCCAGCGGCAGGCGCACGGCAAAACCGGCCAGCACCCCGCGTGCCCGCAAACCGGCCCCCGGAACCACAGCCAAACCCCGCGCCAAAGCCCAGACTGCGCCCCAGACCGCCTTGCGGGACATGACAAAGGCGGAGGTACAGCAATTCCTGACCGACCTGTCCCGCGCATGGCCCGATGCCCAGACGGAACTGCACTACACCACACCCTTTACGCTGCTGGTGGCTGTTGTGCTGTCTGCTCAGGCGACCGATGCCTCGGTCAACCGCGTAACCCCGGCCCTGTTTGCCGCAGCCCCCACCCCGCAGGCCATGGCCGCACTGGGGGACGAGCAGGTGGGCCAGTTGATCCGCACCATCGGGCTATGGCGCAACAAGGCCAAAAACGTTGTGGAACTCTCCCGCCAGTTGCTGGCCGAGCATGACGGGCAGATCCCCCACACGCGGGAGGCGCTGGAAAAACTGGCCGGTGTTGGCCGCAAAACCGCCAATGTGGTGCTGAATGTGGCCTTTAACCAACCCACAGTACCCGTGGATACGCATGTGTTCCGGCTGGCCAACCGCTCGGGCCTTGGCCGTGGCCGTACGGTAGAGGCGGTGGAAAAAAAGCTGGAAGCGCGTATCCCGCTCCCCATGGTGCGCGACTCCCACCACTGGCTTATTCTGCAAGGGCGGTACGTGTGCAAGGCGCGCAAGCCCGAGTGCTGGCGGTGCGCGGCACAACAGAGCTGCCTGTTCCCCGACAAGACCCCTCTGCCACGCCCCAAAACCCCACGCGCCACGCCATAACGCGAAAGCCCCACCTGCACGGCTAGCCCGTGCGGAGAACCCCGCAGCCACGCCCGGCAAACCACCACACCCCGGCCTTGGCAGGGGCGCGGGGGCAAACCCTCGCTACAGCCAGCCCTGTAGTTCGCGCCGGACCAGTTTTTCCAGCAGGCTGATGCTGGCAGGGCTGTCGTTCAGGCAGGGGACAAGAGTAAAGGACTCGCCGCCCGCCTTCATGAACTCCTCGCGCACTTCGTGGCCGATTTCATCCAGTGTTTCCAGGCAGTCTGCCATAAAGCAGGGGGTTACCACCGCAATACGCTTGATGCCCTTTGCAGGCAGGCCCGCAATAAAGGGTGCGGTGTAGGGTTCCAGCCATTTGGTTGGCCCAAAGCGGGACTGGAAGGTCATGGGCAGGGTGGCTTCATCCATCCCCAGTTCGGCACGCAGGGCGGCCACGGTGCGGGTGCATTCCGCCAGATACGAATCGCCCTTATCCACATACTGGCGCGGCAGCCCGTGGAAGGAGGCCACCACCATCTGGAACGGCTGCTCCGCGTGTATCTGCTCCTCGCGGATGGAGGAGGCCACGGCGGTAATAAAATCCGGATCATCGGGGAAGGAGGGCACCGTGCGGATGGCAGGCTGGTTGCGCAGCTTCATCAACACCCGGAAGAGCTGGTCATTGGCGGTGGCCGTGGTGGTTGCACTGTACTGCGGGTACAGGGGCAGGCACACAATGCGGTCACACCCCTGCTCCATAAGCGAGCGGAGCGCCTGCGCCACACTGGGGCGGCCATAGCGCATGCCCCATGCCACCGGCACGCCATCGGCCTCGAACTGTCTGGCCAGTTTTTCACCCTGATGGCGGGTGTAGGTGCGCAACGGGCTTTCATTCCGTTCGGCATCCCACACACGGGCATAGGCGCGGCCACTGCGCGTGGGACGGGTGGTGAGAATAACGCCCTGAAGCAGAGGCTGCCAGAACAGGGGCGAGCCCTCGATCACCCGGCGGTCGGACAGGAACTCGGACAGGTAGCGGCGCACGGCGCGGTACCCCGTGCCTTCGGGCGTGCCAAGGTTAAGCAGCAGCACACCCGGCCTGCCATATGGAGGCTGGCCCTGAGCGGGCAGATGGGCCTGTGGCGGAATATGGTGGAAAACCATGCAACCTCTTTTTTCTTTTTTACGGCCCGACCCGCACGGGCCGCCCTACCGGGTGCTGTGCGCCAGAACACTCCGTCTTTTCATGCACGATGCAGGAAGTTGTACCCTGTTGACATACATTTTTGCATAATTGATGGCAGCGATGCGGTTTTGGTCTGTGCCGCAGGCAACAAAAACCCCTCCCCCACATCCTGATTGGAAAAGCGCTCCACCTGCGCGGCATACACAACCACGTTCAGCGTAAAATGCGTAAACACGTGTTTGACCGCGCCCGCATTGCTCCACTGCGCGGCAACGGGGGCATGGGCCAGTGCTTCGGCCTCAGTCCATGGTGTTGCGCGCCATTCGGTGCCGGGCAGTTCGGTCATGGCGGCCAGCAGGCCTGTCTCGGGGCGTTTGCGGAGCAGCACGTTCCCGGCCCGGTCCATGACCATAAAATGCACACCATACCGCACGGGGCGTTCGGCCTTGGGGGCCTTGCGCGGCAAGGTGGCCGCCGTACCCTGTGCATACCCTTCGCACACACCCTGCCACGGGCATAACCCGCACGCAGGCTGGCGGGGGGAACACAAAGAAGACCCCAGATCAAACAAAGCCTGTGCAAAATCGGACGGCCGGGTCCGGGCCGGGGCATCCGTATTCAGCCCGCTGGCCAGTTGCGCCAGCGTTTTACGGGCAGCCGGCAGCGGGTCCTGCACATTGTACAGGCGCGCCGTAACACGCTCCACATTGCCATCCACCGGCACAACCGGCACGCCAAAGGCTATGGCCGCCACGGCGGCAGCCGTGTAGGCTCCAATGCCGGGCAGGGCGCGCAACCCCTCTACCGTGCGGGGGAAGCTCCCAAGGGCCGCAACGGCCTGTGCGCAGGCATGCAGGTTGCGCGCGCGGGAGTAGTAACCAAGCCCGGCCCAGGCGGCCAGCACATCATCCCTTGGGGCACTGGCCAGTGCCTGAACTGTTGGAAATCTTTCCACAAATCTGAGATAATATGGCCCGACAGCCTTGACCGTTGTCTGCTGAAGCATGATCTCGCTCAACCAGACACGATACGGGTCTGGTGCTTCCCCCTCCGTGCACCGCCATGGCAGGGTGCGGCGGTGTCGGTCGTACCAGTGCAGCAGGGCGTGGGCGGGTGGCGTAATCACGGAGGCTGTTATGGCGAAGGAACTTCATTCGGGCAAGGCGGGTACCCCCGCACGGCAGGCCAGCACCCCCCGCAAGCCCGCCGCACGCACGCGCGCAAAGGAAGAAGCACCACCACAGCCCCCCCGCCGTGTGATGCAGGCCCGCACCCTGGGCGCCCTGCTCCCCAATGTAACAGCGCCCGCCTTCCGCCGCCGCTCCCCCACAGGGGCCATGCTGTTTGCCCGCTGGGCCGATGTTGTTGGCCCGGCCCATGCGGCTGTTACCTCCCCGCGCAAACTGAGCGCCGCCACGCTGACCGTGGCCTGCACCGGCCCCGCCGCCATGGAACTGCAACATCAGAGCGACATGCTTGTGGCGCGGATCAACACATGGTGCGGGGAGCCACTGGTTGCCCGGCTGCGCTTTGTGCAGGACCCCACGGCAGGCACACGCCGCAGGTTGCCCCCCCGCAGGGAAGCCACCCCCACCTGCACCCTGCCCGACATGGGTGATGAGTCGCTGCGCATGGCGCTGGAACGGCTGGGCACGGAAATTTTACAAAGCCCGATAAAAAAAAACTAACAAATATAACGGGTTATTTCTTTTATTGTCATGGTTTTATGACAAAACCGCTTAGCGCTTGAAATTGACACATTGTGGGTGTTCTAAGGCCCCGCACCCGATGCGCAGTGGCGCACCTGTGCAACAGTCAAGAGCAGAGCAGCCTAACTAACAGGATTTATGATTATGTTGCGTAAACCCGGCACCACGCCAGGGATTACTACCCCAGCCGCCCTGAAAACACTGCGGCAGCATGGGCCAGAAACCCTGTCTGATCTCCAGTTTCTGGAAAACTGGACAACCCGGCCGTGCTACACCGCAGCCAGCGTGCTGCGTGCAGGCCAGATCCGCCGCACAAACCCGGCCCTTATGAACGACATAACCGCAGGCATGCGCCAGCACGGCAAATAGCATCCGGCAGGGCGTACCCCGGCCAGCATGACCATTTGCATCTGCCCGCCTGAACGGGCACCATGCGTGCCATGCTGCCACGTGTTTTTACCTGTGCGGACCAGCGCATCTGGCGCAGGGCCTTCTCCCTTATCGCTCTAGGCGGGCTGGCTGTGCTGTCCGCCTGCGCGGGGCCGGGTAAAACATCGTATAATGCGCCGGGGTCGGCCCTTAATCCGTGGGGGCCTTATATTCACGAAGCCTCGGACCGGTTTTCCGTTCCCCAGTCCTGGATCCGCGCTGTGATGCAGCAGGAATCGGGCGGGCACCAGTACATGAACGGGCACCTTACCCGTTCCGTGCATGGTGCGGTCGGGCTTATGCAGATCAAGCCAGATACATACGCCCAGCTTGCGCAGCGTTACCGCCTTGGCTCCGACCCCTATAACCCGCACGACAATATTATGGCCGGGACCGGCTATATTCGCGAATTATACGACCACTTTGGCTCCCCCGACTTTTTGGGCGCGTACAATTGCGGGCCACAATGCATGGAAAACCACCGCTCACGCGGGGCTCCCCTGCCCGGTTACGCCCGCACCTACATGGCGGCCATTACCCCCCACCTGAACGACCCCGTGCCCCCCAGCACCCTGCCTGTGCAAACCGAGCCCAACCTGGCACCGCAGCAGATTGCCCCCGTGCAGGTGGTCCAGAACACCGCCCAGCCCTATGGCCCGGCCAGCGCGCCACCGCTGGAGGATGAGACACTCCCCCCACCCTCCGCCGGAGCGGACAGCCCTGCCCAGCAGGATGACAGCTCCACCATGCAGCTTGCAGGCGACTCCACCCCGCAGCCCGCAGGCTACCAGCCCGCCGCTTACCGGAGCGTGAGTTCCACCCCTCTGGCCGGTCCGGGTATTGTCTGGCGTTCTGCGGGAAGTGGGGGCAATGCCATTATCCAGATCGGGGCTTTTTCCACCCCGGCACGGGCCATGCATGCCATTGCACTGGCACGGCAATCCTCCCCCGCACTCAGCCATGCCCTTAACCGGGTGGAAAAGGTAACGCCCACAGGCCGGGCACCGGTATGGCGCACCCGGCTGGCGGGGCTTCCCTCCGGGCAGACAGACACCATATGTTCTGCCCTGCGCCAGCAGGGGCTTTCATGTATTGCCATAACGCCCTAGAATATTACACCACTGTTAAATTTACTGTTTGCTAAAACCTTCTTTTTACAGGGAAATACAAAAGCATTTTTTTCTGACCGGCAGGAATAACTTTAATGTTCGTGATCGGTGTCTTACTGGTAATTAACGGACCTTCTGCCCATGCACGCATCCCCCGACACCACAGGCGCACCACCAGACAACCCTTTGCTCCATATTTTTCTGCTCGGGCATATGCGCGTCCTGTCCAGTACGGGGCTTTCCCTTTTACCTACGGGCACCAAAACCAAGGCGCTGCTGGCCATTCTGGCACTTTCCAACCGGCGGCCCGTGGCCCGCACCCGGCTGGCCGAGCTGTTATGGAGCAAGCGCGCCCCAGAGCAGGCGCGCGCCTCCCTACGGCAGGAAATCCACAGGCTGATGGATGTCCTCCACCCCCTTGGGCCGGAGGTGCTGGACGTTCAGCGCCACACACTGGCCATACGCCCCAACCTGACCGATATTGATACCGAGCGCGTATTCCGCGCCACGCCACAAACGGTCATGGACCTGCCCGACCCCCTGCCCCCGCTGCTGGAAGACCTGAGCGCGGTTGACCCCGGCTTTGCCACATGGCTGGAGGAAGAACGCAACCGCCTGCTCGACTACAAGACCGCACAGCTCGAAGCCCTGCTGGCCAGCACAACCGAGCCTGCCACAGTTATGGCAGCAACCCGCAGGCTGCTCCGCCTGAACCCGCTGAACGAAGGCGCATGGCGCGCACATATTCAGGCCGCCATGTACAGCAAGGAGGAAGGTACCGCCCTGCTGGGGGCCGAAAACTGCCTGCGCACATTCCGCCACACCATTGCCACCACACCGGGGCAGGAAACCATGCGCCTGATTGCAAAGGTGCGTGCCACACACCAGCAGAACACGCAGGGGGCCCAAAGCACGCTCCCTCCGCTGCCCCATGCCTCTTCCGCGCTCTCCCGCTCCCCTGTGGCGGATGACCCGCTGCGCATGCTCAGGGCCACGGTGTTTCTGGCCTGCCCCACAGCCGGCAGCACGCCAGAAAGTGTGGCTCTGGCCGAGCGGTTCCGTGATGAGCTGGGGCTGGATATTGCCATGCACGGCGTGCTGGACATAAGCGTGCAGACCGAGTGCTTTGCCGCAACGCCCTTCCAGTCGCTCCCCAGCCGCGGGCAGTGGGATTTTCTGATCGGGATTACCATAACCGGGGTATGCGAGGGCAAAAGCACTTGCCTGTTACAGGCGTTTGACACCCGGCTGAACGACACAATCGTATGGGGCCACAGGATAAGCCTGACCCTCACAACCCTACGCGCCCTGTCCAACCGGTTTGCCTCGGTGCTTATTCTCAGCCTGTTCAAGGCGGAAGCGCGCAGGCTGGCCAGCGTACCCGTGGCGGCCCTTTCCCCCTTCGGGATGGGCCTGCGTGCCTTAACCTTAAGCATGCGCGCCGACCCACGCCTGTATGACACGATAGAACGGCTGATGGCGGAAGCGGAACAACGCGCGCCTGAAAACCAGTTTCTGTTTTTTGTGCATGCGCACTACCTGCTCATCCGCATGTATGATGAATGGCACATGCCCGTGGCTGACTACATTCAGCCCATGGTCACCATGCTCAAGCAGAACTTCACCCTGTTCCCCAGCAACATTGCCACCCGCTACCTGCTGACCGCTGGCCTGTTTTACGCCAACCAGCCGGATGAGGCGCGCTTTCTGCTGGCCCAGATGCACGCAGCCCTGCCCACCGATTCCCCCGCAAGCATGCTGGCCCTGCCCGATGGGCTGGACGCCCTGTGCCGGGGAGACGCCGTAACCGCGGCCCGCATTTACACGTCATTTTTTGGCATGGCCCCCAGTGTGCCGCTTTTTAGCGCCCCTGATCAGGAATTTATTCTGTCGTGCTTTTTAGCCGACCAGTACGAGGAAACCCTGCTCCACGCCCGCGGCATTCTGGCCACCTCGCCCGACCGTTCGGCCATTCTGGTCCCCGCCCTTGCGGCGGCCAACATGCTGGGGCACCAGTCTTTAGCGCAGGATTACCGCCAGCGGCTGCACCGTTTGCACACCCCGCTCTGCGCTTCGGCCATAGAAGGGCACTATGCTTATCTGCCCGCGCACCTGCGCCAGAAACTCTGCCACGCACTGCACCTGACCCTGCCCTGAGCACGCGCCCCACCACCACCACCAGAGCAGACAGGCCACGCAGACGCTTGGCGGAAAAGAGTTGAAAGGATATGAAGACGGACAGGACCACCTGTGCCGCCAGCCAGACCTGACTTCTTTTTTATCCGGCGGACCGGGAAAGACGGATACCCACGTGCCAAGGAGCCACATCAACGCCATGCTTCGCCGTCTCATGCCCAGCCATGCCGCTGCCAGCCGCCCCCATCCCATGCTGCTCCTTAAATGGATGAGCGCCGCAACAGCCGTTGCGGGGATCTGCCTGTTAAGCGGCTGCTCCAGCTCCGACCGGACCCGGACCGGCCTTGCCGCCCCACACAACCACCTGCTGGCCGAAGATCGCGGGGCCTCTGGCGGGGAAGCCAGCCTTAAAGGCGGCGTAAATGCCTATCTGTGGCGCGCAGCACTGGACACACTCTCCTTCATGCCCGTGGCTACGGCCGATGCGGAAGGCGGGATTATCCTGACAGACTGGTACACGCCCCCCGCCACGCATGACGAACGGTTCAAGATTACCGCCTTTGTGCTGGACCGCCGCCTGCGCTCCGATGCGCTGCGCCTGAGCGTGTTCCGCCAGCTCAAGCAGGACGGAACATGGGTGGATACTCCCCCCGCCCCCAATACCGCGTCCGACATTGCCACGCGCATTCTCTCCCGCGCGCGCAAACTCCGCGCCGATAACGGCAATCAGGACTGACTCACCCGGCTCTGGCCACGGTGTTCGTCCTTATTTTTTCCTTATAGCCTGCAAGCGTAGATTCTCATTCCATGCCCCAGCCTTCCAGCCCATCCCCCTCCTATGACTTCAACGCAGTCGAGCCAAAATGGCAGAAGGCGTGGGAAAAAGCCGATATTTTTACCGTTCCGGATGTCCCCCCGGCGGACAAGCCCAAATACTATGTGCTGGAAATGTTCCCCTACCCATCGGGGCAGCTCCACATGGGGCATGTGCGCAACTACGCACTGGGCGATGTGATTGCCCGCTACAAGCGCGCCCGTGGCTTTGCCGTGCTGCACCCCATGGGGTGGGATGCCTTTGGCCTGCCAGCCGAAAACGCAGCGCGCGAACGCGGCGTGCACCCGCAGGAATGGACGCTCAACAACATTGCCGCCATGCGCGCCACCCTGCAGCGGCTCGGCTTCTCCCTCAACTGGGACCGTGAAATTGCAACCTGCCTGCCCGACTACTACGGCAAGCAGCAGAAGCTGTTCCTCGACTTTATGCAGGCCGGGCTGGTTGAACGGCGCGAAAGCTGGGTCAACTGGGACCCGGTGGACCAGACCGTTCTGGCCAACGAACAGGTGGTGGATGGCAAGGGCTGGCGCTCTGGCGCACCGATTGAAAAGAAAAAACTCTCCCAGTGGTTCCTGCGCATTACCGACTTTGCCCAGGACCTGCTGGACGGGCTGAAAACGCTCGACCGCTGGCCCGAGCGCGTGCGCACCATGCAGGAACGCTGGATTGGCCGCTCCGAAGGGGCCAAGCTCACCTTCTCGCTGCATGAACCCCCCACGGGGCTGGATACCAACCTGAACGCGGTGGAAGTGTTTACCACCCGCCCGGATACGCTGTTTGGCATGTCCTTTCTGGCCATTGCCCCGGACCACCCGCTGGCCCAGTGGGTTGCCGAGCGCAACCCGCAGGCTGCGGAGTTTGTGGCTGAATGCCGCCGCCTTGGCACCTCGGTCGAAGCGGTGGAAACAGCCGAAAAACGCGGGTTTGACACGGGCCTGCGCGTGAACCACCCGTTCATGGACAAGAGCTTTCCCATCTGGATCGCCAATTTTGTGCTGATGGACTACGGCACGGGTGCGCTGTTCGGCTGCCCGTCGGGGGACCAGCGCGACCTGGACTTTGCCCACAAATACAACCTGCCCGTAACCCCCGTGGTGCTGCCAGAAGGCAAGGATCAGGCAGACTTTGCCATTACCGAACACGCCTTTACCGGCGATGGCACCATGATCAACTCCGGTTTTCTGGACGGGCAGAGCACCGAACAGGCCCGCAAATCCGCCATTGCACGTTTGCAGGACCTTGGCGTGGGCCAAGGTGTTGTCAACTGGCGGCTGCGCGACTGGGGCATTTCGCGCCAGCGGTACTGGGGCTGCCCCATACCGGTCATTCATTGCGACACCTGCGGCGCGGTGCCGGTGCCCGACGAGCAGCTCCCCGTCAAACTGCCCGAGGATGTCACCTTTGACAAACCGGGCAACCCGCTGGACCACCACCCCACGTGGAAGCACACCACCTGCCCATGTTGCGGCAAGCCCGCCACGCGTGAGACCGATACGTTTGACACGTTCGTGGACAGCTCGTGGTATTTTGCCCGCTTTACGGCCCCCCATGCCGCAGCCCCCACCGTGCGGGATGCCGCCGATGGCTGGCTGGCCGTGGACCAGTATATTGGCGGGATTGAACACGCCATTCTGCACCTACTTTACGCACGCTTCTTTACCCGCGCCATGCACCGCACCGGCAACCTGAACGTGGACGAGCCATTTGCAGGCCTGTTTACCCAGGGCATGGTCAGCCACGAAAGCTACAAGGATAGCGCAGGCCACTGGCTCTACCCCGAGGAAGTGGAACGCACGCCCGAAGGTGTGGTCAAACGCGGCACCACCGACCCCGTGACCGTGGGCCGGGTGGAAAAAATGTCCAAGTCCAAGCGCAACACGGTTGCCCCCGTGGCTATTATCGAGCGCTTTGGGGCCGATACCGCACGCTGGTTTGTCCTGTCCGACAGCCCACCCGAGCGTGACATGGAATGGACCGAGGCCGGTGTGGCCGGGGCTGCGCGCTTTGCCCAGCGCCTGTTCCGCACGGTTTGTGGCGTTGCCGCCAGCGTGCCCGCCACCACCACCTGCCCCGCTGATATTGACCGCAAGGCCGATACGCTGCGCCGCGCCACGCACCGCACGCTTGCCGCCGTGACCGAAGCGCTGGAAAGCTTTGCCATTAACGTGGCCGTTGCGCGTATTCATGAACTGACCTCCGCTCTGGCGGATGCGGAAAAAGCGGCCAGCGTTGCGGGCATGGACTTTGCCCGGCGCGAAGCAGCGCATAGTCTGTGCCTGCTCTGCGCCCCGATGATGCCGCATCTGGCCGAAGAAATGTTTGCAAGCCTTGAGCCCACCGCTGGGCTTGCGGCAACGCAGGCATGGCCTGCCCCCCAGCCTGACCTGCTGGCGGCAACGCAGGTCACCATAGCGGTGCAGATTCTGGGCAAGCTGCGCGGCACTGTAGAAGCGCTCCCCGATGAGGACCCCGCCGCCGTGCTGGCACGGGCAGAAGCCGAACCCAACGTGGCGCGGCTGCTGGAGGGCAAGCGCATTGTCAAACGCGTGCATGTGCCCAACCGCATTGTTAACTTTGTAACGGCAGGCTGATGACCCGGACCCGCTCCCTTTTTTCTCTCTGCAAGGCCACACTGGCCGCCACAGCCCTTATGGCGGCTCCGCTGCTGCTAAGTGGCTGCGGCTTCAAGCCTTTATACGGGGAGGAAAAAGGCGCGGTTGATGTTACAGCCGAGCTTAAAGATATTTACGTTGCCAATATTCCGCAGCGCTTTGGCCAGCAGATCCGTCTGGCGCTGCAATCCCAGATGGCGGGTGATGGGCCAGAAGACCCGCGCAAATACAAACTGGTGGTCCAGCCCACCATTAGTGGTGAAGCCATTGACATTCATGGCGACAACACCACCGGGCGGACCCGTATGCTTGCCACCGCGCACTGGCAGTTGCTCACCATTGAGCAGACCCCACAGCTGATCACGCAGGGATACGCCCAGACGCTGGATGGGTACACCAACACCTACGAACAGTATTTTGCCCAGACCCTAAACATGGAAAGCACGATGGGCCGCATCGCGCAGGCATTGGGCGAGCAGATTACCCAGCAGGTGGCCACCTGGTTCAAAACCCACGCCACCCCGGCGGATGTGCCCGATAACCAGCCCAAAGCACTCTACCCATCTCCCAACCTTATTCCCGATTCCGATCAGGGCACCCCCATGGAGCAGGAAGGCCCGGACGCCATTCCCAACATGGCCACGGGGCGTGCCCCCATTGATACCAACTTCTAGCCACCGGGCGGGCTGGTCATGAAAATAGACGCCCGCGGCACTGCCCGTGTTCTCAACGACCCCGGAGCGTGGCGCGTGATCCTGCTCCATGGGGAAGATACGGGGCTGATCCGCGAACGGGCCTTACAGGCCACGCACCGGCTGGCCGGCACGCTGGACGACCCGTTCCGCATTGCCCTGCTGGACCGCGAAACCCACAACAGGCTGGAAGAGGAAGCCACGGCTCTCTCCCTTATGGGTGGCCGCCGGGTTGTGCGTGTGCGGGATGCCTCGGACGCGCTGCTCAAACCCGTAGAGCATGTTCTGGCCCAGAACACGGACACACTGGTTATACTGGAAGCTCCGGGCCTTGCCTCCCGCTCCAAGCTGCGCCAGCTCATGGAAAAACTGCCCGTATGCGCCAGCATTGGCTGCTACCCCGAAGAAGGGCGTAATCTGGAATCCTCCATTACCCAGATGCTGGGCGCCCACCACGTACAAATTGACAGCGATGCCCTGCACTGGCTGGCAGGCCGCTTGGGGGCGGACCGTGCGGCAGCCCGCAGCGAGGTGGAAAAACTGGCCCTTTACGCGGGGGACACCGGCACTCTGGCGCTGGAGGACGTGCGCGCCTGCATTGGCGATGCCGGGAGCGTATCGGTTGAAGATGCAGCCTTTGCCGCAACAGAGGGCAACCGGACAGAAACCGATACCGCGCTCGAGCGTGCACTGGCCGAAGGCACTGCCCCCATTGCCATTATCCGCGCCTTTATGGGCCACATGCACCGCCTGCGCAGGGTGCGGGCCGCCATGGCGGCGGGGCAGAGCCGGAGTGACGCGCTTAAAACCCTGCGTCCTCCCGTGTTTTTCAAGCGCACGGCCAGTTTTAGCCGTGCGCTGGAGTTCTGGTCCTTACCAGCGTTAAGCAAAGAGCTGGCAGAGCTACAGGCACTGGAGTTGGCCTGCAAGCAGACCGGGGCCCCCGACCTGCTGCTCTGCCGCCGCCACATTGCAACATTGGCAGCCCGCGCAGCGCTGTACAGCCGCCGCTAGCGCCTGCTTTTCCCCTTGTCCGCTCAGGGGGCATTCAGTATACAAAAGCGGTGTGTCCGCGTAGCTCAGTAGGATAGAGCACAGGATTCCTATTTAATTGGGCACCATAACTGGAAACATTATGGTGAATCCGCTCAAAGTCGGGGAACGCTACGGCCTGCAAGGGCCTTGCCAATCCCGAGCCAAGCCGTTCCACAGGAACGGAAGGTGTAGAGACTGGACGGGCGGTGCCTAAAGGCCTGTTGTTTACAGGTCTATGGTAAAGGGACAGTCCAGCCCACAAACGCTTCGGCAACGCAGCGGCAGTGAAAACTGTAGTGGGATGAATCCTGGGGCCGTGGGTTCGAATCCCGCCGCGGACACCAACACACACTCCCCCTTTCCCGGTCAGCCTGCATGCCCCTGTGCGTTATGCTTTGATCAACGCACGTGCCCTGCCGCATGGCCAGAGGCATACTGCGACCACCCACAAAGTAATGTTTAGTATTAAATAACAAGTTATAAAATACTAAACAAAATACATTTGAAAATATCGTCACAAAAAAGTTATTCTTCCATTCCACCTTGCCGGGTAAAAGAAATAATGCTCTAAAAAAGTCCATTATATCTTAGTCATAGAATGTTTGAGACCATCCAGCATTCTGAAAGGTGACACATGAAACGTGTAGCTGAAAGAATATTGTGTTGCTCTCTTATTTTATTCACAAGTGGCTGTTATAGTATTGGTAGCTATAAGCTCGGAAAAGATCAGGACCAGTATGCAAGTTCCATGATCGAAGCCAGTAAACGGCAGACACTCTCCAACCTTGTGCGCCTGCGTTATGCAGATACACCCGGATTTTTGGACACAACACAGCTTATTTCAGGCTACCAGTTGCAGCGCAGTGGTTTTCTTGGTGTTGCATCAGACACTTTTCCCATTCGCCCCAATGGGGGCATAGCCGCACAGTTGCAGGAAAGCCCGACCTTTACCTTTCAGCCCGTAACGGGTGATGCCTACGCCCATAATTTTTTACGCCCGCTGCCCCCCGCCAGCCTTTTGCCGCTGGCCATGGGCGGGTTGCCTATAGATGTCCTGTTGCGGCTTTCCGTGCAGTCCATTGATCTTTTCAGTAATAACCGTCCATTTTCACGCAATGCGGGGGATATTGATGCCGAGGTTGATGCCCATAGTGCAGATTTTTTCAGCCTTCTGCATGACCTGCGTCTTCTACAGGCAGCGGGCCTGCTGAACATTCAGCTCCAGCAGGCATCTGGCACAAATGGTAAAGAAATTGAAAACAGCCGTGTTTTCATGAGTATTTCATCAACAACAGACCCAAACCTTACAGCCATTGCGGAAAAAACCAAAAAACAGCTTAACTTTTCGCCTAAATATGAGCGGATGGAAGTTGTATATGGTGTCGGCGCCCCCAGTCCGGGGCAGATCAAAATGCTGACCAGAAGCATGCTGAGTATTCTTGGCCAGATTGCCTACCAGATTCAAATCCCTGATGATGAGGTTTCCTCCGGTAATACCCGCAAATCCGTTGATGTGGCGGGCAATAATGGGGCCAAACCCCTGATGAATGTACATTCGGGGCACAAGCAGCCTGATAACGCGTTTGTATCCATTCTGTACGACCATTATTATTACTGGATTGATCGCGGGGATTTTGAAAGCAAACTGGCGTTTACAATTACCCAGATGCTTCTGGAACTGTCCAAAACAACCCTGAACCCCGGAGCCGTGGTGACCATTCCTGTCAACAAATGACAGGACACCCTGCCCCACCCCCCACAAAATAAATCCATTTTTCTTCAGTTTTTTACAAAACAGGAAAAATCTGCATGACCTCCAGCACTCCTTGCGATCAGCCTGTGCGTTCGCTTATCAGCACCACACTGGCAACTCCTGCCCTGCGCGCGGACCGGTGGCTTCTGGTCCTTGATCTGGCCCGCAAATGGTCCACGACCAATGCAGCAGATATTAAAAAAAGTCTTTCCAGTTCATTGGAAAAACTGGATGAGGTTGAACGGTTTTTTGCCTATCCGGGCGCACAACTGCTTGAGCGGCTGAAAAGCTGCCTCAGTGATGACGACAACAAAGCCTTCCTGCGCCTTGCCCAGCGCATTTCCACCACCATTGTCTCGCGCAAATACCACCGCGATGCCTCTGCGTGGAACATGGATGACCATGATGATGAACCCCTTAACCGCCTGCCGCAGGCCATAACGCACCTGAAAAGCACACCTTATTTTGAGGTCCTGAGCGTGGTGCCCCATGCCCGCTCGCGCTGGCCGCTTATTCAGGAAGAAGCGCGTGGTGTGCGCCGTGCGGAAGACGACTTTATTTACCAGCCGGTTATTGTGGGCAACGCACAGGACGCCCTGACAGGGATCCTGCTGAACCCCGATATTGGGGCCGTAGTCCTTTACGAAGGGTTTACCGCGCAAAGCCTGACCGAAAACCCGCTTCTGGCGGCTTTTCAGAGTGTGATCGACTTCTCGACCATTGGGGATGACGAAACACTGGTGTTGCAGCTTGCGCAGGCCATTAAAAAAATCCGTCCGGAAATGGACATCTACCTGCTGAGCGACAGAAATATCGAAACACTGGCAGGCAAGCCCGAGAGCCGGTTTTTCAACCGTATTTTCTACCAGATGGAAGAACCTCTGGAACTGCACCTGTCCATTCTGGAAGGCATACGCAACCGGTATAAAACGCCGTTTTTTGACAACCTCAAACGCTATGCCCAGCGCCCCATTGCCACCTTCCATGCCCTGCCCATAGCCCGCGGCAAGTCGGTCTTTACGTCCAACTGGATCAGCGACATGGGCGAGTTTTACGGCCCCAACCTGTTTTTGGCCGAAAGCTCCGCCACCACCGGCGGGCTGGACAGCCTGCTGGAGCCGACAGGTAATATCAAGGATGCGCAGGCCATGGCGGCGCAGGCTTTTGGGGCCGACCACGCCTTTTTTGTAACCAACGGCACGTCCACCAGCAACAAGATGGTGCTTCAGGCCCTGCTGGCACCGGGCGACATTGTTATTCTGGACCGCAACTGCCACAAATCCCACCATTACGGGTGCGTGCTGGCAGGCGCACAGCCTTATTATGTGGAGGCCTTCCCGCTGGTGGAATACTCCATGTATGGGGGTGTGCCGCTGCGCACGATCAAGCAGGCCCTGCTGGCCCTTAAAGCGCATGGTGATCTGGCCCGCGTAAAAATGGTGGACCTGACCAACTGCACGTTTGACGGCCATGTGTACGACACCCGCCGGGTTATGGAAGAATGCCTTGCCATTAAACCCGACCTGATCTTTTTGTGGGACGAGGCCTGGTTTGGCTTTGCCCACTGGTCACCCCTGCTGCGCCAGCGCACGGCCATGGGCGCCGCTGCGGCCCTGACCGAATCCCTCACCCGGCCAGAGGCCCAGCAGGCATGGGACAAACAGGCCAGCACACTGGGCAACGCCCCTGATGATGAAACCCTGCTGAACACACGCCTTGTGCCCGACCCGCGTGCGGTGCGGCTGCGGGTGTACCAGACCAACTCGGTGCATAAATCCATGTCCGCGTTGCGGCAGGGCTCCATTGTGCTGGTCAAGGATGTGGACTTCGAACATGTGGAGTCCCAGTTCCATGAGGCCGTGTTTACGCACGCCTCCACCAGCCCCAACCTCCAGATTATTGCATCACTGGATGTTGCGCGCCGCCAGATGCAGCTTGAAGGTTACGGGCTGGTCAGCAACGCCTTGCAGATCGCGCTGGAAATTCGCAAACAGGTCAACAGTCACAAGCTGATTTCCAAATACTTCCGGGTGCTCAACAGTGCGGAAATGATCCCCGGAGCGTTCCGCCAGTCCGGGCTGACGGATTACAATGACCCCAGCATAAGCTGGGACAAGGCTCTACAGTCCATCAAGACCGATGAGTTCCTGCTTGACCCCACACGCATGACCCTGTCTTGCGGGGCGGCGGGCTTTGACGGCACGACATTCAAGAACATTCTGGCCGACAAGTTCAATATCCAGCTCAACAAAACGTCACGCAACAGCGTTCTGCTTCAGTCCAACATCAACAACACCCGCTCCGACATTGCCCTGCTGATCCGGGTTCTGGTGGACATTGCCACCGACATTGACAAGAAAATTGCCGATAACGACGAAGGGTATCAGAAAACGTTTGAAAACAGGGTGCACGCGCTGGTGGATGACCTGCCCGAGCTGCCCAACTTCAGTCATTTTGATGACCGCTACCGCGACCAGCCCAAAGCCCCCACCCTGCACGGGGACATCCGCCGCGCGTTCTATGATGCGTATAATGAAGCCGAGTGCGAATACATACCGCTCGACAGCCCAGAAATTGCCAAACGCCTGCAATCTGGTCCGGCTCTTGTTTCCGCCAACTTTGTTATTCCCTACCCTCCGGGTTTTCCCATCATGGTGCCGGGGCAGGTTATTACGCAGGGCATTGTGGATTTCATGCGCAAGCTGGATGTGAAGGAAATCCACGGCTTTAACAAAGCTCTGGGCCTCAAGCTGCTCAAGCGTGTTCCCGGCAAAAACAAAGGCTGATCCCCCTAACCTGCCCGCTCCCGCACCTTACGTGCGGGAGCATGGTTTTTTGCACAGGCTCTGCAAGGCGCACTTGCGGGTAAAGGAGCTTACACATGACAGTGCACTGGATTGCAGAGACGCTACGCGCCTCTCCGGAGCTCGCAATCTTTCTGACACTGGCGATCGGCTTCTGGGTCGGGTCGCTCAAGTTCGGCAGTTTCAGCCTTGGGGCCGTTACGGGCACGCTGCTGGCCGGGGTGCTGGTCGGGCAGTTGGGCATTGCCATTTCGCCTCAGGTTAAGTCCGTCTTTTTTATCATGTTCCTGTTTGCCGTAGGCTTTGGCGTTGGCCCGCAATTTGTGCGCGGCATTGCCAATGACGGTTTGCCACAGGCTATTTTTGCCATCATCATTTCCGCCCTGTGTCTGGTGTGTGTGTATGTGGCGGCTATTGTCTCGGGCTATGGGCCGGGTATGGCGGAAGGGCTTTTGGCCGGTTCGCAAACCATTTCCGCCTCCATTGGTCTGGCGACCGATGCCATAAACCGCAGCGGGCTACCAACAGAGCAGATTCAGGCTGAACTGAACGCCATACCCGTTGCCTACGCGGTCACCTACCTGTTTGGCACGGTGGGCACGGGCTGGATGCTGGCATTTCTGGGGCCCAAGCTCCTGCGCATCAATCTGGCGCAGGAGTGTGAGCGCTATGAGCGCGAGATGAACATCCGCCCCGTAAACGAGAATGCCGATACCGCATGGCACAACTATATTATTCGTGCTTACAGGCTAAAAACCACCGGCCTGATTGCCGGCAAAACCGTAGCGGAAGCAGAACAAGCGCAGGATACACGCATTTTTCTTGAAAACCTGCGCCGGGACGGAAGGATTATTCCCTTCACGCCCACAACCCTGCTGCGTGAGGGCGATATTGTTGCCGTATCCGGCCCGCATGATGCACTGGTTTACTGGTCCAACCATGCCGAAGAAGTGGCTGACCAGGAACTGATTGAAATACCGGTGGAAACGGTGGATGTGGTGGTTACCAGCAAGCAGCTTGGCGGCCAGCGCCTTGTTGACCTGTCCACCGCCCCGTATGCGCGTGGCATTTACATTAACGCCATCCGCCGTGGCTCCATGAATGTGGAAATACCCGTTCTCTCCCAGACGGCCATCAACCGTGGGGATATTATCAACATTACCGGCAGCCGCAGGCACGTGGCCGACGTGATCGCGAATGTGGGTTATGCCGACCGCCCAACCAATGCCACCAGCATGGTACTGGTAGGGGGCGGTATTTTTGTAGGGGGGCTTCTGGGCTCGCTTGTGCTGCCTGTTGGCGGCGTGCCCATTACCCTGTCCTCCTCCGGTGGGGCGCTGATCGCGGGGCTGGTGCTGGGCTGGCTGCGTGGTGTTACCCCAAAGCTGGGGAACGTGCCTTCAGCCTCCGTATGGTTCATGAACACGGTGGGCCTGAACATCTTTATTGCGGTTGTAGGCATTTCCGCCGGTCCAACCTTTATCAAGGGGTTGCAGGAGGCCGGGGTTAGCGTGTTTTTCTGGGGTGTGTTTGCCAGCGCCATGCCCATGCTGCTTGCCCCGCTTATTGGCAAATACATCTTCCGCTTTGACCCCGCGATCAATCTGGGGTGCTGTGGGGGCGCGCGCACCAGCACCGCCTCGGTTGCAATGGTGGCCGACGTGGCCAAAAGCAACGTGCCCATGCTGGGCTACACAGTACCTTACGCGGTCAGCAACACCTTGCTGACCATGTGGGGACTGGTCATAGTACTCCTGCTTGCCTGAGCATATTACCCCCATACCGCGCCGCACATAATACGGCGCGGCACAGGCGGGCGCGCTTTGTACGCGCCAATCTTTTTGTGTCTGGCTGGCCCATACTGGCCCCCATACGGGCAGAGCACCCCCTTACCGGCCAGACACCTCCCCCCGATAAAACAAAGCTGCCGCAAGCACGCAGCCCTTGCGCGCGCACCTGCCCGTGCATCGCCCGAAGTTGAGTTGCCCCCGCCGGGCCGATGGGGGCAGCGTGCCTTACCTTGTAAAAGCCCGGGAAATCCTTTTTATAAGTGCGCCACAAAATACTTAATTTAAATATGAATTAACGGAATAATCGCATGCCCTCGGCCCCGCAACCGGTTCCTTCCCCCACGCACAAACCCGCCATAACCAACCAGAACGCCTATGTTGTCGCGTGGTTTTTGTGCCTGGTATTTTACTGGTTGCAGTATTCCACCCGCTCCGCCCCCAGCGTGATGGTGGGCGAGCTTGTGTCCGCCTTTGGGCTGACAACCGTCGGGCTGGGCTCCCTGCTGGGACTTTACTATTACACCTATTCCCTGTGCTCCATTGTCTCGGGTGCCGCGGTGGACAGATGGGGAGCCAAATACACCATTTCCTTTGGGGCACTGGTGCTGGCAACGGGCACATGCCTGTTTGGCTGGGGCAATGAGTGGATGGCAGGTCTGGGCCGGCTGATGCAGGGTGCGGGCTCGGCCTTTGCGTTTGTCGGGGCCGTGTACCTTGCCGCGCGTGGCTTTTCCAAACAGCATCTGGCAACTGCCGTGGGGGTTACCCAATGCGCGGGCATGATGGGAGGTGCCATGGGCCAGTCTACCGTGGCATGGCTGATCCATGGTGTGCTCAACTGGCATTTTTTCTGGATTGATACAGGCGGGCTGATCGCCCTTGTGGCCGTGTTCATTTTTTTCCTGACCCCGGGCGAGCGCAAGAGCGCCACCGCAGCGCACCGCCCGGCAGGGTCCATGTTCGCGCCTTACAGGAGCGTGCTCTCCAACCCGCAATCCTATTTGTGCGGGTTGTGTTCTGGCCTGCTGTTTTTGCCAACAACCGTTGGCAGCATGACATGGGGCATAACCTTTTTAACCCAGAGTTGGCACATTGGGTACCATGAGGCCGTGATGCGTGCCGCCATGGTGCCGGTTGGCTGGATGGTGGGCTGCCCAGCCCTTGGCTACCTGACCGACCACATAGGCCGCCGCAAACCCGTGCTGCTGGGTGGCATTGTGGTTATGGCGCTGACAGTTGCTGCCATTATTTACCTACCGGGCAACACATTCCCCCCTTATGTACTGGCCTTTATGCTGGGTGTGTCCTCCGGTGCCGCCATGATCCCCTATTCCATTATCAAAGAGGTCAACGCCGACGAGGTAAAAGGCAGTGCAACCGGAGCCATTAATTTTCTGGTGTTTGTCATGAGCGCCATTGCCTCCCCCCTGTTTGCCGCCTTTTTGCAACATCTGGGCCACGGGCAGGCTTTGACTGGCGTACAGTTTTCGCAGGCGTTCAGCTTTGGGCTGGCGGGTATTGTGCTGGCAGGGGTGCTGACCTTTTTCCTGCATGAAACGGGGCCACGCCGCCGCACCAGCCGCTAGGGCTGCCTGCGCAGGCGCTGGTTGGTGCGCTCCATCAGGTCCGCTCCGTAGGGGGCGGGCATGAAGGGCAGAAGTTTCTGCATGGCCATAAAACACGCATCAAACCCGGTTTCGAGCGTTTGGCAAAAAAACGCCTGTGCGGCTGGAATATCGCCTGCCTGCAAGGCCAGCCGGGCCATGTTCAGCGCCCCCCAGCAATCCCCCGCCTCTGCCGCCGCCATGTAATACTGGCGGGCTACGGCTATGCTGGGCGGGTTATTATCCTCATGCAAAAGTCCAATCATGTTCAGGGCTTTTGCAACACCGGCCTGCGCTGCCCTCACGTAAAGGGCATAAGCCCGCTCCACGTCACGCGGCAGGCCATGCCCTGCCATGTACAGATCCGCCATATTAAAAAACGCCCAGCCGTAATTCTGCTGTGCGGCCATTTCAAAATACTGCATGGCCAAAAGCGGATTGGGGGTTACCCCCCAGCCCCGCTCATAGGCGCGGCCAAGCATGTTCAGGGCCGGGGCAAAGCCACTTCTGGCAGCAACTTCAATCATGCTGAAGGCCGCCTGCATCTGCCCACGGTCCAGATAAATCTGTGCCAGCACAAGCTGCCCCATAGCGGGGGAGGACGGAGTTCCCCCACCCGCGGGCCTTATGGTGGCCGGCACCAGGGGCCTGCCGGGGGTATTCACCCCAGCATGTGGCACACCCCCAGCACCCTGACCTGCACGTTCTGGCATAGGGTTAGAACGTAACACCAACGTTGCCAATAAAGGTGCGCCCGGCAGCCGGCACGGCCCGACTACCCGAGAAGGACGACGCGTAGTTCAGATGATTGGTAATGTTGTTGGCATTGAACGAAACACGATAATGCCTGTATTCCCATGACAACATCCCGTTAAAATTGAAGTTGTGCGGCATGCGTGCGGTGTTGGTCGTATCCGGGCCAGCCCAGTAACCTGATGCATACTGCACCCCGCCCCCAACCTTGAGGTCACCCCAGTTCGGATTAAGGAGTGCGCGGGACAGGTCGTACGAACTCCAGACCGACATGGTGTTATGCGGCACCTGCGGCGCGGTTTTGCCATTGGAAGTTGCGCTGTGGGTCACCTTGCCATCCATATAGGAGTAGGATGCAAAAACCTGCCAGTCGTCGGTAATTTTTCCGGTTGCGCTCAGTTCAACACCACGGATACGGCGGCCACTCCCGGCATCCCCGAAGCCGGTCGTCAGGTCCCCATTGACGTCGGTGTACTGGGAGTTGTTTTCACTGATCTGGAAAAAGGCCAGTGTTGTACCGAGCTTTTTGTTCAGGAAATCTGCCTTGCTGCCAAACTCGAACAGGTCACTCCGCTGGGGGGAAAGATCAACCCCCTTTTGCGCCACGTCATGCGTGGTGGCCCTGAGCGTGACCTGAGAGGACACATCCGTGCCAACCGGCTTATACGAGCGGGCAAATGTGAAGTAGAATGAAGCAATTTTGAAAGGTGAATACACAATACTGCCCGATGGGCTCCAGCGGTCGGACTTCTGCTCCGCACGGCCATTCGCCTGTGTGGCGCGGGAATAGTACGTGCTGGCAAAGGAATCCCACCGCCCGGTGCCAAACAGGGCAAGCTGTTTGGTCAACTGGATTTTATCGGCAATAAACAGGCCAAGATCACGCGCATTGGCGTTGCCATACCCAGCATCGGGGAAGCGGAGCGTTGTGCCGCTGGCCTGATATTGCGGGTTGCGAATGCTCTGGTCGTTGCTGCGGTTGGCATAGCTGCCCGGCCAGCGTGAATCGCTTGTATAGTTTATATCCACCCCGGCTTTAAGGTCATGTTTGACAAAACCGGTGTTAAAGCGTGCCCGCCCCATAAACACGTTCTGCACCCCCCAGCCCTGCTGGCGGTAAGCGGCACCGCCACCCGCACCATAAGGCAGGGTCGGGTTACCACCATTAAGGAATGCCGTTGCACACGCCCCACTACAGGCGGCGGGGGTGGTGGCGGCATAGTCACGCTCGTACAGACTAAGCCGCGTATCGTTGCTGATGGTCAGCCAACTGTTGACCTCGGATTTCAGCACCGAAGTAATGGTATGAATATTGGACTGGTCGCGGTCAAAACTGCGGGTGTAGCTGGTATTGCGCGGCAGGCCGTATTGGGTAATCGGGCGGTAAATGCCGTTTACCTGCAACATGCTAACCCCGTAATCCGGGTTGCTGTCACTCCCCAGCCACTGCCATGTCAGATGCCACGAGGTTTTACTGCGCAGGCCAACACCAAAATCCACCGCTGCACCATAGCGGTTGGCGCTGACGTTATTCCGGTCCACAATATCCTGCCGGTTGAACATGCCGTTCACCCGAATGGCCATGTCATTATTGATCTGGTAGTTGATGTCCCCTTCCCCGCGGAAGAGGGGGCCGCTACCAAAAGACTGGTCATAGCTAAAGGACTTGCCCAGATGGGCGTGCTTCTGGGTCTGGTTGATCACCCCGCCCACATTGCCCGCACCAAAATACTCACCCGACGGCCCTTTGATGACCTCTACACTCTCGGTATTGAACATATCGCGCGTGTAGGTGCCAAAATCGCGCAGGCCATCGGTGTACATATCACCCCGCGCCTGCAAACCCCGGATGCGGAACTGGTCACCGTTAAGCCCGCCTGCGCCCTCACCGGTAGACATGGTAATGCCCGGCACGTTGCTAAGGGCCTGGTCCAGTGTAAAAGCACGCTGCTGCTTGATCAGCTCCTGAGGGACAACACTGATCGTTTGCGGCGTATCCCGCACACTATCTGGCATTCTGGAAATATTGAGTATCTGGCTGTTGGTATTGCCAGACTGGTATCCGTTCTGGTCATCCTGCGTGGCGTGGCCACCAACGCGCACGGCTGGCAGTTTGATGGCATGATCAGACGAGGATGGCTCCGCCCCACCTGGCAGGTCCTGTGCCTCGGCCTCCCCTGCGGCAAAACCAAACCCCACCGAAACACCAATGGCCATGGCGGTGCGCAATGTTTTGCCCTGTGCTGGAGGCCGCTGTGAGTAACCCATGCACTATACTCCCCGTTCCGCCCTTGGGATGAGGCGGAACGCTTTCAGAATCTGATTGAAACACACCGCCACATAATTTTAATCAGGTCTGATATGCAAATGATTATCAATAACGATAATTGCCTTGATATGATGATTGTGTTAAATTTACCACAACCAATGCATACCAATCCGGTGCTGTTTTTTTGGTTCCCCCTTACATAATCAGGATAAATGCAAAACGCCATTTTTTGGACCAGACGGCCTAATTCTGGATTTTTCCAGTTTGATAAAGATTCTCACTTGCAATTAAAATCGCGTTTAGGCATTGCTCAGGCACCGCGCGAGGCCTCATCCGCTCAGGGGTGAGCTGCGCAAAAACCATAGTCCCGGTACGCTCGGGGACAGAAAAAACGCCATAACTACAGAAAATAAAAGGCGTTTTCCCCTTACTGCCAATATCTGGATTGTTACTGAACAGGTAGGAACCATGCCCTCTGCCCCGCAACTTTCGCAGAATTTTTCCCCGTGGGAGATGTTCCTTGGCGCAGGCCCCATTGTGCAGGGCGTTATGGTCATTCTGATACTGGCCAGCCTACTCAGCTGGACAGTACTGCTCGCCAAATCCATCGAACTCATCCGCACGAAAAAAGGCCTGACACAGGCTGAAACCATTCTGGAAGAAGCCGACACGCTGGACGGGGCCGAAGCCCATACGCGCGACTGCCGCATTGCCCACACGCTGGTTATGGCAGCCGAAACAGAGCGTGCCCGCTCGCAGGATATTCCTGACGATACGGAAGGGCTGAAAGAACGCATTGTTCTGCACCTTGAACGGCTGGAAGCGGCAGAAAGCCGCCGCCTGCTGCGTGGCACCGGCCTGCTGGCCACCATAGGGGCAACTTCCCCTTTTGTGGGGCTGTTTGGCACGGTCTGGGGGATCATGACATCCTTTACCGGCATTGCCGCCAGCAAGGCTACCAGTCTGGCTGTGGTAGCACCCGGCATTGCAGAAGCCCTGCTGGCAACGGCTCTGGGGCTGGTTGCGGCCATTCCCGCCGTTGTTATTTACAACCATCTGGCCCGCCAGTCGGCCGCATGCCGGGCTCAGGTGGGGGATATTGCCTCCCTTGTCATGCGTCTGGTCTCGCGCGATCTGGGGCGGATGCAAAGCCTGCTGGACAAGGGCCGCGTGGTGCGCTTTGGCAGCCGCGCGACCGGCGCAGAGTAAAAGGGAGCCACAGCCATGGCCATCCGCCTGCGCCATACAGATGACACTCTCCATGAGGCGCACGAAATTAACGTCACCCCGTTTATTGATGTCATGCTTGTTCTGCTGATCATTTTTATGGTCACGGCCCCGCTGACAACCGTAAACGTACCCGTGGACCTGCCATCGTCCACACAGCAGCCCGCCCCCCGGCCAGACAACCCTGTGTTTGTCACCATAAAAGCCGACCAGACTCTGGCTGTAGGGGAGAACAGCGTTGCTCAGAATGACCTGCCCACCGCCCTGAATACCGCAGCAAACGGGAATAAGGACGAGCGGATTTTTTTGCGCGCTGACAAAACCGTGGATTACGCAACCCTTATGAGCGTCATGGACAAGCTGCGCACGGCCGGGTTCCTCAAGGTGGCTCTGGTCAACCTGCAAGGGCAGGAAGAAGGCGCACAGGTTCCATGAGCGCCTCGGCTTCCCCCCTCCCATTCTCTTTCCACCACTGGAAGGCCGAGCGACTACGCAGGGAGCAGCGCCGTGAGGCACGGTTATGGGGGTTTTCCCTTCTAGGGGTCAGCACCATTGGCGGGGGTGTTCTTGGCTGGTTCCTGCTGCTGCCAGCACCCACCGCTCCTATGCAGGATGCGGCTCCCCCCGCTATTGCCATGGACCTGGCACCCAGCCCGCTCTCCATTCCCGCCCCCCCGACAGATGCACCACCGGGGCCGCAGCAGACCCTCTCCCAGCCCGATCCGGCACCCGAGCTGCCGCCGGAAGTTTCCGCCCCGCCAGCACCGGCCCCCAACCCGCCGGTGCCCGTGCCGATGCCGGAAAAACTCCACAAGATTGTTAAAAAGCACACACCTGCACCACGCCTGCCCACACCCGCCCCAGACCTGCGCAAAACAGCGGAACAAACCACCGCCCCGCCAGCCTTTGCTGCGGCCCCGGCCAGTACGCAGGCAGCCCCCCCGCCCGGGCTGGCCTCTGCCCAGAACACGCACGAGCCTGCCACATGGCAGGGCCTGCTACTGGGCCGGCTGGAAAAATACAAACGCTACCCCGCGCAGGCACAGGCCAACGCTCAACAGGGCACAGCACTGCTGACTTTTACAATGGACCGCAAAGGCCGCGTGCTGTCCGCCAGACTGGCTGGCAGTTCCGGCCATGCCCTGCTGGATGCGGAAACACTGGCCCTTGTCCACAGGGCAGAACCCCTGCCCAGCCCGCCAGAGAGTGTACAGGGCGAGCGGATTACCCTGACCGTTCCCGTAGAGTTTGACCTCAAACAGAATAGTGACTGAAACCAGCCGCCGGGGCGGGAGTTACCAGACAGGAGCAGCTTTGCGCCACACAGGGCGCAAACGCCACGCCGCCCACATGGCAGCGCACCCAAAACGCGACATAAAAGGAAAACCGTTATGGCTTTTGAACTGCCAGCTCTTCCCTTTTCCTATAACGCCCTTGCTGGCAAAGGCATGTGCCAGGAAACTCTGGAACTGCACCACGACAAGCACCACCAGGCCTATGTTACGGCGCTCAATGGCTTTGTGGACAGCAAACCGGAGCTACAGGGCAAATCACTTGAGGAGATTATTCTAGCCGCCAAAGGCAAGGCCGATCTGGCTCCGGTCTTTAACAACGCAGGGCAGCACTGGAACCATATCCTGTTCTGGAACAATCTCTCCCCCAACGGTGGTGCCATTCCCGGCGCGCTGGAAGCAAAAATAAAGCAGGATCTGGGGAGTATCGAAGCATTTAAGGAAGACTTCAAAAAAGCCGCCATCTCGCAGTTCGGGTCAGGCTGGGCATGGCTGGTGCTGACCCCGTCGGGCAAGCTGGCCGTAACCAAAACCGCCAATGGCTCCAACCCGCTGGCCGAAGGGCAGGGGCAGGCCCTGCTGGGGCTGGATGTGTGGGAACACGCGTATTATCTGGATTTCCGCAACCGCCGCCCGGATTACATTACCAACTACCTCGACAAACTGGCCAATTATGAGTTTGCCGAAGCCCAGCTAAAAGCGGCCTGAACCTTCACCTTCCTCTGGCGCAGGCTCACTCACCCACACGGCGTGCGGGCCTGCTCCAGTTCGGCCTTTAGGGTGCTGACCAGCTGGGCGGCGGGCATAGCTCTGGCCAATGGTGCGCCCTGCCCTGCCCAGTGCGCGCCAAACCCTGCTTCCCCCCCAGCTCTGGCTACGGTGTTCAGGGCTTTGGCGGCAGCGTAGGCAATGGGGTAAGCAGGTGGCAGAGGAGCATTTTCCTGCTCAAGCCAGGCGCTCAGGCGGTTAGCCAGCCCACGCGCAGGTCTGCCGGAAATACCCGTGATCAAGCGGGTGTGGTATGCGGCTGGCCCCAGCAGCGCCTGCCGGTAAGCTTGGTCCGCGGCAGATTCGGGGCAAGCCACAAACGCCGTACCCATCTGGGCCGCCACGGCCCCCAGTGCCAGCACTGCGGCCACACCTGCGCCATCCATAACGCCACCAGCGGCCACCACAGGGCAACACCCCTGACGGGCTAGAATACGCGTTAAGGCAAATACTCCCAGAGCATCATCCGGCGCTTCGGCATCAAACACCCCTCTGTGGCCGCCTGCTTCCACACCTTGGGCAATTACGGCATCCATACCCGCCTTTTCGGCCAAGCGGGCTTCCGCCAGACTGGTCACGCTGGCCAGCAGAATGGCGCCAGTGCTGCGCAAAGCCTGCACTTTGGCTGGAGTCGGCAGACCAAAATGAAAACTGATGACCGGCGGCCTGAGCGCCAGCAACATGGCCAGCATATCCGGGTCATCTTCAAAACTGGTATAGGGTGCAGCCAATGCCGCAGGCGCGGGGGCCCCGTACTGTGCAAACAAAGGGCGGAGCCAATCCAGCCAAACGGCCTCCCGCTGCGGGTCGGGCTGTGGCGTGGCATGCACAAACAGGTTGACGTTAAAAGGCCGCTCGGTCCGTGCGCGCACCTGTTCAATCATGCCTCGTGCGCCAGCTGCATCCGTTGCGCCAAGCCCAATGGCCCCCAACGCCCCGGCATTGCTGACTGCGGCCGCCAGAGCTGGTGTGGAAACACCGGCCATAGGTGCCTGTAACACCGGAACACTCAGGCCAAGCTGGTCGATAAAAGACATATCTGCCCTCCTTTTGCCGCGCGCCGGGCCACTCCGGCTTATCCTGCGTAACCGCACCATAAGCACGGTCCAACAATCATCAGAAAAAAATCGATAGAATAATTACCTATGTATAAAATGTATGAGCTTTCTTTCTAAAGCAGAAAAAACCCTGACCTGACCCGGCTCTGCATTATGAACATAGAGATTTTTTAACATAAATATGCCATAGGGCACACTGCAAAGCCCAACAGGCATATTAGCACCAGAAGGAAAGAGCCATGATGCTACGGAATAACACCGTAAAAACCGTTTTTCTTTTAAGCCTCGCGCTATTTGTCTCGCATCCGGCAAAAGCTGAAACCAGTATTATCGGGCTTGGCAATTTTTCTTGTGAAAAATATCTGAAGCTTCTGGATATCAACCCCCGCTCGGACGAAAAGTTCATGGCCTGGGCGCAGGGTTATATTAGCGGGCTGAGCAACGATCTCTCTCAAAGCAACCCCAATTCCAATCCGAACGACTTTGTCAGCAACATGACTTACGGATCCGAGAAAATAAAACAGTCCTGTATCGAAAACCCGGAATCCAAGTTCTACACGGCCGTGGAAAGCGCCTTCCACGACATTGAAAAACATCAGGGCGCGGAATAATCACCGCGGGTGGTCCTTTTCCCCACCCCGGCCGGCGCTGCGTTACTGACCTGCGGCTACCACGCGCAGCGCTTTTCAACCTGACTCACACCCAGGGTACATCCCCCGTGAATAACCCTGTGGATAATGTGTATAAACCAAAACGGGAACGACTCCGCATATTCCTATAAATGGCGGAAATCCGGTCCCATATCCCTTTTTCCACAAGCTTGTAGCCTGAGTGGCACAATCCCCCGGTCTATGGCCTGCCCCCCCGTCTAGATTTTTTCTGGTGCCTAGCTGAGGAGGCTGGGATGATTCC
>NZ_JOPD01000033.1:0-141607 GCF_002153575.1 Acetobacter sp. DsW_54
CCATATAGGCGCGTGGTGGTGGCGGGGGCGGCGGAGGGGGCGGGCCATAGCTGTAACCATAGGCATAGCCGCCGGGGCCGCCGCTCATGGCCGCACCAGCAAGGGCACCAACGGCCAGCCCACCAATAAGCGCGCCGGCAATTGCGCCGCCATCGCCCCGGTGGTGGTGCCCCCAGCCGGGTCCACCCCGACCGCCCCAGCCGGGGCCACCGCCACCCCAGCGCCCGGGTTGGGCCTGTGCGCTAGGCAGAGCTGCCAGACCAAGGCCCGCAATAACGGGCAGGGCCATCAGAAATTGTGTCATGCGGCGCATCAAACGTGCCTCCTTGGAGCAGGGTGTCAGGCTGCTCCGTATTTTTTGTTCTCCCTTAAATATCGATCCGCTTGTGGCAAATTAAAGGCTCTTCCCTGTCCTTTTGTTGAATAATGCCTGTATGGGGGTCAGGGCGTGTTTTCCGGCATTGTGCTGGTTTTTTGCAGGGTTAACGCGGTTGCAAGCGTGACCAGCGCACAGGCGGAAACATACCAAGCAAACCAGCCTTCATGGCCTACATGCTTGCACCACAAGGCAATATATTCGGTTGTGCCGCCAAAAATGGATACGGTCAGCGCATAGGGGAGTGCTACTCCCAAGGCCCGCACGCGGGTGGGGAAAAGCTCGGCCTTAACAATGGCGTTAATGGACGTGTATCCCGATGCCATGAACAGCGCGGCAACAATCAGCCCGAATGCAACCCAGCCCGATGTGGCGTGGGAGAGGGCATTAAGCAGCGGCACAGTGCCAAGGCTTGCCCCAATGCCAAAAAACAGGAGCAGGGGTTTACGCCCGATCCGGTCGGATACCGCGCCAAAAGCGGGCTGCATGGCTGCAAATACAAACAGGCTGGCAGCAGAGATAAGGGTGGCCGTTTCCTTGGAAAAACCAAGGGAGTTGGCAAGGTATTTCTGCATGTAAATGGTGTAGGTGTAAAAAGCGACCGTTCCGCCAAGGGTTAGCCCGCAGACCCGCAACACCGATGGCCAGTGGGCCAGCATAACGCGTACGCCCCCTTTGGCCTGCTTGTTGCTTGTGTTCTCAAAGCTTTCGCTCTCCACCATCTGGCGGCGGAGCCAGAACACCAGAACGGCACCGCATGCCCCGATCAGGAAGGGAATGCGCCAGCCCCAGCTTGCAATCTGCTGCGGTGTTAAAAACACGTATTGCATGACCAGCAGCACGCACAGGGCCAGTAGTTGCCCCATAACCAGCGTGACATACAAAAACCCAGACCAGAACCCCCGGTGCTGCGGGGTGGAAACTTCGGCCAGATAGGTGGCCGAAGCCCCATATTCCCCCCCAAGGCTCAAGCCCTGCACCAGACGTGCGAGCACAAGAATGACCGGGGCCACAACCCCGATCTGCTCGTATGTGGGGCACAGGGCTATGGCCAGCGAGCCAAAGCACATGGCCAGAACAGAAAAGGTGAGCGCCTTGCGCCGCCCGTACCGGTCTGCCGCCATGCCCAGCAGCCACCCGCCGATGGGGCGCATAAAAAAGCCAACGGCAAACACCGCTGCCGCATTCAGCAGTTCAGCTGTTGGGTTGCCGTGTGGAAAAAACGCATGGGCGAAGTAGATGGTGAAGGAAGAATAAACATACCAGTCAAAATATTCGAGCAGGTTTCCGGCTGACCCTGCCAGAATACCCCGAATGCGTTGTGCCGTGTTCAAGCTGTGCTCTCCATTCCTGGACTTTTTGTTGTGTTGGTGAACAAGGCACCGTGGGCAAGGGTAGTATCATTACCACACCACGCCTGTCATTACGTCTGCGGCATGAGAGGTGTTGCCTGATAGACGTGTTTTTTGTTCAAAAACAGTGAGCAAGGGTGCTTGCTCTTGGGGCAGACATCAGACAAAACAGGGTATGGGTTCTGTAATTGTTCTTGTCTGTGTGGCGGTCACGGCTCTTTTGCTGGGGGTGGTGCTGGCTTTTGCGCTGCGCAAGCCTCCAGCAAAAAGTGCGGATAGCGACTTGCTGGCACGGCTTTACGTTATGATGGAGCGCGAGGCCGCCGCCGCCCGCGCTGATTCCTCTGCGCAAAGAACCGCCATGGCCGAAATGGAACGGGCTTTTGGCGAACGGTTGGAGCGCATGCGTGCCGAACTGGCCGAGCAGCTTGGCAACCTTACTGGCGGTCTGGGGCGTGAGCAGGCGGAGGCACGGGCCGCACAGGCCGAGGCCCTGCGCAACATGGCGGAAACCTCCGCCCAACAACTGGCGGCCATCCGCCACGCGGTAACCGAGCAACTGCACGAGGCGGTGGAGCGGCAGATGCACACATCGTTCCAGCGGGTGCTGGAACAGTTTGCCGCCATGCAGAAGGCCATGGGCGAGGTCCGCGCCATGACTGCCCAGATCAGTGACCTCAAACGGCTGTTCAGTAATGTCAAAACCCGTGGCGGCTGGGGGGAGGCCCAGTTGCGCGCCATTCTGGATGATGTGCTGCCGCCGGGCACGTATGAGAGCAATGTGCGGCTGGGACCGGGGAATGATGTGGTGGAGTTCGCCATTCGCATGCCGGTCAAAACCCAGACACCCCCCCTTATGCCGGTGGACAGCAAGTTCCCGACCGAAGCGTACGAAAAACTGCTCAACGCGGCAGAAGAGGGCGATGTGGTGGGGGAAAAGGCCGCCCGCAAGTCTTTGGAGAACACTGTGCGGGTGGAAGCCCGCAAAATTGCCACGAAATACATTCAGCCTCCCGCAACTGTTGAATTCGCAGTGCTTTATCTGCCAACTGATGGGCTTTACACGGAAGTGGCCCGCATTCCGGGTTTGATAGATGATGTCGGGCGGCAGTACCGGGTTATGGTCATGGGGCCAGCCCTTATGCCTGCCATGCTGCGTACCATTCATCTGGGCTACGTGACTCTGGCCCTGGAAGAACGGACGGAAAGCATCGCCCGCCTGCTGGGTGCAACCCGGCAGGAAATGCTGAAAATGGACGGAGTGCTGGACAAGCTGGCGCGGAATGCGCAGGCTATGTCGTTCTCAATTGAGGAGGCCAGACGGCGCACCAGAGTGGTTACCCGCAAGCTCAAGGAGCTTGATAACCCGGTTGCAAGTGAGGACGAAGGCGAAGAGTCTGAAATTGAATTTAGTGGCCATATCAAGGGTAGCACTGCAACAGGGTAGAACACGAGCAAGAGGGCAGGTATGTCTGAAGATGATACACTACCCCCTTTTCTGGAAGGGCGGACGGTTCTCCTTATCGAGGATGACGGCAGGATTGCCGAGGAAATTGTAGGGGAACTCACAGGGCGCGGCTTTAACGTCCATCATGAGGAAACAGGCAATGCCGGGCTGGATGCAGCCGTAAAAGGCGAGGCCGATGTGATGGTGGTGGACCGGCTTTTGCCCGGGTGTGATGGGCTTTCTGTTATAGAAGCCATGCGCCAGCAGGGGATTCGCGTGCCTGTGCTGGTCCTGTCTGCCCTGTCTGCTGTGGATGACCGGGTCACGGGCCTTAAGGCTGGGGGGGATGACTACCTGACCAAGCCTTTTGCCATGGAAGAGCTTGTTGCACGGATTGAAGCGCTGCTGCGGCGGCCTGATGATACGCGCAACACCAAGCTGCGCACCGGCCCGCTGGAAATGGACCTGATCGAACGCCGCGTCTGGCGGGATGGCCGCGAGATTGACCTGCTCCCGCGTGAATTCCGGCTGCTCGAATACCTTATGCGCCGGCCCGGACAGGTGCTGACGCGCTCCATGCTGCTGGAGGATGTCTGGCAGTACCGTTTTATCCCGCGCACCAACCTGGTTGATGTGCATATAGGCAAGCTACGCCGGAAGGTTGATGCTCCGGGCGAGGAACCGCTTATCCAGAGCATTCGTGGTACGGGGTTCCAGTTGCGTGTTTCTGACTGAGGTTTTTCGGACAGCCACATTCCGGATCACCCTTATGGCGCTGGCGGCTATGGCTGGTGTCATGCTCATGCAGTTCGGGCTGGTTTACGCCCAGATGGAGGCGGTGGAATCCCGCCGCTCCACCGAACTGCTACAGGGGGAGGCGGAACTGCTGGCCCAGATGTCGCCCGAGCATCTGGAATATGTTATCCGCCGCCGCGCAACGGATGACCTGCGCCTGATCATCAACAGTGCCGGGCTGTTTGACGCCGGGCATGCGCTGATCGCGGGTGACCTGCATACCTGGCCCCGTGGGCTCAAGGCAGATGGTAAGCCCCATAATATCGAGATTTACCCCGAGGAAGGGGCCGCTTACCCCCTGCGCCTGCTGGCGGTGACCTTGCCAGACCACACCATTCTGGTGCTGGGGCGCAGTTTTCATCTGCTGGCGGAGCAGAAGTTCATGCTCCGCCATGCCATGCTGGTGGCGGCGGTGCCCACGTTTTTGTTCGCGCTGTTCCTTGGGGTGGCACTCAGCCATCGTGCCCTCTCCCGCGTGAAGGAGATGCACGAGGCCATAGACCGGATTATGGCGGGCGATATTCATGAACGTCTGCCAGCCAACCGTGAGCGGGATGATCTGGAGCGGCTGGCGGGGAGCGTGAACCGCATGCTCGACCGGCTGGAACATCTGATGGACGGCATGCGTGCGGTGGGTAATGATATTGCCCATGACCTGCGTACCCCGCTCTCCCGCGTGCGGGCAAAGCTTGAGCGTGCCCAGTCGGGCGAGCGCGATCCGGAGCAGCTTGAAGCCGCCATAGGTCGCGCGGTGGATGACCTTGATCAGTGCCTAGGTATTATTACCGCCCTGCTCAGGATTGCCGAGATAGAGAACAGCCGCCGCATGGCCGGTTTTGCGCAGGTAAGGCTGCGTGAGTTGATGGATGATGTGTTCGACCTTTACGAACCCATTGCCGAAATGGAAGATAAAAAACTACAGGCTCTGCCCTCTGCGGATGAGGGGCCAGTATGGGGGGATCGGCATCTTCTGATCGAACTGCTCGCTAATCTGGTTGATAATGCTATCAAATTTACTCCTGAAGGCGGTAGTATTGTGCTGGATGTGCAACAAAAGGATGATGCGGTCCTGCTGATCGTGACCGATACGGGCACGGGCATTGCCCCTGAGGAAAGACAGAATGTGTTGTCCCGCTTCTATCGCTCGGACAAGAGCCGGCATGTGCCCGGCAGCGGTCTGGGGTTGAGCCTTGTTTGCGCCATTGCGCATCTGCATGACGCAAACGTTAAGATAGAGAGCGGCCCCAATGGCAGGGGTACATGCTTCAGCATTGCTTTTCCGGTCCCGGTACTGGGCTAGAGCAATGGTTTGTAAAGATAATGTCACAAGCGGGAGAGGGATGTGCGGGTATCTACTGGCAAAATGACGACCATTTCCAGAATGATGACCGGACCCGTTTTCAGCCAAGGGTCAGGTGAATGAACCAGATTGTTCTTATAGCACTCAAAAAACCGTACACTTTTGTTGTGCTGTCCATCCTGATTCTTGTTTTTGGAATTAAGGGTATTTTCTCAACCCCGACGGACGTTTTCCCGAGTATCCGCATCCCTGTTGTGGCCGTTATCTGGCAATATACAGGGCTGATGCCCGAGGATATGTCTGGCCGTGTGGTCTATTATTACGAGCGCGCACTTACCGCGACCGTGAATAATATCGAACACATTGAAAGCCAGTCCTATTACGGGCGCGGGATTGTTAAGATCTTTTTCCAGCCCGGTACAAACACATCCGTTGCCCAAACCCAGATCACCTCTGTTTCCCAGACCGTGATCAAGCAGATGCCTACCGGCTCCACGCCGCCACTTGTTCTGGCGTATGACGCATCCTCCGTGCCGGTCATTACGTTGCAGGTCGCATCCACGTCCATGACGGCGTCCGAGATTTATGACATGTCCTCCAACCTTATCCGGCCTGCGCTGGTGTCGGTTGCAGGGGCGGCCATTCCCAACCCGTATGGGGGTAAGCCGGGTAACGTCATGGTCGATCTGGACCCGGTCAAGCTGCTGGCACACAGTCTTTCCCCGGTGGATGTTTCCCGCGCACTGAACAGCCAGAACATTGTGCTGCCTGCGGGGGACCAGCGTATTGGCCCGTTTGACTGGATGGTGCAGACCAATGCAGCCCCGCGGGAGCTGGATGAACTGAACGATATTCCCATCAAGCAGGTCGGGCACGCCGTGGTCCGCCTGCGCGACGTGGCATGGGTGCATCAGGGTGGTCCACCGCAGACCAACCTTGTGCTGGTCAAGGGCCAGCAGGGTGTGCTGATCGTGGTCATGAAGAGCGGGGATGCTTCAACACTGGACGTGGTGGCAGGCATTAAAAAACTGCTGCCCGGCATTGTGCAGACCCTCCCGCCGGGTGTGAGCATCCGCGTGCTCAATGACGCTTCGACCTTTGTTAAGGAGTCCGTGGAGGACGTGGTGCGCGAAATGATAACCGCCGCCTTCCTGACCGGGCTTGTCGTGCTGCTGTTCCTTGGGTCGTGGCGTTCTACGGTTATTATTGCCACCTCCATTCCGCTGGCCATGCTGTGCTCGATCATCGGGCTGGGCTGGGCCGGGCAGACCATCAATGTCATGACTTTGGGCGGGCTGGCGCTGGCCGTTGGTATTCTGGTGGATGATGCCACGGTCATGATCGAAAACATTGATGCACATCTGGAAATGGAAAAGGATCTGGAAACCGCCATTGTGGACGCGGCCAACCAGATTGTTATTCCAACCTTTGTTTCCACGCTGTGTATCTGCATTGTGTGGATGCCGCTGTTCCAGTTGACCGGTGTTGCTGGCTGGCTGTTCATGCCCATGGCCGAAGCCATTATTTTTGCCATGCTGGCATCGTTCATTCTCTCGCGCACGCTGGTGCCAACCATGGCCAAGTACATGCTGGCCGCACAGGTGGCCGCCCATGCGCACGGTCCGCAGGAGCCCAAAACGGTTTTTGGTCGTTTCCAGCGTTCCTTTGAGCGTGGGTTTGAGACCTTTCGCCATCGCTACCACGCCCTGCTCACGTATCTGATCGAGGTGCGGGGGACGTTTATTCCGGTATTCGTACTGTGCTCGTTCGGGTCTCTGGGGTTGCTGTTCTTTGTCGGGCAGAACTTTTTCCCCGAGGTCAATTCGGATGTCATCGCCCTGCATATGCGCGCACCCATTGGCACGCGGCTGGAGGAAGCAGGCAAAATTTCCCAGTTGGTGGATACAGAGGTCGAGCGCACGCTGCCCGGGCAGGTGGAAGGAATTGTCAATAACTGCGGTCTGGCGTTCAGCCCGCTCAACATGGCTTATATTCCAACCCCCACCGTGGGTACGCAGGATTGCGACATTACCATTTCGCTCAAGGATGAAGCCGCCCCTGTTGCGGAATACCGCCGCCTGCTGCGCCGCAACCTGAATGAAAAATTCCCCGGGACCCAGTTCTCCTTCCTGCCGGGAGACCTGACAGCCAAGATCCTGAACTTCGGCCTGCCATCCCCGATTGATGTGCAGGTGGTCGGGCGTGACCTGCCAGCCAATTTCCGCTTTGCCAACCGCATTGCAGAGCGGCTGCGGCATGTAACCGGGCTGACCGATATTTCAGTGCAGCAGCCCATGACCACGCCAACCCTGCGCGTGAATGCACGCCGCATGTACGCGCTGGGCACAGGTATCCGCGAGGCGGACGTGGCTGACAACGTGCTGGTTTCGCTCTCAGGCAGTTCGCAGGTCGGGCAGGTTTACTGGCTGGATACCAAGACTGGCGTCTCGCATCTGATCGACATCCAGACCCCGGCCTCCTTCCTCCAGACCATGAATGATCTGGAGATCACCCCGATTGATAAAGGGGATGGTAATCCCAGCGGGCAGACCCCGCAGATTCTGGGCGGGCTGAGCCAGATCGAGCAGGTCGGGACCCCGGCCGAGGTTGCGCACTACAATATCATGCCCGTGTTCGACATCTATGCCTCAAACGAGGGGATCGATCTGGGCACCGTCTCGCGCGAGGTGGAGCGGATTGTGGATGAACTCCGGCCCGACCTGCCGCGCGGCGCATCGCTGACCGTGCGCGGGCAGGCCGTGACCATGAATAGTGCGTATGTGCAGCTTCTGGCCGGGCTGGCTATGTCTGTTCTACTTGTTTACCTGCTGATTGTGGTCAACTTTCAGTCCTGGCTGGACCCGTTCATTATCATCACGGCGTTGCCCGGCGCGTTGGCGGGTATTTCGTGGAGCCTGTTCCTCACACATACAACCCTGTCTGTTCCAGCGCTTACGGGTGCGATCATGTGCATGGGCACGGCCACGGCCAATGCCATTCTGGTTGTGGCCTTTGCGCGTGAGCGGCTGGATGAGCATGGAGATGCCATTCTGGCAGCACTTGAGGCAGGCTTTGAGCGTATTCGCCCGGTTATGATGACGGCTTCCGCCATGATTATTGGCATGTTGCCCATGTCTTTGAGCAACTCGCAGAATGCGCCTTTGGGCAAGGCGGTCATGGGGGGGCTGCTGGTGGCAACGGTGGCTACGTTGCTGTTTGTTCCCTGCGTGTTTGCAATGTTGCACAACAAAAAAGAAGTGCCGACGACAAAAGAAGAGGAAGCTGGCGTATGACCCCGGAACACGACAATACGGGTGGCGTGGACGCCAAGGTAAAAGCTGCGGCAGCTGCCCGTAAAAGAAAAATGGGGTTTGCTATTGTCGCTGGCGTGGCAGGCTTTCTGGTTATCATGGGGCTTGTGCAAAGGCATTCGGCCTATGTGCAACTGGCGCAGGAAACAGCCCATGATGCGGTGCCCGTTGTGCAGGTCATTTACCCGCAGCACGCCCCCGATGAGCGTGAGCTCTCGCTACCTGCCAATATTGCGGCATGGTATCAGGCCCCGATTTACGCTCAGGTCTCGGGCTACGTCAAAATGTGGTACAAGGATTTTGGCGCGCGCGTAAAAGCAGGGGACGTGCTGGCCGAAATTGACACACCGGGGCTGGACGCCCAGTACGCCGCCGCCAAGGCCAACTACAACGTGGCACTGGCCCGCTACAAGCTGGCCCAGATTACCGCACGACGCTGGAAGGCGTTGCAGGGCACGCAGGCTGTCTCCCAGCAGGAGGTGGACGTGCAGGCTGCCAATGCCGAGGCCCAGAAGGCGCAGGTCGAAGCCGCCCAGCATGATGTGGAACGCTACGCCGCCCTTGAAGCGTTTAAAAAGATCGTGGCTCCGTTTGATGGCATTGTCACATCCCGTATGGCCGATGTGGGGGATTACGTTAACGCGGGACGGGGCGATGTGGATTCCCGCGGGAATGCCACGGAACTGTTCAGCGTTGCGGACGTGCACGCCATGCGTGTGTTTGTAGCTGTGCCGCAGGATTATGCGGACATTATCTCACCCCGCCTGCAGGCCGATCTGATTGTGCCGCAATACCCCGAGCGCACGTTCAAGGCGCGTTATCTGGCAACCGCAAGCGCCTTTAACCCCAACACCCGCACGGTTACGACCGAACTGGTGCTGGATAACAAGAGCGGCGAGCTGTGGCCCAACTCCTATGCCACGGCCACCTTCCGTGCTCCGGCTGACCCGGACCAGCTTATTCTGCCTGAAGGCGCCATTGTGTTCCGGCAGGAAGGAACGCAGGTCGCGCTGGTGGATGACAGCAACCACGTGCATCTGGTCAACGTAGCCCTTGGGCGTGATCTGGGTACAACGGTGGAAGTGCAGCGTGGGGTTAAAAAGAGCGACAGGGTCATCAATAACCCATCCGCCGGCCTGCTGGACGGGCAGCTGGTACGGATTGTTAAAGGCACTCCCGGTTACAATATTCCCCCAGCCTCCCCGGCAAAGGCTGCGGGCGCAGGCAAGAACGATACCCGCGCCATGCCCGAAGATAACCGGCCCATGCCGGAATCCGGGGGGCGTCAATGAAGGGCAGGGCGCAGGGTAGCCGGGCTTTTGCCGCACGCTTTATGCTGGGGAGTTGCCTTCTGTCCGTTCTGGCAGGGTGCGACATGGCGCCACGCTACAAGCCAGCCAGGTTTATCTACCCCGACAACTGGCAGGGTGGTGGCGTTATGCAGCCCGCAGGTGGGGCGGATACAACATTAAACCCCAACTGGTGGACTGTGCTGGGAGACCCCGTACTGAATGATCTGGAGGAGCAGGCCATGCGCCTTAACCCTGATCTTCAGGCGCAGGCGGAGGCTTTTCTTCAGGCGCGGGATCTGGCCATGGAGGCCAAATCCAAGCTCTACCCACAAATTGGCGGTATGGCTGGCGGGGCAAAATACAAAGGGTCGGACCATCGGCTGTGGCGTGGGGCCGGCTCCACCGGGCCTATGTATATGTCCTCCGAGCAGTATTCGGGTTCTGCAACGTGGGAGCCGGATTTCTGGTCTGCTATTCGTAACAAAACGCGTATGGCCAAGCAGAACGTGCAGGAGCGCGCGGCAGACTATGCCGCAGCAAGGCTGAGTTTGCAGGCCGAGCTTGCCAGCGATTACGTTGTGTTGCGTGGGCTGGATGCGCAGGGCGCGGTTTACCGGGATTCCATCCGCTACTACAAAACAGCGGTGCAGATTACCAACATGCGTCTGGCAGGGGCCATTGCGCCGGGTATGGATGTCTCCCGTGCTCAGGCACAGCTTTATGCCACGCAGGCGCAGGAAACCGACATCCGCACCCAGCGTGACGTTATGGAGCATGCCATTGCGGCACTGGTTAATCAGGCCCCGGCCTCCTTCCACATTGCACCGGTGGATACACTGAACTTTGCACAAGGCCCGCTGCCGGTTGCCCTGCCATCCACACTGCTGGAAAGGCGGCCCGATATTGCTGCGGCAGAGCGGCGCATGGCACAGGCCAACAGGGCCATAGGCGTGTCCCGCGCAGCGTTCTACCCGCATGTGACCTTTAACGCCACGACCGGGTTTATGGATAACGGGTTCGACCTCGCATCGCTCTCCAACTCCATGTACCAGTTTGGTGCGCAGGCACTTCTTCCGCTCTTTCAGGGTGGGTTGCGGCGTGCGGACCTGCAACGCAGCTGGTCGCAGTACCGCGAGAAGGAGGATCTGTACCGCAGCACGGTGCTAGACGCCTTCAAGGAGGTTGAGGACGGGCTGACCCGGGTCAACAGGCTCAAGGTGCAGGTAGGGCAGCAGTCTAACGCTGTGGATGCCGCATTGCGCACACAGGGCATGACCATGGCGCTGTACACGGGTGGGCTTACCAATTATCTGGATGTCGTGGTGGCACAGGTTGCGGCCCTGAATGCCCGGATCGCGCTGGTACAGACCTCCACGCGCGCCATTGATGCCCGCGTGGAGCTGATTCGCGCTCTGGGGGGCGGGTGGTCCCGTGGCCAACTGCCTACGGGTGAAAGTGTGCTTATGCCCTTCAAGCCCTTGCAGTACAGCAATCTGCGTCAGGCACCGGCTGCGGGCGGTATTACAACCGTGCGTGACCCTGCCAGCACGGACCTGAGTGGTAGCACAAAAGCACGTGCCCCTCTTGACAGTCATGCTGCGCACAGGTAAGCGCGCCTTTCCTGATCGGAACGCGGGAGGTTTCTGCCAACACCTTGTGTGCAGGCTGGAATCGTTAAGAACCGCGGTCCGGGTACATTTTTGAGGAGTCCCGGATATGGCCAAAAAAGTTGTTGGCTACATCAAGCTTCAGATTCCCGCTGGTAAAGCAAACCCTTCGCCGCCGGTTGGTCCGGCTCTGGGTCAGCGCGGTCTGAATATCATGGAATTCTGCAAGGCATTTAATGCCAAGACCCAGGCCCTTGAACCTGGCATGCCGATTCCTGTGGTGATCACTGCCTATGCTGACCGTACGTTCAGCTTCATCACCAAGACCCCCCCGAACACCTACTTCCTGCTCAAGGCCGCCAAGATTTCCAAAGGCAGCCAGACAGTTGGTAAGGGCGGTTCCGTGGGTAAGGTGACCATGGATCAGCTGCGTGAAATTGCTGCCCAGAAGCAGCAGGACATGAACGCAAACGACATTGATGGCGCTGTACGCATGCTGGTGGGTTCTGCCCGCTCCATGGGTCTTGATGTGGTGGAGGGCTAAGATTATGGCTCAGAACAAGCGTCTTGCAGCTGCTCGCGCCAAGGTTGTTGCCGGTAAGGCATACGGTCTGGACGAAGCTGTTTCCCTCGTCAAAGACAATGCAACTGCAAAGTTTGACGAAACGGTTGAAATCGCCCTGAATCTGGGTATCGACCCGCGTCATGCTGACCAGATGGTTCGTGGTTTTGTGTCCCTGCCCAACGGCACGGGCAAGACCCTGCGCGTTGGCGTGTTCGCACGTGGCCCCAAGGCTGAAGAAGCCAAGGCTGCCGGTGCGGACGTTGTTGGCGCAGAAGATCTGATGGAGCAGGTGCAGGCTGGCGAAATCGCTTTCGACCGCTGCATTGCAACCCCGGACATGATGGCTCTGGTCGGTCGTCTGGGTAAGATCCTCGGCCCGCGTGGCCTGATGCCTAACCCCAAGCTGGGTACTGTGACCATGGACGTTAAGGGTGCCGTTCTGGCAGCCAAGTCCGGTCAGGTTGAATACCGCGCTGAAAAGACCGGTATCATCCACGCTGGCGTTGGCAAGGCTTCCTTCGGTGCGGACAAGCTGGCTGAAAACGTACGTGCATTTGTTGATGCCGTGCAGAAGGCCCGCCCGACTGGCGCCAAAGGCACCTACCTGAAGAAGGCTGCCCTGACCTCCACAATGGGGCCGGGTGTACAGCTGGACGTCTCTGCCTTCGCGGGCTGAGCAAGAATGTTGCCAGGCTGGCCCTTGTGGCTGGTCTGGTGCATAAGGGAGTGGTTTACCACTTCTTATACCTGTCCGAGACCACACGTGAGTTTGCTCTTAATCGGCCTTTCGGGGCTGGCGCGTGGTAAGACGGGGATGCTGGTTGCAGGCTGAGAATTTTCGGCAGTGCCAGATATTCCGTTTATCAAGGACAGGCGAGCGGGTTCTGTTTGTTGCAGAACCTAAAGGGCAACCCGTTCTGTCAGGTTTATATCTGATGGAACAAGACGGAGACGGGATTTGGACCGTACGGAAAAGAAGGCCCTTGTTGCCTCTCTGGCCGCCGTGTTCGCCGAAACGTCCATGGTTGTGGTTACCCGTAATAACGGGTTGACCGTGGCTGATGTGACGGATCTGCGACGCAAGGTGCGGGCAGCGGGTGCAAACTACAAGGTTGCCAAAAACCGGCTGGCAACTCTCGCCCTGGATGGGACCCAGTTCAGCGGCATCGCGCCGTTGCTGACGGGACCGACCGCGCTTGCGTGGGCGGACGAACCTGTATCAGTGGCGAAGGTGATCGTTGAGTTCGCCAAAACCAATGACAAGCTTGAGCTGCTTGGTGGTTCTCTTGGTTCTCAGGTACTTGATGTAGCTGGGATCAAGGCTCTCGCCGAGCTGCCGTCGCTCGACACGCTGCGCGCGCAGCTCGTGGGTCTTATCTCCACGCCCGCTACGCGCATCGCCAGTGTTGTTCAGGCGCCGGCTGGCCAGCTTGCTCGTGTTTTTGGGGCCTATGCCAAAACGGGTGAAGCTGCCTGACCACATGCTCCCATATGGGGGTGTGTACAAGAAATACGCGTAGCCTCTGTGTAGAGGTTGCGTTTTGCTAACCAGTGTTTATATTAGGAAGTCTGACTATGGCTGATCTTGCTAAGCTTGTTGACGAACTGTCTGCTCTGACCGTTCTTGAAGCTGCTGAACTTTCCAAGCTGCTCGAAGAAAAGTGGGGCGTTTCCGCTGCTGCTCCTGTTGCAGTTGCTGCTGCTGCTCCGGGCGCTGCTGCTGCTCCTGCTGAAGAGCAGACCGAATTCACGGTTATTCTGGCCGCCGCTGGCGAAAAGAAGATCAACGTGATTAAAGAAATCCGTGGCATCACGGGTCTGGGTCTGAAGGAAGCTAAGGACCTGGTTGAAGGCGCTCCCAAGACCGTTAAGGAAGGCGTCAGCAAGGACGAAGCTGCCAAAATCAAGAAGCTTCTTGAAGATAACGGCGCAACCGTCGAAGTTAAGTAAGATTGCCTTGATCCCGCCCATATGCGGTGGGGTGAAGGAAATTGAGGTTCTCGGGTGGGGGTGTATGCCTCCGCCCGTTTGCCTGTTTCAGGTTGATCTGAGGCAGGTGGCCGGGTAAATCCGGTATGGTTTTGGCCGAAATAGGTCGGACCATCAGGCTCGCGGCAGACCACGAGCCTGATGGTCCGAGATAAGGGCGGGGCAGGAGCGACGATGAACGCAATCACCAAATCGTTCACAGGACGGAAGCGGATTCGCAAGAGTTTCGGGCGGATTCCCGAAATCGCCCCGATGCCGAACCTGATAGATGTGCAGCGCGCGTCTTACGAGACGTTTCTTCAGGCCAATGTGTCGCCTGATGCGCGCACTCCTACGGGTTTGCAGGAGGTATTCCGCTCCGTATTCCCGATCAATGACTTTGCTGGTCGTGGTCGTCTGGAATTCGTAAGCTACGAATTTGAAGATCCGAAATACGATGTTGAGGAATGCATCCAGCGTGGCCTCACGTTCTCCGCACCGCTGAAGGTCATTCTGCGCCTTATCGTGTGGGATGTGGATGAGGACACCGGTTCGCGCTCCATCCGCGACATTAAAGAGCAGCCGGTTTACATGGGCGACATGCCGCTCATGACCGATAACGGTACCTTTATCGTTAACGGCACCGAGCGCGTTATTGTCAGCCAGATGCACCGCTCCCCCGGCGTATTCTTTGACCACGACAAGGGTAAAACCCATTCGTCGGGCAAATACCTGTTTGCTGCGCGCGTTATTCCTTACCGTGGCTCCTGGCTCGATTTCGAATTCGATGCCAAGGATCTGCTGTACGTCCGTATCGACCGCAAGCGTAAGCTGCCCGTCACCACGCTCCTTTATGCACTCGAAGGTGCTGCCTCCGCCGCTGCACGCAAAGCGAAGCTGGCTGAAGGTGGGGATGTGGATGCGCTGGATATTCATGGCATGGATGCCAATGAAATCCTCGGCTACTTCTACGACACAGTCACTTTCACCAAGTCTGCCAAGGGCTGGGCGCGTCCGTTCGATGCGGACTCTTTCCGCGGCCTCAAGCTGCTGGCGCCGCTGGTGGATGCCGAAACCGGCGAAGTTGTGGCTGACGCCGAAACAAAGCTGACGGCACGTCTGGTTCGCAAGATTGCTGAAAAAACCCGTGAAGTGCTGGTGGGTGAAGTTGATCTGATCGGGCGCTTTATTGCCCACGACATGGTCAACATGAACACCGGTGAAATTTACGGTGAAGCCGGTGAGGAAATCACCGAAGCCCGTCTGGTTGCACTTGAAGAAGCCGGAATTACCGAACTGCCGGTTCTGGCTATTGATTCTGCCAAAGGGCCGTGGATTCGCAACACGCTGACCGTTGATAAAAACAGCGGCCGCGATGAAGCGCTGATCGACATTTACCGCGTCATGCGTCCCGGTGAACCGCCAACGGCGGAAACGGCCGAAGCCATGCTGCAGGGCCTGTTCTTCGATGCAGACCGCTACGACCTGTCGGCTGTTGGTCGTGTGAAGATGAACATGCGTCTGGACATTGATGTGCCAGACACAGTGCGCGTTCTGCGTAAGGATGACATCCTGCGCACCATCAAGGTTCTGTGTGACCTGAAGGACGGCCGCGGTCAGATCGACGATATTGATAATCTGGGTAACCGTCGCGTGCGCTCCGTGGGCGAACTGATGGAAAACCAGTACCGTATCGGCCTGCTGCGTATGGAACGCGCTATTCGTGAGCGTATGGGCTCGGTTGATATTGATACGGTCATGCCGCATGACCTGATCAACGCCAAGCCTGCTGCTGCTGCTGTGCGTGAGTTCTTCGGCTCTTCCCAGCTCAGCCAGTTCATGGACCAGACCAACCCGCTGTCCGAAGTCACGCATAAGCGTCGTCTTTCAGCACTGGGTCCGGGTGGTTTGACGCGTGAGCGCGCAGGCTTTGAAGTCCGTGACGTTCATCCAACCCATTACGGCCGTATCTGCCCGATTGAAACGCCTGAAGGCCCGAACATCGGTCTGATCAACTCGCTGGCCACATACGCCAAGGTGAACAAATACGGGTTTATCGAAACGCCGTATCGTTTGGTCAAGGACGGCGTGCTGCAAGACGGCTGGAAGTACCTCTCCGCCATGGAAGAGGAAAAGCTGGTTGTTGCTCAGGCTGACGCCAAGGTGAACGACGAAGGGGCGCTGACCAGCGACCTGATCTCCGTCCGCCGTAACGGTGACTTCCGTCTGGTACCCCCGACCGAAGTAACGGCCTGCGACGTATCGCCCAAACAGCTTGTTTCTGTTGCAGCAGCGCTCATCCCGTTCCTTGAGAACGATGACGCGAACCGCGCACTCATGGGCTCCAACATGCAGCGTCAGGCTGTGCCGCTGGTGCGCTCGGATGCGCCGCTGGTTGGTACGGGTATGGAAGCTGCTGTTGCACGTGATTCCGGTGCAACCATTGTTGCCAAGCGTAACGGTATTGTGGACCAGATTGACGGTGCACGTATTGTTGTGCGCTCGACGGATGCCAGCGGTGCCACGCAGGGGGTCGATATCTATCGTCTGCGTAAATACTCGCGCTCCAACCAGTCCACCTGCATTAACCAGCGTCCGCTGGTCCATGTGGGCGATCAGGTCAGCGCGGGTGACATTATTGCTGACGGTCCTTCCACGGAGCTGGGTGAACTGGCTCTGGGCCGTAACGTGCTGGTCGCGTTCATGCCCTGGAACGGTTACAACTTCGAAGACTCCATCCTGATTTCCGAACGGATTGCCAAGGATGACGTGTTTACCTCGATCCATATCGAGGAATTCGAAGTCATGGCCCGTGACACCAAGCTGGGTCAGGAAGAAATCACCCGTGACATCCCCAACGTTGGTGAGGAAGCCCTGCGCAACCTCGACGAAGCCGGGATTGTCTATGTTGGTGCCGAGGTTAACCCCGGCGATATTCTGATCGGTAAGGTTACGCCAAAGGGCGAAAGCCCGATGACGCCGGAAGAAAAACTCCTCCGCGCCATTTTTGGTGAAAAAGCATCTGATGTGCGTGACACATCCCTGCGTCTGCCGCCCGGCACAACGGGCACCATTGTTGATGTGCGTGTGTTCTCCCGCCGTGGTGTGGATAAAGACGAACGCGCAATGGCCATTGAACGCGCAGAAATTGAACGTCTGGCCAAAGACCGTGATGACGAACGGGCCATTCAGGAGCGTTCCTTCTACAGCCGTCTGCGTGAAAAGCTGCTCGATCAGACTGCTGGCGCTGGCTACAAGGGTATCCGCTCCGGCACGGTGATCACGCAGGAAGTTCTGGACGAACAGCCCCGTGCCACGTGGCGGCACATTGTTGTCACATCCGACAGCGTTATGGCTGAGCTTGAAACCCTGCGGCGCGAGTTTGATGCGGCTATTGCCCGTATTCAGGCCCGTTTTGAAAGCAAGGTTGAAAAACTCCAGCGTGGTGATGAACTGCCGCCTGGCGTGATGAAGATGGTCAAGGTGTTTGTCGCAGTTAAGCGTAAGCTTCAGCCGGGTGACAAAATGGCCGGTCGTCACGGGAACAAGGGGGTTGTCTCCCGCGTGGTTCCGGTTGAAGACATGCCGTTCCTGGAAGATGGAACGCCGGTTGATCTGGTTCTGAACCCGCTTGGCGTGCCATCGCGCATGAACGTCGGTCAGATTCTGGAAACGCATCTGGGTTGGGCATGTGCCAATATCGGCCGTGGTATTGGTGAACTGGTGGATGACTACCAGCGCACGGGCGAAAAACGTCAGGACCTGCTGGACCGTCTGAAAGACGTGTATGGCGACAAGGTCTATGATGACGCCATTGCGAACATGAACAACAACGAACTGGTGGAACTGGCCAACAACCTGCGCAAGGGCGTGCCTATTGCGACCCCGGTGTTTGATGGCGCCTCCATCCCCGATATTGAAGCCATGCTGGAAAAGGCTGGCGTTAACAAATCGGGCCAGTCGCAGTTGATTGACGGGCGGACAGGCGAACAGTTTGAGCGCAAGACGACTGTCGGTTACATTTACATGCTGAAGCTGCATCACCTTGTCGATGACAAGATCCATGCCCGCTCCATTGGTCCATACTCGCTTGTTACGCAGCAGCCGCTGGGTGGTAAGGCGCAGTTTGGTGGCCAGCGCTTTGGGGAAATGGAAGTGTGGGCGCTTGAAGCCTACGGTGCTGCCTACACGCTGCAGGAAATGCTAACCGTGAAGTCGGATGACGTGTCTGGCCGAACAAAGGTTTATGAAGCGATTGTACGCGAACAGGATGACTTTGAAGCCGGTATTCCGGAAAGCTTCAACGTGTTGATCAAGGAACTCAAGTCCCTTGGCCTCAATGTGGAGTTGGAGCAGGGGGCAGACTAACGGTGATTTTCCCCGCCACAATCCGTACTTATTTCAAGAAGGAGGCTGGAGCCATTGCTCCAGCGCTCCATTTCCCTTTGGGGGCTTCTGCACATGAATGAACTCATGAAAATTCTTGGCCAGACCGGCCAGGCAATGACCTTTGACCAGATCAAGATCCAGCTTGCATCGCCTGAGCAGATCCGGTCCTGGTCTTTTGGTGAAATCAAGAAGCCCGAGACCATTAACTACCGTACGTTCAAGCCTGAACGTGATGGCCTGTTCTGCGCTCGGATTTTTGGCCCGATCAAAGACTACGAATGCCTTTGCGGCAAATACAAGCGGATGAAGTTCCGCGGTATCATCTGCGAAAAATGCGGCGTTGAAGTCACACTGGCCAAAGTCCGCCGTGAGCGCATGGGTCATATCCAGCTTGCCAGCCCTGTTGCGCATATCTGGTTCCTGAAGTCCCTGCCAAGCCGCATCGGCCTTATGGTCGATCTGACGCTCAAGGACCTGGAAAAGGTACTGTATTTCGAGAACTATCTGGTTCTTGAACCGGGTACGTCACCCCTCAAGCAGTATTCTCTCCTGAGCGAAGAGCAGTATCTCGACGCAATGGACGATTACGGCGAGGAAGGGATTGAAGTCGGGATCGGCGCCGAAGCGATCAAGAAGGTTCTTGAACGCATTGAGTGCGATGCCGAAAAGGTAGAGCTGCGTCAGGCGCTCAAGGAAACCACATCCGAAGCCAAGCGCAAGAAGCTCGTCAAGCGCCTCAAGCTGGTCGAAGCTTTCTCGGAAAGCGGTGCACGCCCCGAGTGGATGATTCTGGACCTTGTTCCGGTTATTCCGCCTGAACTGCGCCCACTTGTGCCGCTCGATGGTGGGCGCTTTGCAACGTCCGATCTGAACGATCTGTATCGCCGCGTTATCAACCGTAACAACCGCCTCAAGCGGCTGATGGAACTGCGCGCGCCCGATATTATCGTGCGTAACGAAAAGCGCATGTTGCAGGAAGCTGTGGATGCCCTGTTTGATAACGGTCGTCGTGGCCGTGCGATTACAGGTGCCAACAAGCGTCCGCTCAAGTCCCTGTCTGATATGCTCAAGGGCAAGCAGGGTCGCTTCCGTCAGAACCTTCTGGGTAAGCGCGTTGACTACTCTGGCCGTTCGGTCATCGTGGTCGGGCCGGAACTGAAGCTGCATCAGTGCGGTCTGCCCAAAAAGATGGCGCTGGAACTCTTCAAGCCCTTCATTTACGCCAAGCTGGAAAAGTATGGTCATGCCACGACCATCAAAGCCGCAAAGCGGATGGTGGAAAAAGAACGTCCCGAAGTCTGGGATATTCTTGAAGAAGTTATTCGTGAACATCCGGTCCTTCTGAACCGCGCACCGACCCTGCATCGTCTTGGTATTCAGGCGTTCGAACCTGTGCTGGTTGAAGGTAAGGCCATTCAGCTGCACCCGCTGGTCTGCACCGCCTTTAACGCGGACTTTGACGGTGACCAGATGGCCGTGCACGTACCGCTCAGTCTGGAAGCCCAGCTTGAAGCGCGCGTGCTGATGATGTCGACCAACAACATCCTCAGCCCCGCCAACGGCAAGCCGATTATCGTGCCGTCTCAGGATATTGTTCTTGGGCTGTATTACCTCAGCCTGGAAACGCCTGAATTCAAGGTTACGCCGGATCGGAACGAATACGACGAAACCACGGGTGAACTGGTTAAAGCCGGTGCAGCGTCTTTCTCTTCCATCGGGGAAGTGGAATACGCGCTCAATGCCGGTGCTCTCAAACTGCACGACAAGATCCGGGCCCGGTTTGAGCAGATTGGTGCAGATGGCAAGCGTGTCTATGAAACAGCCGTGACCACACCCGGTCGTGTGCTGATCGCGCAGATCCTGCCCAAGCATGAAACCATTCCGTTCTCCCTGATCAACCGCCAGCTGACCAAAAAAGCCGTGTCGGACGTGATTGATACGGTTTATCGTCACTGCGGCCAGAAAGAAGCTGTCATTTTCTGCGACCGTCTGATGGCGCTTGGTTTCCGCCACGCTGCCAAGGCGGGTATTTCCTTCGGTAAGGATGACATGATCATCCCGGCTGAAAAGAAAGAACTGGTCGATCGCACCGCAGCCGAAGTTAAAGAGTTTGAACAGCAGTATCAGGATGGTCTGATTACGGCGGGCGAACGCTATAACAAGGTGGTCGATGCTTGGTCACGTTGCACGGACGAAGTGCAGGCTGCCATGACCAAGGAAATTTCCCGTCAGGAAGTTGGCAAGCCCATCAACTCTGTGTGGATGATGAGCCACTCCGGGGCCCGTGGGTCGCCGGCGCAGATGAAGCAGCTTGCTGGTATGCGTGGTCTGATGGCTAAGCCGTCTGGTGAAATTATTGAGCAGCCGATTATTGCCAACTTTAAGGAAGGCCTGTCGGTTCTCGATTACTTTACGTCTACCCATGGTGCACGTAAGGGTCTGGCCGATACCGCGCTGAAAACTGCAAACTCCGGTTACCTGACCCGTCGTCTGGTTGACGTGGCGCAGGACAGCATCATTATCGAGGAAGATTGCGGTAGTGAGCGCGGTCTGACCGTGCGTGCGGTGATGGATGGTGGGGAAGTCGTTGCCTCCCTGTCCGAACGTATTCTGGGCCGCACACTTGCGTCCGACGTTGTGGATCCCACGACTGGCAAGGTCATTGCAGCCCGCAACCAGCTTGTTGATGAAGCTGATGCGGAACGTATTGAAGCCTCCGGTGTGGAGGTTATCCATATCCGTTCCGTGCTGACCTGTGACAGCCGCGTTGGTGTTTGCGGTCGTTGCTATGGGCGTGATCTGGCACGTGGTACGCCGGTTAACATCGGTGAAGCGGTTGGTGTTATCGCGGCGCAGTCCATTGGTGAGCCTGGTACCCAGCTGACCATGCGTACCTTCCATATTGGTGGTGCGGCGCAGCGTGGTGCTGAACAGTCCATGATCGAAGCATCCCGCGATGGTAAGATTGTCATCCGCAACCGTAACGTGGTGCAGAATAGCCAGAACGTGCCAATTGTCATGGCCCGTAACTGTGAAATCCTGCTGACAGACGAAAAGGGCGTGGAGAAATTCCGCTACCGTGTACCTTACGGTGCGCGTCTGCTCACAACGGAAGGCGCTACCGTGGCACGTGGCCAGAAACTGGCCGAGTGGGATCCCTACACCCTTCCGATCATCACGGAAAAAGCCGGTAAGATCGAATATCTGGACCTCATCGATTCCATCACGCTTGTCGAGCGTATGGACGAAGTGACCGGCCTGACCTCCAAGGTGGTGGTTGACTACAAGCAGGCAGGTAAGGGCGTTGATCTGCGTCCTCGCGTGCAGCTTAAGGATGCCAACGGCGAAGTGGTGAAGCTGGATAACGGTGGTGAAGCCCGCTACTTCCTGTCACCCGAAACACTGCTTTCGATTGAAAACGGTGCGGAAGTGAATGCGGGTGACGTGCTGGCACGTCTGCCGCGTGAAGGTTCCAAAACGCGTGACATTACCGGTGGTCTGCCGCGTGTGGCCGAGTTGTTTGAAGCGCGTCGTCCCAAAGATCACGCTATTATTGCGGAAATGGAAGGGCGCGTTGAATTCGGCAAGGATTACAAGTCCAAGCGCCGTATTGTCGTGAAGAATGACGAAACTGGACACGAGCAGGAATACCTGATCCCCAAAGGCAAGCACATTTCCGTTCAGGAAGGTGACTTTGTGGAAAAAGGCGATCCGCTGGTCGATGGCCCCCGCGTTCCGCACGATATTCTCAAGGTCATGGGGGTCGAGGCTCTCTCTGATTACCTGATCAACGAAATTCAGGATGTTTACCGTCTGCAGGGCGTGAAGATTAACGATAAGCACATTGAGGTTATCGTTCGTCAGATGCTCCAGAAGGTGGAAATTCTGGAACCGGGTGATACGACCTACCTGATCGGTGAGACGGTGGATCGGCTTGAGTTCGATGTCGAGAACACGAAATGCCTCAATGCTGGTGAACGCCCTGCGCTGGCTATGCCGGTGCTGCAGGGGATTACCAAGGCATCGTTGCAGACCCAGTCCTTTATCTCGGCCGCATCCTTCCAGGAAACCACGCGTGTTCTGACCGAAGCCGCAACGGCCGGTAAGGTTGATAAGCTCATGGGCCTGAAGGAAAACGTGATTGTGGGTCGTCTGATCCCGGCAGGGACGGGGAGCGTCATGAAGCGCCTGCGCGCCATTGCCGCAGAACAGGACAAACAGCGCGTGAGCCGTACGGCTGCTGAATAAACTCTTTATTATAAAGAGTTGGAAAAGGCCGGGGCATTGCTCCGGCCTTTTTTGTGGCTCCTGAGCGTGTGCAGTAGAGAATCGCCGGGTAAAGCTTGACTTCTGGTAGGGGGGGCTGTAGTTAGCAGCCCTCAGCTTTGTTTATCTTTATTGATGAGCAGGGCACTCAGGTTCTCTGTATGAGTTTTAGCATGCGGTTGGCTTCCGGGGGGAAGCGGAGCCGGATGCCAATATAGCCCCATCCGGGTTGTTGCCTGATGGGATCTTTTTAATGAAAGTCGGCTAGCCGCAGAAGATGCAGCTGGTCGACCGAACTGTGTAAGGATCGGGAAAGGCGCATGCCGACCATCAACCAGCTCATTGCCAAAGGGCGTAAGCCTGCAGTCAAGCGGAACAAAGTGCCCGCTCTGCAGGGCTGCCCTCAGAAGCGCGGCGTTTGCACCCGCGTTTATACGACGACACCGAAAAAGCCTAACTCCGCACTGCGTAAAGTTGCCAAGGTGCGTCTGACGAATGGCTATGAGGTGGTTAGCTATATTCCTGGTGAAGGTCACAACCTTCAGGAACATAGTGTTGTGCTTATCCGCGGCGGTCGTGTGAAAGATTTGCCGGGTGTTCGTTACCACATCCTTCGCGGTGTTCTCGATACGCAGGGTATCGCCAAGCGGCGTCAGCGTCGTTCGCTGTATGGCGCCAAGCGTCCGAAATAAGAGGAAGTTAAGGTATGAGTCGCCGTCATCGTGCTGTTAAGCGCGAGATCCTTCCCGATCCGAAGTTCGGAGATGTCGTCATTACGCGTTTTATGAACGCGCTGATGTTCGACGGTAAGAAGTCCACAGCCGAAAAGATTGTCTATGGTGCGATTGACGCCATGGCCCGTCGCAATGGTGCAGCATCCGATCCGATCGCGCTGTTCCATAACGCTCTGGACAACGTAAAGCCGGCCGTTGAGGTCCGTTCCCGCCGTGTTGGTGGTGCGACCTATCAGGTTCCGGTCGAAGTGCGCACTGACCGTCGTCAGGCTCTGGCTATCCGTTGGGTCATCGATGCAGCGCGCAAGCGTGGTGAAAACACCATGCAGGACCGTCTGTCCAACGAACTTCTGGATGCCGTGAACAATCGTGGTGCGGCTGTGAAGAAGCGTGAAGACACGCATCGTATGGCTGAAGCCAACAAGGCATTCAGTCATTATCGCTGGTAATCCGTGAAAGTTCCGCTTTCCCTCTTGTCGAGGGATTGGGGCGCTTATAACAACTGCATCCCGGACATTTTTTGGGGCATGGAGTAAACAATGGCTAAGGCTAAATTTGAGCGGAATAAACCGCACTGCAACATCGGCACCATTGGTCACGTTGACCATGGTAAGACGTCTCTGACGGCTGCTATTACGAAGACCCTGGCAAAGACCGGCGGTGCTGAGTTCAAAGCATACGACATGATCGACGCCGCTCCCGAAGAACGCGCTCGCGGCATCACCATTTCCACCGCTCACGTGGAATATGAAACCGCAAACCGTCACTACGCGCACGTCGACTGCCCCGGACACGCTGACTATGTGAAGAACATGATCACCGGTGCGGCTCAGATGGATGGTGCCATCCTCGTTGTGTCCGCTGCTGACGGTCCGATGCCGCAGACCCGTGAACACATCCTGCTTGCTCGTCAGGTTGGTGTGCCGGCTCTGGTTGTCTTCCTGAACAAGGTTGACCAGGTTGATGATCCTGAACTGCTTGAACTGGTTGAAATGGAAGTTCGTGAACTTCTGTCTTCCTACCAGTTCCCTGGCGACGACATTCCGGTAATCAAGGGCTCCGCTCTGGTTACTCTGGAAGACGGCGACCCGGAAGTTGGTGAAAACCGCGTTCGTGACCTGATGGACGCAGTTGATGCGTACATCCCGCAGCCGGAACGTCCGGTTGATCGTCCGTTCCTGATGCCGATCGAAGACGTGTTCTCGATCTCCGGTCGTGGTACGGTTGTGACCGGCCGTGTGGAGCGTGGTGTTGTCAATGTGGGTGACGAAGTTGAAATCGTCGGCCTGAAAGACACCATCAAGACCACCGTTACGGGTGTTGAGATGTTCCGCAAGCTGCTTGACCGCGGCGAAGCTGGCGACAACATCGGTGCTCTGGTGCGTGGTACGAAGCGTGAAGACGTTGAGCGTGGTCAGGTTCTGGCTAAGCCCGGCTCCATTACGCCGCACAAGAAGTTCAAGGCTGAAGCCTACATCCTGACGAAGGAAGAAGGTGGCCGTCATACGCCGTTCTTCACCAACTATCGTCCGCAGTTCTACTTCCGTACGACTGACGTGACGGGTGTTGTGCACCTGCCCGAAGGCACGGAAATGGTTATGCCCGGCGACAACTGCGCCATGGAAGTGGAGCTGATTGCTCCTATCGCCATGGACGAAGGTCTCCGCTTCGCTATCCGCGAAGGTGGCCGTACCGTTGGTGCAGGCGTTGTTGCCTCCATTATCGAGTAATCGATAAAGGATTAGAGACTGAGTGGCCCCGACCGATTATTCGGTTGGGGTCTTACTTGGCGGCCGGGTTATCCCGGACAAGTAAAGTGTTGGACTAAGAAACAGATGGACAACCAGAACATCCGCATTCGCCTGAAAGCGTACGATCATCGGGTGCTTGATAACAGCACGAAAGAGATCGTGAATACGGCGAAGCGTACGGGTGCGCGGGTTCGGGGTCCTATCCCGCTGCCGACGCATATCGAACGGTTTACGGTTAACCGTTCTCCTCACGTTGACAAGAAGAGCCGCGAGCAGTTCGAAATTCGGACTCATCGTCGTTTGCTCGATATTGTTGAGCCCACTCCGCAGACCGTGGACGCTCTCATGAAGCTCGACCTCGCCGCTGGCGTGGATGTCGAGATCAAACTTTAAGGTCCAGACGATGCGCACCGGATTGATCGCAAAAAAGTTGGGCATGTCCCGACTGTTCAAGGAAGACGGCACTCATGTGCCTGTCACCGTTCTGCACGTTGATGACGTGCAGGTGGTAGACGTTCGTACTCAGGAGCGTGATGGTTACGTAGCCGTCCAGCTGGGTATGGGCAACGCCAAGGTGAAAAACGTAACAAAACCCAACCGTGGCCATTTTGCCCGCGTGAAGGTTGAACCCAAGAAAACAGTTCGTGAGTTCCGTGTGGCCGATGACGCTACGCTGGAAGTCGGTGCTGCTCTTTCTGCTTCCCACTTCGTTGTTGGCCAGAAGGTTGACGTGACGGGGACGAGCAAGGGTAAAGGGTTTGCTGGCGCCATGAAGCGCTGGAATTTTGCTGGTCTTGAAGCCTCGCATGGTGTGTCCATTTCGCACCGTTCGCATGGTTCGACCGGTAACCGCCAGGACCCTGGCAAAACCTTCAAGAACAAGAAAATGGCTGGTCATCTGGGTGATGAACGCGTGACCACCTTGAATCTGGAAATCGCAGCGGTCGATCCGGAAAAGAATCTGATCATGATTCGTGGCTCCGTTCCGGGAGCAAAGAATGGTGTCGTTCTCATTCGTGATGCGATCAAGAAAGCCCGCCATAGCGATGCGCCGTACCCGGCAGCTGTGAAGGCGGAGGCCTGAGATCATGGAAATCGAAATCAAGACACTTGATAACGGCACGGCTGGTTCAGCTACGCTTCCGGAAGAACTTTTCGGCGCAGCACCCCGGGCAGATGTAATGGCACGCGTTGTGCACTGGCAGCTGGCAAAGCGCCGCGCTGGCACGCACAAGGTCAAGGGCATGGGCGAAGTGTCCGGCACGACCAAAAAGCCGTACCGCCAGAAGGGCACGGGTAGTGCACGTCAGGGCTCCCTGCGCGCTCCTCAGTATCGTACTGGTGGTGTTGTGCACGGTCCGGTTGTGCGTGATCACGGCTATGACCTGCCTAAAAAGGTGCGTCGTCTGGGTCTGATCTCTGCGCTGTCGCAGAAGGCTGCTGAAGGTAAGCTTGTTGTTCTGGACGCGGCTTCGGGCGTGACCAAGACCAGCGAACTGGCCAAGAAGCTGCAGGGGCTCGGCTGGGGCTCGGCTCTGATTGTGGATGCATCCGTGGACGAAAATTTCGTGCGCGCTGCTCGCAACCTGCCGAAGATCGACATTCTGCCGACCATTGGCGCGAATGTTTATGACATTCTGAACCACGAGGTGCTTGCCATCACGCAGGCAGGCCTTGAAGGACTGAAGGAACGCCTGGCATGACGAATATTCTTGCTATTCGCAAGAAAGCCGAGCGTCTCTCTCGGGAGGCTCTGTACGACATCGTGCGGACGCCTGTCATTACCGAGAAGGCGACTGCGCTTTCTGAAAAAAATCAGGTTGTTTTTAAGGTCGCAATGACGGCTAGCAAGCCTGAAATCAAGGTTGCGGTGGAAACGCTGTTCGGGGTCAAGGTTGTTGGCGTCAACACCCTTGTCCAGAAAGGTAAAACCAAGCGCTTTAAAGGGCGTATTGGTCAGCGTTCTGACGTTAAGAAGGCGTTCGTTCAGCTTGCAGAAGGTCAGTCCATTGACCTGACCGCGAAGCTGGCGTGACCAAGGGTAGAAACTAATGGCACTGAAGCACTTTAATCCTGTCACGCCGAGCCTGCGTGGTACGGTTCTGATTGATCGTGCTGACCTGTGGAAGGGCAAGCCGGTCAAGCAGCTTACGGAAGGTAAGAACAAGTCGGGCGGCCGTAATAATAACGGTCGTATCACGTCTCGTTTCCGTGGCGGCGGTCATAAGCAGTCCTATCGTTATGTGGACTTCAAGCGGCGCAAATTTGATGTGCTGGGCACTGTGGAACGTCTTGAATACGATCCCAATCGCACAGCCTTCATCGCGCTGGTGAAGTACGAAGACGGTGAACTGGCTTACATTCTGGCACCCCAGCGTCTGAAAGTTGGTGACAATGTCATCGCTGGTGCGCGTGTGGACATTAAGCCAGGCAATGCTATGCCGCTTGCTGCTATTCCGGTGGGTACGATTATCCATAACATCGAACTGAAGCAGGGCGCTGGCGGCAAGCTGGCCCGTTCCGCAGGGACGTATGCGCAGTTGGTTGGTAAGGATTCCGGCTACGCCCAGATCAAGCTGCAGTCTGGTGAATTGCGTGTTGTTCGCGGTGAATGCATGGCAACCGTTGGTGCCGTGTCCAATCCGGACAACATGAACCAGCACATGGGTAAAGCTGGTCGTTCCCGTTGGCTGGGTCGCCGTCCGCATAACCGCGGCGTGGTGATGAACCCGGTTGACCATCCGCATGGTGGTGGTGAAGGCCGCACATCTGGTGGTCGTCATCCGGTTACGCCGTGGGGCAAGCCCACCAAAGGTTACAAAACTCGGGTCAACAAGCGGACGGACGGTCTGATTATCCGTCGCCGGAAGACCGGCAAGTAAGGGGCAATAGAAGATGGCACGTTCCGTCTGGAAAGGTCCGTTCGTCGACGGGTATCTGCTGAATAAAGCTGAAGTATCCCGCGCATCGGGTCGGAATGAAGTGATCAAGATCTGGTCGCGTCGTTCAACGATTCTTCCGCAGTTCGTTGGTCTGACGTTCGGTGTTTATAACGGTCAGAAGTTCCTGCCCGTGCAGGTGACAGAGAATATGGTTGGCCACAAGTTTGGCGAATTCTCTCCCACCCGTACGTTCCACGGGCATGGTGCTGACAAGAAGTCTAAGCGGGGCTAAGAGCACAGATGAGCAAGCCGAAGCATCCGCGCACGCTCGCGGAAACAGAAGCGCAAGCTATCACGCGTAACATCCGGGTTAGCCCCCGCAAGCTGAACCTTGTGGCAGGCCTGATCCGTAATAAACCTGCATCTCAGGCAATTGCGACGCTGACATTCTCTAAGCGCCGTATCGCTCAGCAGGTTAAGAAAACGCTGGAAAGCGCGATCGCTAACGCTGAAAACAACCACCAGCTCGATGTTGATCAGCTGGTGGTGAAAACGGCCGAAGTGGGTAAGTCCATTGTCATGCGGCGTTTTCACGCACGTGGCCGCGGTCGTTCCGCACGCGTCGAAAAGTTTTTCAGTCACCTGAAGATTGTTGTAGCCGAGCGGGCCGTTGTGTCTGACACGGCTTCTTCCGAGCAGAAGGCGGCCTGAGCTATGGGGCATAAAGTCAATCCGGTCGGGCTGCGGCTCGGCATCAACCGCACCTGGGACAGCCGCTGGTACGCAGATGCAGACTATTCCCGTCTGCTGCACGAAGACCTTAAGCTTCGTGCATTCCTGCGTCGCAAGCTGGCTGGTGCAGGCGTATCCCGCGTAGTGATCGAACGCCCGGCCAAAAAGCCGCGGGTTACGATTTACGCAGCACGCCCTGGTGTTGTCATCGGCAAGAAGGGTCAGGACATCGACGCTCTGCGCAAGGAACTGACCCGCATGGCGGGTACGGAAGTTGCGCTGAACATCGTTGAAATCCGCAAGCCGGAAATCGATGCGACTCTGGTTGCTGAAAACATTGCCCAGCAGCTTGAACGCCGCGTAGCCTTCCGTCGTGCCATGAAGCGCGCCGTGCAGTCTGCCATGCGTCTGGGTGCCCAGGGTATCCGGATCAACTGCTCTGGCCGTCTGGGTGGTGCTGAAATCGCACGTATTGAATGGTATCGTGAAGGTCGTGTGCCCTTGCACACCCTGCGCGCCGACATTGATTACGGCACGGCAACGGCGAAGACCACCTACGGCACCTGCGGTGTGAAGGTATGGATCTTCAAGGGTGAAATTCTTGCTCATGATCCGTTGGCACAGGATCGCCGGGCGGCCGAACAGGCTCCTCAGCGCTGAGGAGAGGATAAAAAACAATGCTTTCCCCTAAGCGGACAAAATTCCGCAAAGCTCATAAAGGTCGTATTCACGGCCTTGCTAAAAGCGGTACCACACTGAACTTTGGTACGTTTGGCCTTAAGGCTCTGCAGCCGGAACGTATTACGGCGCGCCAGATCGAGGCCTCCCGTCGTGCCATTACCCGCGCCATGAAACGTGCGGGTCGTGTCTGGATTCGGATTTTTCCGGATATTCCGGTCTCGACAAAGCCTGCAGAAGTGCGTATGGGCTCTGGCAAGGGATCGCCTGAATTCTGGGTGGCCCGTGTGAAGCCTGGTCGTATTTTGTTTGAGATCGAAGGCGTACCGCCCGAACTGGCGCGCGAAGCGCTGGCTCTTGGTGCTGCCAAGCTGCCGATCAAGACCAAATTTGTGACCCGAATTGGAGATGCGTGAGATGGTAAAGGCAGTAAAGCCAGCTGATTTGCGCGCTAAAACACCAGACGAGCTTGAAGCCCGTCTGGTTGAACTTAAGCGTGAACAGCTCAACTTGCGTTTCCAGCAGGCCACCGGCCAGACAGAAGCGCAGAGCCGCGTCCGTGTGGTCCGCCGTGAAATTGCGCGCATCAAGACAATTGCTGCGCAGAATGCAAAGAATGCAGCAGGTGCAAAAACATCTGCTGCCAATGCCTGAGGAGAGGTAGCCGATGCCGAGGCGCGTCCTGACCGGACGTGTGACGAGCGACAAGATGGACAAGACCGTTACGGTTCTTGTCGATCGTCGCGTCATGCATCCTGTGTATAAGAAGTTCATTCGTCGCTCCAAGAAGTATGCGGCGCATGATGAAGAAAACATCTGCAAGATCGGTGATTCTGTGCGGATTGTTGAATGTGCGCCTATTTCTCGGCGTAAGACGTGGACCGTGATTTCCCGCAACGGTGAAGCCGTGGGCGTGGAACAAACCGCGTCGGCCTAACGTAAGGATTTCTAGGTTATGATCCATCCCGAGACCAACCTCGATGTGGCCGACAATTCCGGTGCACGTCAGGTGCAGTGCATTAAGGTGCTGGGCGGTTCCAAGCGGAAGTCTGCCTCGGTCGGCGACGTGATCGTCGTTTCCGTCAAGGAAGCCATCCCCCGTGGGAAGGTGAAGAAGGGCGATGTTCACCAGGCCGTTATCGTGCGTACGTCTTACCCGGTTCGCCGTCCCGATGGCAGCGCCATCCGGTTCGATCGCAACGCTGCCGTGCTGATCAACAAGCAGCAGGAACCGATCGGCACCCGTATTTTTGGCCCGGTCGTGCGTGAACTGCGTGCTAAGAAGTTCATGAAGATCATCTCTTTGGCGCCGGAGGTGCTGTAATGGCTGCCCGTATTAAAAAAGGCGATACGGTTGTCGTCATCACCGGCTCTTCCAAGGGTGTGCAGGGTGAAGTTCTGGAGGTTCGTCCTTCCGAAGATCGCGCTGTTGTCCGTGGTGTTGCAATTGCCAAACGTCACCAGCGCGCTAGCCGCATGGGTCAGGAAGGTGGAATTATTGCCCGTGAGGCAGCTGTTCACCTCTCCAACCTGAAACTGGTTGACCCGGCCTCCAAGAAGCCGACCCGCGTTGGCTTCCGTGTGCTGGAAAACGGCAAAAAAGTTCGCGTTGCCAAGGCGACTGGCGAAGTGATTGAAGGTTGAGAGGCCAGGTATGAGTGCGAATCAGGAAGGGCGTTCCCTCCCGCGCCTTCACCAGCGCTATGAGAGTGAACTTCGTGCCAAGCTGCGTGAGCAGTTTGGGTATAGCAACGAAATGCAGGTGCCGCGGCTTGAAAAAATCGTCCTGAATATGGGCGTTGGTGAAGCCGCTGGTGACCAGAAGAAGCTGGATGCAGCCGTTGCAGAAATGACCCTTATCGCAGGTCAGAAGCCGGTCAAAACGGTTGCTAAAAAAGCAATCGCTGGCTTCAAGATCCGTGAAGGGCTGCCGATTGGCTGTAAGGTCACGCTGCGTCGGGCCCGGATGTACGAATTTCTCGATCGTCTTGTGACGATTGCGATGCCGCGCATCCGCGACTTCCGTGGTCTCCCTGCGACAAAAGGCTTTGATGGTCGTGGCAATTTTGCCCTTGGCCTGAAAGAGCAGATTGTTTTCCCTGAAATCGAATACGACAAAGTGGACGAAGTCCGCGGTATGGATGTTGTGTTCGTGACCAGTGCGAAAACGGACGCAGAAGCTAAGGCTTTGCTGAAGGCATTTGATCTTCCCTTCTTGGGATGATACAGGCTGCTTTATTGTGTGATCTTGGAAAACCGTCGAAGGTTTTCGAAGGGTTCCGGAGGTAATGTTGTATGGCTAAAACATCTGCCATCCTGCGTAATGCTAAACGCAAGCGCATGGCGGCACGGGATAATGAGAAGCGTACCGCTCTCAAAAACATCGTAATGGATCGGTCTTTGCCCGTGGAAGATCGGTTCGATGCGTCTCTCAAGCTGGCAGAACTGCCGCGTAACGGTTCTCGTGTACGTGTGCGTCTGCGTTGCAAGCTGACAGGTCGTTCTCGCGGTAACTACCGTAAGTTTGAGCTGTGTCGTATCGCTTTCCGTGATCTGGCTTCTGATGGCCAGATTCCGGGAGTGGTGAAAGCTAGCTGGTAAGGGCTCGAGATGTCGCTTTCAGATCCTTTGGGTGATATGCTCACCCGTATTCGCAACGCTCAGCGTGCACGTCACAACTCTTGTGTTGCTCCGGCATCCAATCTGCGTGTGAACGTGCTTGAAGCTCTGCAGCGCGAAGGTTACATCCGTGGTTACAAGCGCGAAGAAGTGCGGAAGGGTATTTCCCAGCTGCACATCGAGCTGAAATACGCGGAAGGTGAACCGGTTATTCGTGAAATCCAGCGTGTTTCCCGCCCTGGCCGCCGCGTCTATTCCAAAATTAAAGAACTGCCGCGTGTGTGCGCTGGTCTGGGTGTTTCCATCCTGTCCACGCCGCGTGGTGTTCTGTCCGATGTAGAGGCCCGCGCCGCCAATGTTGGTGGTGAAGTCCTTTGCCGTGTATTCTGAGGAGGGATAAATGTCACGAGTAGGCAAGTATCCCGTCGAAGTTCCGGCAGGGGTTACAGTTTCCATCGCGGACGGTGTTTTTAAGGCCAAGGGTAAGCTGGGTGAGCTTTCTCTGCCCATCTCCAGTCATGTTACGGCTGAAGTGAAGGACAATTTGGTTGTTGTGCAGCCAAATGGTACCGAATCTCAGGCACGCATGATGTGGGGTACAACACGCGCACTTATCGCTTGTGCGGTCAAAGGTGTTTCTGACGGGTTCTCCAAGACCCTGGAAATTACCGGGACAGGTTATCGTGCTGCAGTGCAGGGTTCTAACCTCGTTATGAACCTCGGCTTTTCTCACGACGTGATCTATCCGATTCCTGCTGGCATCAAGATTTCTACCCCGCGTCCTACCGCGATTGTGGTGGAAGGGATTGATAAGCAGCGTGTTGGCCAGGTGGCTCTGGATATTCGTAGCTATCGCAAGCCTGAGCCTTACAAAGGCAAGGGTGTTCGTTATGATACGGAAACCATCCGCCGTAAGGAAGGCAAGAAGAAATAATGAGCACTCAGCAGGAATTGCGGAATCGGCGGCGCGCGCGTCTCCGTTTTCAGCTTCGCCGCAAGGCTGGTGGCCGTCCTCGTCTGTCGGTTTTCCGGTCTGGTAAGAACATCTACGCTCAGGTGATTGATGACGCACAGGGGGTTACCCTTGCTGCAGCATCGACGCTGGATAAAGAACTGCGTGAAGCCCTGAAAAACGGCGCAACGCGGGAAAGCGCTGGTGCGGTTGGTAAGCTGGTTGCCCAGCGTGCTGTTGCGGCTGGTGTGTCTCAGGTCGTGTTCGATCGGGGATCTTATCTTTATCACGGGCGCGTCAAGGCCCTGGCGGAGGCGGCCCGTGAGGGCGGTCTCTCCTTCTGAGGAAAGGATCACGCAATGGCTCGTGAACCAAGAGAAGGCGGTCGAGGCGGCCGTGAGCGTGAACGCGAAGGCGATGAACTGGTTGATAAGCTGGTAACCATCAATCGCGTTGCAAAGGTTGTTAAGGGTGGTCGGCGCTTTGCGTTTGCTGCTCTGGTTGTGGTTGGTGACCAGAAGGGTCGCGTGGGCTACGGCGCTGGTAAGGCCCGTGAAGTTCCTGAAGCGATCCGCAAGGCTACCGAACGCGCCAAGCGTGGGATGATTCGCGTTCCCATGAAAGAAGGGCGCACGCTGCACCATGACGTTGCTGGTCACTTCGGTGCTGGTAAAGTTGTGCTGCGTTCGGCTGAAGCCGGTACGGGGATCATCGCTGGTGGTCCGATGCGTGCCGTGTTCGAAAGCCTTGGCATTAACGACGTTGTTGCCAAGTCCTTGGGGACCCGGAACCCGCATAACATGGTCAAGGCGACTTTTGACGCCCTGACACGTTGTGCCAGCCCCCGTGCTGTGGCAAACCGCCGCGGCAAGAAAGTGGCGGAAATCTTTGGCAAGCGCGACCAGGCTGCTGGTGCGGAGGCTGCAGATGTCTGATAAAAAAACTTTCAAGGTGACACAGATTGCGTCCGGTAACGGACGTAAGCCGGGTCAGCAGGAAACCCTGATCGGGCTTGGTCTGAACAAGATCGGGCGTGAAAAGGTTCTGGAAGATACCCCGTCTACCCGGGGTATGGTCCGCAAAGTGGCCCACCTGGTGAAGGTGGAGGACTAATATGAGACTCAACGAACTTCGTGATAACGAAGGTGCTCGCTACCGCAAAAAGCGGCTCGGGCGCGGTATTGGTTCCGGTAAGGGCAAAACGTCCGGTAAGGGTGTGAAAGGCCAGAAGGCACGTGAGGGTGTTTCCCTCAACGGGTTTGAAGGTGGTCAGCTCCCGATTTACCGTCGTCTGCCGAAGCGGGGCTTTAAAAACATCTTCCGCAAGGTCTATGCACCGGTTAACCTTGGTGCAGTAGAGCAGGCACTGGCAGATGGTAAGCTGGAAAACGGCGTGACCATCACCGAAGAAGCGCTGAAGAAAGCTGGTCTGGTCGGGACCGGCAAGTACGCAGGGGTTCGCATTCTGGGTGAAGGCGAACTGACAAAAGGCGTTTCTTTCGAAGTGTCTGGCGTTTCTGCTTCTGCTAAGGCTGCCATTGAAAAAGTTGGCGGCAGCATCAAGCTGCTGGTGACGGCACCTGTGGAAGCTAGCGCCTCCTGATTGGCATGGGGGAGAGAGCAGTGGCAGACCCTGTTCTCTCTTCCGTGTTTAAGTCAGAACAGCTGTCTGATATTTTTCAGGCAATCATGCCAGCGTCTCCACTTTGTGTGGCGGCGCTGTTTGTGTGAAAGGACGGATGCATGGCTTCCGCGGCCGAACAACTGGCTGCCAATTTTAACGTAGGCTCCTTTGCCAAGGCGACGGAACTCAAGAAGCGGATCTGGTTTACGCTAGGCGCGCTGATTGTTTACCGTTTGGGAACGTATATTCCTGTGCCCGGTGTAGATGCTACGGTTATGGGGCAGCTTCTGGCGCAGCATCAGGGCGGCATTCTTGGCATGTTCAACATGTTTTCGGGGGGCGCTCTTGGGCGTATGACCGTCTTCGCGTTGAACATCATGCCCTATATCTCTGCGTCCATTATCGTGCAGTTGATGTCTACGGCGGTGCCCTCTCTTGAAGCCCTCAAGAAAGAGGGTGAGCAGGGGCGCAAAAAGCTCAACCAGTACACGCGTTACCTGACCGTGCTGATTGCAGTTTTTCAGGCCTACGGGATTGCGATCGGGCTTGAGAATGTTCAGAGCGGCGCTGCTGTTGTGAATCCGGGTCCGCTTTTTCTGGTCACCTGTGTAACAGCACTGGTGGGCGGAACAATGTTCCTGATGTGGCTTGGTGAGCAGATTACGTCGCGCGGTGTTGGTAATGGGATTTCTCTCATTATCTTTGCCGGTATCGTGGCCAACCTGCCGCATGCTTTGGTGAGCCTTTTCCAGTTGGGGTACACGGGCGCTCTGTCGTCCTTCTTTGTGCTTCTGTTCCTTGTGCTGGCTGGTCTGACCATCATGTTCATCGTGTTCATGGAACAGGCGCAGCGGCGGGTTATCATCCAGTATCCCAAGCGGCAGATGGGGCAGCGCATGTTTGGTGGAGACACCACGCATATGCCACTCAAGGTGAACACGGCAGGGGTTATTCCACCGATTTTTGCCTCTTCGGTGCTGCTGATTCCTGTTACCCTGGCAGGGTTCATGAACGGTAAGTCATTGCCGGGCTGGTTATCATTTCTGGGTGAAGAGCTGGGGCAGGGGCAGCCTCTGTATCTGCTCTTTTACGCATTGATGATTATCTTTTTCTCGTACTTCTATGCTGCGGTGACCTTTAACCCGGCAGAGACGGCAGATAACCTGCGTAAGCAGGGTGGGTTCATTCCTGGCGTGCGCCCCGGTGCTTCCACGGCATCGTACTTTGACAAGATCCTGACGCGTCTGACGACCATTGGCGCAGCTTATATGGTGGCGGTCTGTCTGTTGCCGCAGATCCTGATCAGTCGCTATAATGTGCCCTTCTACTTTGGTGGGACCAGCCTGATCATTATTGTGTCGGTTACGATTGATACGGTTACTCAGGTGCAGTCACACTTGGTGGCGCATCAGTACCAAGGGCTTATGCGTAAGTCTCGTGGTGGCAGGAAGCAGAGGATCATCAGACGATGAATATTATTTTTCTGGGCCCGCCTGGGGCCGGGAAAGGGACGCAGTCCAAGCTTCTGGAAGAACGCCACGGACTGATCCAGATTTCCACCGGGGATATGCTGCGTGCCGAAGTGGCGCGTGGCTCCGAGGTTGGTAATCAGGCAAAGGCATTGATGGTCGCGGGCAAGCTTGTGCCCGATGCCCTGATTATTGCCATGCTCAAAGACCGGATTGCCCAGCCGGACTGCCAGAATGGGTTTATTCTGGATGGCTTCCCCCGCACTCTGGGGCAGGCTGAAGAGCTGGATGCCATGCTCGCAGCGGATGGGAAGAGCATTGATGTCGTGCTGTTCCTGGACGTGAATGAAGAGATCCTTGCAGATCGTATTTCTGGACGTTTCACCTGCGCACAATGTGGGCAGACGTATAACGAAGCGTCCAACCCGCCCGTAAAGGAAGGGGAATGCGATAGCTGTGGGAGTCATGAGTTCAAGCGCCGGGCAGACGACAAGCGTGAGACAGTTGTTGAGCGCCTGAAAGAATACCGCAATCTGACCGCGCCGATTCTGCCGTTTTATGAAAAAACGGGGCGTTTGCGTAAGGTAAACGGCATGCTTTCGACTGCTGAAGTGACAGCAGAAATTGAAGCAGCGCTTAAGGATAGCGGCGTGATCACGAAGAAGTGATCAGTTTTCGTTGACTTGTAACGGTGGTCGGTATATTTCGCGGCCACCAAGTGAAATCCGCCCAGTCAAGACAGGGCTATGAGCCGTTCGCTGTAAAAGCGGGCGAACAGGAGTATAAGGCGTGGCACGTATTGCCGGCGTGAATGTCCCGACAAACAAGCGGGTTGTGATCGGGCTTCAGTATATTTATGGAATTGGCGCATCTAAGGCGGCAGAAATCTGCAAGTCCTTGGAGATTCCGGAAGCAAAGCGGGTTAACGAACTCAGCGACGATGAAATCATGAAGCTCCGTGAGCTGATTGATGGCACCTATCGCGTTGAAGGCGACCTGCGTCGTGAAATTGCGATGAACATTAAGCGCCTGATGGATCTTGGTTGCTACCGCGGCCTGCGTCATCGTCGTGGCCTGCCGGTGCGTGGCCAGCGGACGCACACCAATGCCCGTACCCGTAAGGGTAAGGCAGTGGCCATTGCCGGTAAGAAGAAAGCAACCCGTTAATCCAATCCGCTAAGGCGGCCAGCCTGCAAACGCAGGCTGGACAGGGACTGAGGTAGAAAAGACATGGCGAAAGCCGCAACACCGCGTGTTCGTAAAAAAGAGCGTAAGAACATTATTTCGGGCGTGGCGCATGTGCTCTCCACGTTCAACAACACCATGATCACCATCTCTGATGCTCAGGGGAATGCTATCTCCTGGTCTTCTGCTGGTGCGCAGGGCTTTAAGGGCTCGCGGAAGTCTACGCCTTATGCGGCGCAGGTTGCGGCTGAAGATGCAGGCCGCAAGGCCCGTGAACACGGCATGGAAACGCTGGAAATTGAAGTTTCCGGTCCTGGGTCGGGGCGTGAAAGCGCACTGCGTGCCCTGCAGGCTGTTGGTTTCACGATCACTTCCATTCGTGATATGACACCAGTCCCGCACAATGGCTGCCGCCCGCGCAAGCGTCGCCGCGTCTGAGCTTACGAGCGGAAAGGCTGCCTGATAACAAGCCGCCTTTCCATTTGTTGTGTCCACTTCAGAGAAATCGCTGCGTAAGCAGTGGTTTTTCGTATTGAAAGGCCGGTCCATTGGTCCTTCAGAAAAACTGGCAATCTCTGATCAAGCCCGAAAAGCTTGAAGTTGAATCCGGAGTGGAGCCCGCTCGTATCGCAACCGTAGTGGCTGAGCCGCTGGAACGCGGTTTTGGTATGACGCTCGGTAACGCCCTGCGTCGGGTTCTGCTGTCTTCTCTTCAAGGTGCTGCGGTCACGGCGGTTCAGATTGACGGCGTTCTGCACGAGTTTTCGTCCGTTGCCGGTGTGCGGGAAGATGTGACTGACATCGTCCTGAACATCAAGCAGCTGGCGTTGCGCATGCACGGTGAAGGGCCGAAGCGTATGGTGCTGACGGCCACTGGCCCCGGCGAAGTGCGCGCAAGCCAGATCCAGACAGGTCATGACATTGAAATCATGAACCCTGATCTGGTCATCTGCACGCTTGATGACGGCGTCAAGCTGGGCATGGAATTTATTGTTAATACCGGAAAAGGCTATGTTCCTGCGGCGGCTAACCGCCCGGAAGATGCCCCGATCGGCCTGATCCCGGTTGATGCAATCTATTCGCCCGTCAAGCGCGTGTCCTACAAGGTGGAGCCGACCCGTGTTGGTCAGGTCACCGACTATGACAAGCTGCTGCTTACGGTCGAAACAAATGGTGCGGTAACGCCCGAAGATGCAGTGGCTCTGGCCGCGCGCATTCTGCAGGATCAGTTGCAGCTCTTCATCAACTTTGATGAGCCGCGTCCTGTACAGGCTGAAGAGCCTGAGGATGATCTGCCGTTCAACCGTAATCTGCTGCGCAAGGTGGATGAGCTTGAATTGTCTGTTCGTAGCGCAAACTGCCTGAAGAACGACAACATCATCTACATCGGGGATCTGGTTCAGAAGAGTGAGCAGGAAATGCTGCGCACACCGAACTTTGGCCGTAAATCCCTGAACGAAATTAAGGAAGTCCTGACCTCCATGGGGCTGTCCTTGGGTATGAATGTCCCGGCCTGGCCGCCGGAAAATATTGAAGAGTTGGCAAAGCGGCTTGATGAGCCGTTTTGATCTGACTTTTCCCGATACTAGGAACTGAACCATGCGTCACCGGATTGCCGGCCGAAAGCTCGGCGTTACCTCTTCTCACCGTGCAGCCATGTTCCGCAACATGGCTGTGGCTTTGATCAAACACGAGCAGATCACCACCACGCTTCCCAAAGCGAAGGAACTGCGCCCGTTTGTTGAAAAGCTGATTACCCTTGGCAAGCGTGGCGATCTGCACGCACGTCGGCAGGCATTTGCTGTGCTGCGTGATGATGTGATTGTTAAAAAGCTGTTTGCAGCCGTGGCAGAACGCTACAAGGCCCGCAACGGTGGCTACACACGCGTCCTGCGCGCTGGCGTGCGTTATGGCGATGCCGCTCAGATGGCCGTGATCGAACTGATCGACCGCGATGTGAGCGCAAAAGGGCAGGACAGCGGTCCGCGCCCGGAAGTGGAAGATAAGCAGGATCTTGCTGCTTAATCTTTTGCTCGCAAGTGCAATGAAGGAAGCTGGCTCTCAGGAGCCAGCTTTTTTTATGTCCTGTGTGCGCGCCACGATGTGATGCAAATATGCGTGGAATAAAAATATTCCATGCTTGCGCGTGAGTGATTGACAAAGACAAGAATATATCCACTATTATTTTTGATAAAATATTTCAGTGAAAGAGATAACGTCATGAAACGTGCGTTGCTAAAAATGCTAACGCTTGCCACCGTGGCATTGGGTTGGGCTGTAAGCCCGGCACAGGCGGCGGACAGCATTCGTATCGGCTATATTCCCGTTCTGGGCTCTTCCGCGCTGTTTGTGATTGATGGGGAAGGCTGGGCCAAACAGGCAGGGCTGGATGTGCAGTTTGTCCGCTTTACCTCTGGCCCGCAGGCTATTCAGGCACTCGTATCCGGGCGGATTGACGGCTACGTAGCAGGGGTGCTGCCCTTGTTGCAGGCACGCGCGCATGGCGTGGATGTTAAGGTTGTCGCCACCGCCTCGATCGAGGAACTGTCGGTTATTGCGCGCGGCGCACTGGCAGAGGGCCTGAAGCCGGATAGTGAGGCCGGACTGACGCCAGATGTGGTGAAGGACATTTTTGCGCGGTTCAAGCAGGACCAGAAGCGTCTGCCACGTCTGGCAGCTCAGCCTGCCGGTTCGGTGCCCGACACACTGTTGCGCTACTGGCTGCAAAAGCAGCTTGGTTTTGCGCAGGTCAATACCGTGGCCTCCATTGTTGGGGTGGATATTGATGCGGCACAACAGGCATTTCTGGCAGGTGCTGTGGATGGCGCAGTTTTGAGGGAGCCAGCCCTGACAGTTGTTAAAACCCGCCTGCCGGACGCCCGTATTCTGGCTTCGGGCCATAGCATGATGCCAGACCAGCCGGGCTCCGTTCTGGCAATTGTCAAGCCTGATGCACCTGAGCACAAGGCATGGGCGGGAACACTGACCAGCCTGTTTGTGCGCGCCACAACTTTGCTGGCTCAGCACCCGGATGATGCCGTGCCATTTGTGCAAAAAGCGCTTGGCGGTGGTATGCTGAATGATAGTGTGACGAAAACCGCGCTGGAGCATTCTGCTTCCCGTTTTGTCAGCGACCCGGCGCGCATTGTGGAAAGTGTCAAGCAGTTGCAGGAATTTGAAGTGGCCGAAGGTCTGTTGCGTAAGGCAGAACCTGTTGAAGATCTGTTTGATACGGGTCTGTGGCAGCAGGCCAAGCCGTGAGTGTAAAATTGTCTGGACCTGCTCGCCTGGGGCTTGGGCTGGCGGGGCTTGTTCTGTTCTTTGGCGTGTGGGAGGCAGCAGTCCAGTCCGGGCTGCTGCCATCTGGCATGGTGCCAGCACCTTCTTCCCTTGGTCCGGCCTGGCTGGATGAGGTGCGGGGAGGGTTCTGGCAGCAAGCTATTCTGGATAGTCTGAACCATTATCTGCTGGGCCTGCTTATTGGCTCCGTTCTGGGGGCCGGGCTTGGCATTCTGTGCGGTATGCTGGGGCTATTGGATAGTCTGCTAGAAGGTGTTGTTCGCCTGCTGCGGCCTGTACCGGGGCTGGCTTGGGTGCCGTTTGCCATTCTCTGGTTTGGGTTGAGCACGGCTGGGGCCACCTTTGTTATTGCCATATCGGTTTTCTGGATCAATTTTTACGCAGCCCACAGTGCCGTTCGTGGGGTGGACCCCGAGCTGTATGAACTGGCTTCCGCCTTCGGGCATGGCAGTTTTGTGGGGCGGTTGGTCAAGATTGTGCTCCCGGCTTCCGCGCCGGGCATTATGGCCGGGTTGCGTACGGGGCTGGGGCAGGGGTGGATGTCCGTTGTGGCGGCGGAACTGTTTGGCGTGCCGGGTATTGGTGCCCGTATGATGCAGGCATCCAGCCTTCTGGCGACCGATGTTGTGGTGGTTTACATGCTGACCATGGCCATGCTGTATGCCATTACCGATTTTCTTTTTGGGTTTGTGCGTAAATGGGTTCTCAGGTGGCAGCCATGAGCAAGGCGGATGTGGTTGCCTCTTTGCATGATGTTGGCCTCTCTCACGATGGTGGCGCCCATTTTGTGCTGCGGCATGTCAGCCTGACGCTGGAGCGTGGGGAGTTTGTTGCACTTCTGGGGCCGTCTGGTGTGGGTAAGTCCACGCTGCTCAGGGTTCTGATGGGGCTTATGCACCCAACGGAAGGGCAGATAGGCGGTTCTGCCTGTGTGGCGGATGCCGGGGCACATGCCACGCGGCGGAGCCGGGCCATGGTGTTCCAGGATGCGCGGCTTCTGCCGTGGCGCTCGGTGTTGCGGAATGTCATGTTCGGGCTAGAAGGCCTGCACCTGAGCAAGAGCGAAAAAATAGCCCGTGCGCAGGAGGCCCTGCGTCTGGTCGGGCTGGAGGATGCACAGGACCGGCTCCCACGCCGTTTGTCTGGTGGGCAGCGGCAGCGTGTGGGGGTTGCCCGCGCCCTGACCGTGGACCCCGACCTGTTGCTGATGGATGAGCCGTTTGGGGCGCTGGACCCCATTACCCGCACCAGCCTGCAGGAAGAGTTGCAGCGGATATGGCAGCAGACACACAAAACAGTGCTGTTTGTGACGCATGATATTGAAGAGGCTCTTCGCCTTGCCACACGTGTTGTGGTGCTGGCCGGTGGCCCCCCTGCGGGGATTACGGGCGAAATTGTGCTGGATATGCCGCACCGCAACCCCGATACCCCTGCCTTTAGGACCTATGCCGCGCGCCTGCGCGCCATGATTGCAGGCGAGCCTGATCCGGGTGGGGAAGCCTACTGGCGCTCGGCTGAAATCTAGTCTTGAACAAAAAAATCGTTCACATAGGCATCTTTAGGGGTGCAAGGCGCGTTACCCCTTAATCCAGTATGGAGGACATCCTCGTATGAGTGATGAGAGCAAGGCAGATTTTGGTCTTGAGGATGGTATTGGCAATCTTCAGGACGGTGCCGATGGTTTTTTTGGCAAGGTGTCCAGTTACGATGCCCTTAATCCGGGCAAGCGCAGCACCGCAGTAGAAGCTCTGCGGGATGTTGTTATTGACCAGCCATTGTTGACCGTTGCTACGGCAGGTGTTGTCGGTCTGATTATTGGGATTTTTCTGCGGCGCAGAAAATAAGTTGGCAAGAGCCTTCCGGCTCTGGTCAGGATTGAAATGCAAGGGAGTGCGTTATGCTGAAACTGGCACTGTTTTTTCTGGTTGTTTCACTTGTTGCAGGGCTGTTTGGTTTTGGCGGAATTGCCTCTGCCTCGGCTGGTATGGCTAAAATCCTGTTCTTTATCGCCATTATGCTGTTTGTTGTTTTTCTGGTTGTGGCCCTGCTGGCTGGTCGTGCGGTCATGAAGTAACGGCGCCTGACCACTTTGCAAACGGTATAAAAAAACCTCCGGGGCCAGTGCTCCGGAGGTTTTTTGTTGGGCGGTGGTCCGCCTAGTTTTTGTCTTTTTGAATAAAGGAGGGCAGGAGCGGGTTGTCTGTCTGCATGGAGTTTTTGCTGGGGAGTTCGGAGGCATTCCACCCCCCGCCAAGGGCTTCCACCAGACTGACAGAGTCCAGAATACGGCTTTGCTGGATTTGCAGTGCGGTCTGCGCGTTGGACAGGGCCGTCACCTCGGCGGTAATCACGGTCGTGTAAATCTGGGTGCCTGCCATATACTGGTTGAATGCAACCGTAACGGCTCTGTTGGCGGCATCCAGCGCAACATGCTGCTGCTCTGCCTGATCAGCCAGAATACGCAGGTTGGAAAGCTGGTCTTCCACCCCTTGCAGGGCTGTCAGTACGGTTTGCCGGTAGGTGGCCACATAGGCATTGTAATTGCTGTCGGCCTCATGGACGGCGGCAGTTCTTGCGCCCCCGGCAAACAGTGTTTCCGTAGCCGAGGCGCCAAGGGTCCAGATGCGGTTTGCAACCTGCACAAGAGAGCCAACAGGGTCCCCGCTATAGGAGTATGTCGCCGTGAGTTTGACATCGGGGTAGAACGCGGCCATGGCCGCGCCAATCTGGGCGTTGTATTCCTCCATCCGGCGCTCGGCCGCCGCAATATCGGGGCGGCGCTGGAGCAGGCTGGCCGGAACCATAACCGGAATAGCCGGAATGGCCCGTGGCAATGCGCCATGGGGGATGGAAAGGTCCGCAGGGGCTTTACCCATAAGAACAGCAATAGCGTGCTCATACTGCGCGCGGGCTATGCCGGTTGCGGTGGCCTGAGCGCGGGTCTGTTCCAGCTGTGTTTTGGCCTGCAGCAGGGTGGTTGGGTCTGCCGTGCCTGCATCATACTGGTTTTTGGTGATCTGGTACGAGCGCTCATAAAACGCCACGTTTTTGGTCAGCAGATCATACAGGCTGTCCTGATACCGCAGGTTGAAATAAGCCGTGGCCAATTGTGCCTGATAAGACAGGCGTGCATTGGCAAGGTCTGCGGCTGTGGCCTGTGCTTCTGTAACCTGAGCCTGAATCTGCCGCCTGATCTTGCCCCATAAATCCAGATCCCACGAAACACTTGGCCCCGTGGCATAGGTGTTTTCGGTGGAGTTGGAGGGGGTTGCGCTCGTGCTGCTCGAGCCATCGGAGCCATAATTGATAATGGTGCCGCTGGAGCGCGACCCACGGCCCGAACTCTGTCGGTTGAAGGAGAGCGCACCGCTAAGCGTTGGGTAAAGCTGTGCCCGGATGGAGTTAATGGTGGCCCGGGCGTTACGGTAGCGTGCCTCGTACTGAATGATATTCTGGTTGTTGATGTCTACCTGAGCTTCCAGAGCATTCAACTGCGGGTCGTTATAGATTGTCCACCACGAACCTTTGGGCAGGCTGGCCAGTTGTGGGGCAGCGTACTGCCAGCCCGGTGCCGGACGTAGTTCCTTGAAGGCGGGCGAGATAATGGGCGTGGGCCGTTTGTAATCCGGCCCGACCATGCACCCGGCCAGAGCGGCAGGTGCCAGCAGCAGGGACAGGCGAAGGGAAAGGAAGGGACGATAAAAAGGCATTCAGCGGTCCTGCCTGAAGCTGCGGGAAAACGATAACGAGCGGATAAAAGACCCGGCACGGGCCTGCCAAGCATCGAACATCAGATAAATAACCGGCGTTGTATAAAGGGTAAGGGCCTGGCTCACGATCAGCCCGCCAACAATGGCAATGCCCAGCGGGTGCCGCAGTTCGGCCCCGTATCCGTTGGCGACCATAAGCGGGGCAGCCCCCAAGGCCGCTGCGACCGATGTCATCATGATCGGGCGGAAGCGGAGCAGGCAGGCGGTGCGTATGGCATCATGGGCGGACATACCCTCTTCGCGTTCGGCCATAATGGCAAAATCCACCAGCATGATGGCATTTTTCTTCACAATGCCAATCAGCAGGATCACCCCGATCATGGCAATGAGCGAGAACTCCTCCCCAGCCAGTTGCAGGGCCAGCAGGGCCCCTACACCAGCCGAGGGCAGGGTGGAGAGAATGGTCAGCGGGTGTACGTAGCTTTCGTACAGAACACCCAGTGTAATATAGACGGCCACAAGGGCTGCCAGAATAAGCAGGGGTTCATCGCTGACCGCTTTCTGGAACTGCGCGGCATTGCCGGCAAAACTGCCGTGGATGGTATTGGGCATATGCAGCGCGACCTGTGCGGTGTTGATGATCTGCGTGGCCGTGCCCAGAGAAACCCCCTTGGCCAGATTGAACGAGAGCGTAGCCGCAACCGCCAGCCCCTGATGGTTGACCGAAAGCGGGGTGCGGCTTGGCACCAGATGAGTAACCAGTGTGAGCGGCACCATGGCTTCGGATGAGGTGCTGACTGCTGAACCATTGGACGCACCAGCCCCCCCGGCCAGCGCATTGGCAATCTGGTTTTTAAAGGACAGGGAACTCTGGCTGGCCTGCGTGCTGGTGGAGCCGGTGCTGGAGGCATTGCGCGCCCGAATGGTGTTGGAGCGCGTTCCCCCACCAGCCGAGCCCCCGGCAACGCTTATCCAGACCTGCATCAGACTTTCCGGGTTGGACCAGCTTTTGGGGTCGGCCTCCATGATCACGCGGTACTGGTTGAGCCTGTTGTAGATGACCGAGGCCGCGCGCTGGCCAAACGCATCGTACAGCGTGTTGGACAGGAGCTGGGGGGTAATGTTGACACGGGCGGACGTATCCCGGTCGATCTGGGTGCTAATGGCCGAGCCACCCAGCTGCACGTCGGAGGAAAGGGTTGTCAGTTCCGGGTGGCGGCGCAGCTCTGCCAGCAGGCGGGCGGTCCATGTGTAGAGCTCGGATGAGTTTTCACCCTCCAGCGTATACTGGTATGCCGCATTGCTCTGCCGTGCGCCGGAACGGATGGCACCGGGCTGCATCAGAAAAAAACTGGCTCCGACCAGATTACGCAATTTGCGGTTAACACGGGCGATCAGGTCGGTCGGGGTGTCGTTCCGGGCAGCTTTATCCTTGAGCTGCAAAAACACCCCTGCCTCGTTGGAGGAGCCACGCCCCCCGATAAAGGAGGACACGCTCTCCACATCGCGGTCGTGCAGCAGCACTTTCTGCACTTCGGTCAGTTTTTTGGCCAACGCCCCGAAGGAGATTGACTGGTCCCCCTGCAGGCGCCCCATGAGCATGCCCGTGTCTTCCACCGGGAAAAACCCCTTGGGCATCAGCATGAACAAGGCTGCCGTAAGGGCCAGTGTAAAGGGCAGGCTGAGCAGGACGGTCTTGTGGTAGCGCAGGGCAAGGTCGAGCGAGCGGGTATAACCGGCCTGCATATGGTCCAAAAATGCAGTCATGGCGGCAATGGCGTGGCGCATCAGGCTGCCAGAACCCGCAGGCGCCGTGCCTGCCGTATGGGGCACCAGCAGGTAAGCCGCCATCATGGGGGTCAGGGTCAGGGACAGCACCATCGAGATCAGGATGGTGATGGAAACTGTCATGGCGAACTCGTGGAACAGGCGGCCAGCCAGCCCCCCCATGAGCAGAATGGGCAAAAAGACGGCAATCAGGGAGATGGAGATGGAAATAACCGTAAAGGCCACTTCCGCACTGCCTTTTATGGCGGCATCCCGTGGGGGGAGGCCCTGCTCTATGTAGCGGGCTATGTTTTCCATCACCACAATGGCGTCATCCACCACAAAGCCGGTGGAAACCGTAAGCGCCATGAGCGACATATTATCGAGCGAAAAACCAAGCAGGCGCATAACGCCAAAGGTCGCCACAATGGAGGTGGGCACAACCACGGCGGGAATAAGCGTCATGCGGAGTGAGTGCAGGAAGAGCAGCACCACCAGCACCACAAGTATGACCGAGATCAGCAGGGTCAGTTGCGTATCCACCAGCGCTGCACGAATGGTCAGTGAGCGGTCAAGCCCCACATGCAGGGCCACACCACCGGGCAGGGCGGATTTAAGCAGGGGCATTTCCGCATTGATCTGGTCCACAGTGTGAATCACATTGGCCCCGGCCTGGGGGAACACCACCGCAATAACCGATGCCTGACCGTTATAGTACCCGGCGTTGCGCAGGTCTTCCACGCTGTTCTGCACCTGCGCCACATCGGCCAGTCGCACGGGGCGGTTATTGCGCCATGCAATAATCAGGTCACGGTAGTCCTGCGCCGTACGGACCTGATCATTCGTGTCCAGCGTGTAGCGGACGCCGTTCTGGTCAATAATCCCTTTGGGGGTGTGGGCATTGGCAGAGGCAAGGGCTGCGCGTACGTCCTCAAACCCGATGCCGTATTTGAACAGGGGCAGGGGGTTTATTTCCGCCCGGATGGCAGGTAGCGCACTCCCGCTGATTTCCACCTGACCCACCCCCTGTATGGCGGACAGATGCTGCACCAGCACGTTGGTTGCGTAATCATAAAGCTGGGGGCGGGTGTGGGTGTCCGATGTCAGGGTGAGAATAAGGATCGGCGCGCCGTTGGGGTTGGCTTTGCGGTAGCTGGGGTTCTGCCGCAAGGAGGAGGGCATGTCCGCATGGGCGGCCTGAAGGGCGGCCTCCACATCCCGCGCGGCACCGTTAATATCGCGCGAGAGCGCGAACTGGAGCGTAATGCGTGTGCTGCCTTCGGTGGATTGGGATGTCATTTCCGTAACATCGGCAATCTGCCCAAGGTGCCGCTCCAAGGGGGCGGCCACGGCACTGGCAATTTCCTCCGGGGAGCCGCCAGCCTGCCGTGCCTGCACCTGAATAACCGGGAAGTCCACGTTAGGCAGGTCGGCAACAGGCAGGCCACGGTAGCCCAGTAGCCCCCCAAGGAACAGGGCTACGCTTAGCAGGATGGTGGCAACAGGCCGGTCAATAAAAATCCGGCTGATATTCACGGCACGGGTTGCCCGCTAGGGGGGGATGCAGAGCCGGGGTTGCGCAGCCCGCGCCATTTATGCGCCCATGTGTCCAGCGTAAGGTAGATGACCGGTGTGGTGAACAGGGTCAGCAACTGGGAGAGGGCAAGCCCGCCAATAATGGCCAGCCCCAGCGGATAGCGCAGTTCGGACCCCGTACCATGCGAGAGCACCATGGGTACGGCCCCCAGCATGGCCGCCAGTGTGGTCATGAGAATGGGGCGAAAACGCAGTGTGGCTGCTGTGCGAATGGAGCGCAGGCTGTCCATCCCATGTTCACGCTCCGCCTCCAGCGCGAAGTCGATCATCATGATGGCGTTTTTCTTGACAATGCCAATCAGCAGCACAATGCCGATAATGCCCATGATGTCGAGGTTAACCCCCGCGACAATCAGGGTCAGCAACGCGCCAATGGCGGCCGAGGGCAGGGTGGAGAGAATGGTAACCGGGTGGATAAAGCTCTCGTACAGAATGCCCAGCACAATATAGACGGCAATAATGGCGGCAGCGACCAGGAACAGTTCGTTGCTGAGTGAGCCTTCAAATGCCGCCGCCGTCCCTTGGAAAGATGTCTGGAAAGCTGCGGGGAGGTGGATGTCCGCCTCCACCCGGCGGATGGCGGCTGTGGCATCCCCCAGCGCATAGCCGGGTGCGAGATTGAACGAGATGGTCGTGGCCGGGAACTGCCCGAAATGGGTTAACAGCAGGGGAGCCGTTTCCTGCGTGACCTTGGTGACCGCTGGCAGAGGCACCAGCCCGGAGGTTGGCGAGCGTGTGGGGCCGGATGTGCTCTCCCCCGTATTACCGCTGATACCGGGCAGGTAAAGCTGGTTGAGCGAGGACATCTCTTTTTGAAAGCGCGGTTCGGCTTCCAGAATAACGCGGTACTGGTTGGACTGCGTATAGATGGTGGAAATCTGGCGCTGGCCAAAGCTGTCATACAGCACGTTATCCACGGTCTGGGGTGTAATCGAGTAACGGGCCCCTGTGGGGCGGTCGAGCGTTACGCGTGCGACCAGCCCTTCGGCCTGCAGGTCGGAGGTAACATCCGCAAGAGAGGGTTCCTGCCGCAACCGTTCGATCAGCTTGGGCACCCATGTTTTAAAGGCGTCGTAATCGGGGTTTTCAAGCAGGAACTGGTATTGTGTTGCCGATACGGTTGTATCGAGCGAGAGGTCCTGCACGGGCTGGAGGTAGAGCTTTATCCCCGCAACCTGCGCTGTTTCCTGCTCCAGCCGTGCTGCAATTTCGGTGGCGGAGGAGGAGCGGCTGTCATGCTCTTTCAGGTTGATCAGGAAGCGGCCCTGATTAAGCGTCGCATTCTGCCCGTCCACCCCCACAAAGGAGGAGAGGGAGGCCACATCCGGGTCCTTCAGGATTACTCTGGCCAGTTCCTGCTGATGCACCTTCATGTTCTCGAACGAGATGGACTGCGCCGCAACGGAAATACCCTGAATAACCCCCGTATCCTGCACGGGGAAAAACCCTTTGGGAATGTACCAGCCCAGCAGGCCGGTCAGCACCAGTGTCCCCACGGCCACGCCCAGTGTGAGCTTGCGCCATTCCAGCACCACATCGAGCATACGGTCATAGGCGGCAATCAGGCGTTCGGTTGCCACTTCCATCCGCGCGGACCAGCGCAGGAACGGGGTGGCTGCCGTGCCTGCGTCATGCGGGCGCTCGGAAAGAATACGGGCGCACATCATGGGAACAAGTGTGAGCGACACCACGGCGGACAGGATGATGGTCGTGGCCAGCGTAAGGGCGAATTCGTGGAACAGGCGGCCCACCACATCGCTCATGAACAGCAGCGGAATAAGCACGGCAATGAGCGATATGGTCAGCGAGATAATGGTAAAGCCAATTTCCCCCGCCCCCTTGAGCGAGGCGCTCATGCGGTCCTCGCCCGCTTCCACATAACGCGAGATATTTTCGATCATCACAATGGCATCATCCACCACAAAGCCGGTGGCGATGGTCAGAGCCATGAGCGAGAGATTATCGAGCGAGAAGTCGAGCAGGTACATAATGGCCAGCGTGCCGATAATGGAAAGCGGCACGGACAGGCTGGGAATAATGGTGGCGGGAACATTGCGCAAAAAGACAAAAATAACCGCCACAACCAGCACAAGTGCGAGAAACAGCTCGAACTGCACATCGGCTACGGAGGAGCGGATGGTGGTGGTGCGGTCTGTCAGGGGGATAATATCAATCCCCGGTGGCAGGGTCTGGCGCAGGGTGGGCAGGGTGGCCTTGACGTTGTCCACCACGGCAATCACGTTGGCACCCGGCTGGCGCTGCACGTTCATGATCAGGGCCGGGGTCTGGTTGGACCACGCGGCAAGCTGTGTGTTTTCCGGCCCGATTACAACCGTAGCTACGTCGCGGATGCGGACCGGCCCGCTGCTCTGGTAGGCAATGACCTGATTGAGCAGCATTTCCGGGCTGGTAATCTGCCCGTCCACCCGCAATGTGGCCGAGCGTTGTGCTCCATCAAACGTACCCGTGGGGGAGTTGACGTTCACATTGCCAATGGTTGTACGCAATGTGTCCAGATCAATGCCGTAGGAGGTCAGCTTGGGCACGTTGACCCGCACACGGTAGGCCTTGCGGTTGCCGCCTGAAAGCGTAACCAGCCCCACTCCCGAAATCTGGCTGATTTTTTGTGCCAGACGGGTGTCCACGTAATCTTCCACTTCGGGGAGCGGAATAGTGGCCGAGGTAATGCCCAGTGTGAGCACAGGGGTGTCTGCCGGGTTGACCTTGGCGTAAACCGGGGGGGCGGGCAGGTCGGTTGGCAGCAGGGAGTTGGCCTGATTAATGGCGGCCTGCACTTCCTGCTCCGCCACATCCATGGACATGGACAGGTCAAACCGCAGGGTAATGACCGACGCCCCACCCGATGAGCGCGATGTCATCTGGTCCAGACCGGGCATCTGGCCAAGTTGTGTTTCCAGCGGCGCAGTCACCGAGGTGGCCATAACATCCGGCCCCGCACCGGGGTAGAAGGTTTCCACCGTTATGGTGGGGTAATCAACCTGTGGTAGCGCAGAAATGGGCAGAAAATGGTAGCCCAGCAACCCGGCCATAAAAATGGCCAGCATCAGCAGCGTAGTTGCAACGGGCCTGCGGATGAAAATGGCAGATGGGTTCACGGCGTGGCATGGTCCGGTGCTGGGGTGGGAGCCGTGGTGGGAATGCTCACCTTGATTCCGGCGCGCAAATGGTCTGTGCCGTCTGTAACCACTCTGTCGCCTTCCTTCAGCCCGGAGGTGACAACGCTGAGCGTACCGTTGGAAATGCCGGTGGTCACGGGCTGGACGCTGACCGTGTCATCATCCTTGACAACATATACGAACAGGCCGGAGGGGCCGGTCTGCACAGCGGTTGTGGGCAGGAGCAGAACGTGGTCCAGCGTTTTAACCAGCAGACGTGCGTTAACAAACTGGTTGGGGAAGAGGTGTTCGTCCTCATTGGTAAAAATGGCGCGCAGGCGCACGGTGCCGGTTGCCGTGTCAATCTGGCTGTCCAGCGTGCTGACCGTGCCATCGGCTATTTTTTGTGTGTTGGAACTGTTCCAGGCCGAAACAGGGAGCGATTTGCGCGCCTGTAGCTGGGCAAACACCTCGGGCAACTGGTCCTGCGGCAGCGTGAAAATGACCGAGATGGGCTGCATCTGTGTCAACACAGCCAGCCCGCCGGACTGGCCGGCCGCCACGTAGTTGCCCTGATCCACTGCACGAATGCCAATGCGCCCATCCACTGGCGCAATAATGTGGCAGTAGATCAGTTGCAGCTTCTGGTTATCCACCAGTGCCTGATCAGCCTTGACCGTGCCTTCAAGCTGCTGAACCGTAAACTGCTGGTCGCGTGCGGTTTTGGCGTCAATACTGTCCTGCTTGATCAGGCGCTGGTAGCGCCCGCTGTCCACCCTTGCCTGTTCAAGCTGTGCCTTGTCCTGAGCAAGCTGGCCTTCATACTGCTCCAGTTGCACCTGATAGGGGCGGGGGTCGATCAGGGCGAGCAGGTCACCCTTATGCACATGCTGGCCTTCGGTAAAAAGCACCTGCATCAGGTAGCCTTCCACACGGGTCTGCACGGTTACGTTGGTAATGGGGACAACCGTGCCCAGTTCGGTCAGTTCCACGGGCATACTGCCAGCGTGCACTGTCTGTACCGCTACAGGCTGGCTCTGGCTGGAATCAGCCGCGCCGTGGTGCGTTTTGTGGCCTGCCTGCGGGCGCAGGAAGGCAAAGCCCAGAATACAGGCGGCCACCACGGCACCACCCGCCAGAAGCAGGCGCTTTTTGGAGGAACGCGGCTTGGCGGGAGAGGCGGAGGGCGGAGAGTTATCGTCCATGAGGTGCGCTGTTCGTTAACCTAAGTTGCGTCAGAAAATGCAGGGGAACGCTGTGCATAGGGGCACCCTGTTTACAGAGGGAACTGTGCTGAACTCTTTGCCCAAGTGCAAGCCTCCTCATTGAAACCGTGCATAAAATAACATTTCGCTATGTAATTTGTGCGTTAAAAGCGTGCGCTTAACGGCGGTTACCGCTCATGTTTGCCCCCGCAGAAGGCGAAAGTGCGGCGCATAGCGGCACGGCCAGCAGGGATATGCCGCCAGTCACAACAAAGCCGAGTGCAAAATCGGTCATGTTTGCAGGGGTGTTATGGTGCAGCCTGCTCAGCACGGTCAGGGTGCCTGCGGCAATGCAGATTCCGGCCGAAAGCATGATCTGCTGCATGGTGGAATACAGGCTGGTGGCCGCACTCATCCGGTCCTGTGGAATGTCGGCATAGGCAACGGTGTTATAAGCCGAAAACTGGAGCGACTGGGCCGCCCCGGCCAGTGTGAGCACAAGCGAGAGCAGCCATAAGGGGTAGCTCGGGCGGAAAAGGGCGATCAAGGCAAACACCAGTGCTGCGGATGAGCCATTGGCCATGAGAATGGTGCGGAACCCCCAGCGCTTGAGCAGTGCCGGCACAAAGGGGCGCATGGCAATGGCCCCCAGTGGAGCCACAAAGGTGACAAGCCCGCTCTGTGCCGCGCTCAGCCCCGCTCCGATCTGCAGGAAGGACGGGAGCAGAAACGGCAAAGACCCCACCGCAATGCGTGATGCCGCTCCCCCAAAAACGGAAATGCGAAAAGTCTGGAAGCGCATAAGCCGCAGGTCCAGGAGCGGAAAAGACGTACGCCCTGCGTGATGGGTGTAAATGCCCAGCAGCAGCAGGCCTGTGCATAAAAGGGCCGTAACAAGTGCAGGCGAGCCTGTGCCGTGGCTGAATAGTTCTGCAAAAACAGACAGCACCGCCAGCCCGCCCCCTGCCAGAAACAGGCCCTTGAGATCAAACGGAGGGGGGGAGGGTTCGCGCACTTCGGGGATAAAGCGGTAGGTCAGGAACAGCCCGACCACACCGACAGGAATATTCAGGTAAAAATTCCACCGCCATGTCAGCCAGGAGGTAATATATCCCCCCACCACAGGCCCCAGCAGGGGGCCGAGGGTGGCTGGCAGCATCATCCATGTCATGGTGCGTACAAGCTGGTCCGCTGGGGTGCTGCGAATAACCGCCAGCCGCCCCACGGGCACCATAAGGGCACCACCAATGCCCTGTATGGTGCGCATGATGGCCAAAAACAGCAGGGAGTGGGCGGTACCGCAAAAAATTGAACTGCCCACAAAAATGCAGATTGCCACCATCAGGATCGTGCGGCTGCCCAGACGGTCAGCCAGCGCACCAGATGCGGGAATAAAAATGGCCAGCCCGATAATATAGGACGTCAGGGCAACAGACGTGGCGACCGTATCCACATGCAGGCTATGGGCGATGGAAGGCAGGGCCGTTGCCAGAATGGTGCCATCAAGCTGTTCCATAAAAAACATGGAACCAACAATGAGCGCAGTCAGTTGTGTGGACGTCGGAGAAGGCATGCCTAGTCAGAGACGCGTTTTTGCGGTCTGATGCAACAGGCGATCGTGCAGATCTCCGGTCGCTTCCATGCGCGGGCCGTTACGGAATGGCTCAAAAAAGGAGAAAGTCGTCATGGCTAAAGATAAAATCGACATCATCGAAAACAAGATCGACGCCAAGGTTCGGGACGTTCAGGGACATGTCAAGGATGCCGCTGGTGGTCTGACCGGCGATATCGGTCTTCAGGCGGACGGAAAGCTCGACCAGTTCACCGCACACATGCAGGAAGATTTTGCCGATCTGTATGAGGAAGGTGAGGGCATGGTTGAAAAAGCAGTCACTTTTGTGCGGGATAAACCCTTGCTTTCATTGGGTATTGTCTCGGTTGTGGGTGTTCTGCTCGGCTGGCTCTTCTTCCCCCGTCGTAGCCGTTCCTAAAAATCATTTGACCGGGACTCTTGCGCACCCGGGTAAAAAAATGCTTTTCCTTCCCTACGGAGTCGCAATTGCTGCGACTCGGTAATTTTAACCGAGTCGTTTCAAGCGGACGGGAAGGGATGCAATGCCGGACTTTAGGCGGGAACAACAGCATGGCGGCTTGGTCGCCGGAGTGGATGAAGTGGGCCGTGGCCCGCTTGCCGGTCCGGTTGTGGCCGCCGCCGTGGTGTTTGCCTGTGGCGTGCCGGATGATCTTGCTGCCGTTATTGATGATTCCAAAAAATTAAAGCCCGCATTGCGTGAGGCCATTGCCGAGCGTCTGCCCCATGTGCCCGGCGTGGCCATTGGCGTGGGTGCCGCCTCCACGGCGGAAATTGACCGTATCAACATCTACCATGCGTCCCACCTTGCCATGCAGCGTGCAGTTGCCCGCCTGCCGGTCCGGCCTGACCATGTGCTTGTTGATGGCAACAAAATTCCGGATTTCGGGTGTAGTGCAGAGGCCATCGTGGGTGGGGACGGGGTGAGCCTGTCCATTGCCGCGGCCTCCATTATGGCCAAGGTGGTGCGTGACCGCATCATGGCGCGGCTGAATGTGCGCTGGCCCGATTATGGATGGGAAAAAAATGCAGGTTACGGCACGGCGGTTCATCGTCGGGCTCTGTTGCAAACGGGTGTAACCCCGCACCACAGAAAAACATTTGGCACCGTACGCCAGCAGCTAGAACATTTGAAAACGGAGACCCGGGCATGAGCGGCGCAAAAGCAGTTTCCATGGACCTCCCCCTAGACGAAATCCTGCGGGGTGAATGCGTGGAGACCATGCGCACCCTGCCTTCGGGCTCAGTGGACTGCATTTTTGCCGACCCACCGTACAACCTGCAGCTTCGGGGTGAACTCCGCCGCCCGGACGACAGCGTTGTTGATGGCGTGGATGATGACTGGGACAAGTTTTCCGACCTGCAGGAATACGACCGCTTCACGCGGGAATGGCTGAGCGAAGCCCGCCGCCTGCTGCATAAGGATGGCACAATCTGGGTGATTGGTTCTTACCATAACATCTTCCGCCTCGGGGCCATTCTGCAGGACCTTGGGTTCTGGATCCTGAATGATGTGGTCTGGCGCAAGTCCAACCCCATGCCCAACTTCCGTGGCCGTCGCTTTACCAATGCGCACGAAACGCTCATCTGGGCTGCCCGCAGTCAGGATAGCCGCTACCGCTTCAACTATCAGGCCATGAAGGCGCTGAATGATGACGTGCAGATGCGCTCGGACTGGTATCTGCCGCTCTGCACAGGCAATGAGCGCCTGCGGAACGAACATGGGCTGAAGCTCCACCCCACCCAGAAGCCCGAAAGCCTGCTCCATCGTGTGCTGCTGGCGTCCACCACGGTTAATGATGTGGTGCTTGATCCGTTCTCCGGCTCTGGCACCACGGCCGCCATGGCCCGCCGCCTGCGCCGCCATTTTGTAGGCATTGAGCGGCACCCGGATTATGTGGAAGCCGCCAGAGCCCGCGTGGCCAGCGAAGTGCCCCTGGATGATGATGCCATACAGACCACGCAGGATAAGCGCGAAGCCCCGCGTGTGCCTTTTGGCAGTCTGGTGGAGCAGGGCGCACTTGTGGCCGGAACAGTGCTGAGTGATAAAAAACAGCGTATTCAGGCTACAGTTGCAGCAGATGGCACGTTGATCAGTGGTGCCAAGCGTGGCTCAATCCATAAAATGGGGGCCATGCTGACCAACGCCCCCTCATGCAATGGCTGGACATTCTGGCACTTCGAGCGTGAAGGCGTGTTGCTCCCGCTGGATGTGCTGCGGCAGGAAAGTCTGGGGGCTACAGTCGCGCTGTAAAGCCTGACGACATAGCTTGAAGTTATAAAAAAAGGGCACTTCTGGTGCCCCTTTTTTTATGTGCAGTCCGGCAGGGCGGGCAGGTGGCCTAGCTGCCACCAAACCCCAGAAAGCCGATGGAAGGCTGGGCAGCCCCGCCCGTGCGGTCATAACGCGGGTCATGCGTTTTGCTTTTGGTATCGTCTTCCATATCCACGCTGCTGCTGCCTACGTGCAGGTCGGATGTGCTGACCGTTCCCACGCTATCACTCCCCTGCAGGCTGCTGGAATTGCGCAGGGACAGAAGCAGGAAGGTAATGGGGTTACGGTTCAGGTCGATGGACATATCAAGCGGTGTCTGGCCCAGAATATTATGCCCGTTCAGGTCCGCACCACGGTTAATGGCATCACGCGCGGAGGAAACACTCCCCCGGTTTATGGCCTCGAACAGTGCAACCGTGGGTTCCACATCCTTGTTAGGATGGCCACCGCCTTCCCCTGCTTCATCATCGCTGCCATCGGCACCGGGAATGGCCGTGGGCGGGGCTGCGCGTTTGGCGGCCTTGGCGCTTTCCGCTTTTTCGGCGGATTCCGCCGCCGCAGCCTGATCTTCGGCATCATCAGCAAATGCCGGAACCGCAGCAAACATGGCAAGGCTGCTGAACAGCAGAGCGGATGAAACAAGGCGTGGAAAACGGGTCATTGTCTGTCCATCAATACAGGAGCCTCTAACGTATCACAGCCCATGGGAGCGGAAAAGACGCTCCGGGGGCCTATCGGGTCCGTCCTTCCCGCCACCATGCGCCAAACAGCAGCAAAAGGGCGAGCACCATGGCCAGAGGAGCAGGCAGGAGGGGTATGGGTGTTCTGCCCGTTACCAGATGCGCATCGCGCCGGGCAAAGCCCAGCCAGTCCGCTCCGTGCAGTGCGCCTGATGCAACCAGTCTTGGCGTGGGGGCATGCAGGCTGGCTGTGCTGTCACCGAGCCAGAAAATACCCCCGCCACTCTGTTTGACCACATCCGCCAGACGGGTTGCGGTCGCGCGCAGGTCGGTTAGCTCACGCGTGTTTTCTGGCTCGGGTGCCGCATAGGTTGTGCGTGTGCCATCAGAAATACGCCAGATACCGGACTCCGTTATGGGCAGTTGTGCTGTCTGGGTGCCTTCCTGCGCGGATGCGTGCATGGGCACGGTGCTGCTCTGCCCGGTGGGGGAGGTCAGGGTAAGGGTGGTGGCTGCAGGTGTGCCCACACTGTGGCGGGTAATGTGGAGCGTATTGGCGCTTATACTGGCTGTAAGCTGCTCCTCTTCCAGCTCCGGCTCTTTCATCAGCCAGTGCGAAATGCGGCGGAGCAGTTCGGCCTGCGGGCCGCCGCCATCCTCCCCGCGTGACCACAGCCATATCTGGTCAGACAGAAGCAACGCAATCCGGCCCTGATCAACCCGGTCCAGCACCAGCAGGGGGCTGTTATCGGGCCCATTCATCAGTACCTCACCATGGGTGCTGTCGGGGTGCAGGGCGCGGTACCACGGCCCCCACAGGCCCGGTACGGCTGTAGCACTGTTGACCTGCGCACCTGCTTTTGGCGCGCCGGGAAGTGATGCCGTAACAGGGTGCCTGCGTCCGGTATCGGTCAGGGTGGGGCGGAAGCGGCTGACGAGCATGCTGCTCTGGTCAGGGGTTACGTGGGCGGGCAGCACGTCCCCCACCGGAGTATCCTGCAAGGAGCCGGGGCCAATAAATTCGGGTCCGGCGGTCAGGAGCAGGCCACCCCCGCGGCGGACAAAGCCTGCAATGTTTTCCAGATAACTGTGCGGCAGAATATGCCGGTTTTCAAATCCATCAAGGATGATCAGGTCAAACTGGTTGATCTTGTCCTGAAACAGCTCGCGCACGGGGAATGCAATCAGCGCAAGGTCGGACAGGGGGGTGCCATCGTCCTTTTCGGGGGGGCGCAGAATGGTAAAGTGGATCAGATCAACCGAAGGGTCCGCCTTGAGCAGCCTGCGCCAGACCCGCTCCCCCTGATTGGGTGTGCCCGAGATCAGCAGCACCTTCAGCCGGTCCCGTATGCCGGTAATATGGGCTACGGTCTGGTTGTTCAGTTCCGAGACTTCCCCCGGTAGGGCCGAGGCGGACAGGCTGACCAGCAACGGCCCCGGCTGGGTTACGGGCACGGTAATATCCTGCGGCATCCCGCTCAGGACAGAAATGTGCTGTGGTTCCTCCCCATTCACCCGGACCGTCAGCTCCGCCGGTGTGCCTGCTTGCGTGCCCGGTCCCATGTCATCCACCTGCACGCGCAGTTTGGCGCTCTGGCCTGCAATGGCGTAGGGGGGAGCCTGAAGGATGCTCAGCTTGCGGTCTTTCTGCTCCGTGCTGGCGGTGAGCAGAACGTGCAGGGGCAGGGTTGTGCGGCTGCCATTGTCCTGCATGGGGCGCAGGCGCTCGGGCAGGGTGGCGGGAACATCGCTGACCTCCCCATCAGTAACCATCATGGCCCCGGCAAACTGGGCGGGGGGAATGTCGGCTGCGGCCTGATCCAGCGCGTCAAACAGTTTTGTGCCATCACGTGCTGCACCGCGTACGGTTACGGTGCGGAGGTTCAGCCCCTCCACCTTGGCCTGCGCCAGTGCGTCCGCCACCTGCCGGGCAATGGCGGCACGCTGGTCCAGCGCCATGGAGGGGGACTGGTCCACTACCAGAAGTGCAGTCTGAGGGAGCGCGCGCCGCTGCTCGTGGTAACGTTGTGGCCCGGCCAGCCACAGCAGCACCATACCTATGGCGCACAGGCGCAAAATGGCTCCCCCCGTGCGCTGGAACAGGCTCCACCCGCACAGGCCCAGTGCCGCAACGCCCAGTATGGCCAGCAGCCACAACGGCAGCAAAGGTGCAAACCCAAAGGAGGCCAGAAGAGTGCTCATGGTTTGTCCTCCAGCCGTTTGAGCAGCATGGGAACATGCACCTGATCAGCCTTGTAGCTGCCTGTTAAGGCGTAAATAACGGTGTTCAGCCCAAAGCGGTACGCCTGCAGGCGCTGGTCACTGCCACCGGGGATAACGGCAAACGGGGTATTGCCCGCACTGTCCACCGCCCAAGCGTGCGCCCAGTCTGCCGAGCCGATAATAACCGGGCTGACATCATCGTTCTCGGCGTCTCCTTCCTTGGCGACCCAGATGGGCAGGCCTGCATACCGGCCCGGAAAGTCGTGGAGCAGGTAAAAGGTATGTGCCAGCAGGTGGTGGTCGGTCATGACCACCAGCGGTGGCACCGCAAGGCCGGTTGTAACCCGGCGCAGGGCTGCGGCCGTGCCGGGGGCATCGGCGGTAAAGGTGGTGTCGGCTGTGCTGGAGCCTCCGTCCTGCCCCTGTGTGTCAATCAGAAGAATACCGCCGCGGGCCATAAAGGTGTTCAGCGCTGCCGTCATGGCCGGAGTGGTGGTGGCGTCTGCGGTAATCGGCCAGTAAAGCAGGGGGTAGTAGGTCAGGTCATCCGTGCCGGGGTGGACGGCATCGGGGTGCCCCATAACAGCGGAGGTGCGGGCGTTTACAAAGTCGGACAGGCCCTGCAACCCCTCGCGGGAGGCTGTGTCCACGTCCTCATGCCCGGTTACAATATACCCCAGTCGGGTTTCCAGCGCTGCGGCGGGGACTGCGGGTGGCGTGCTCAACTCCTGTGCATGCAGGGGGGATGTTAGCGCACCAAGGGTGGCCAGCAACGCAAGCAGGGTAAGGGGCCGTGGTGCAAACAGCCTGCCTGTGCGCATAAGGCCTACAACCACGCCATCGAGCAGTAAAAGCAGAATGGCGGCCAGCAGGCAGTAACGCCCAAGTGGCAGGTCCGGCGTCTGGCCCGAAGCATCCGTAATGGTGCCAACAGGGGGAGCTGGTCGCAGGCTTTGCACACCCGCTGCGGTATTGAGTGCCCGGCGTCCATCCGTGGGGCCATACAGGCCGGGCGGGTGGATGGGGGAGGCAGATGTGGTGGCAAACACATTGCCCTGTATGCCCCGTGCGGTTGGCGGTGGCGGGCCTGCAATGCCCTCACCGTCCAGTGTCAGGGCCGGGGCGAGCAGTATATTTTCGGCCGGAATGTTCAGCCCGTTGGCGTGTTCGGTCAGGCGTTGCAGCATGGCTACAAACAGGCCGGACAGCGGCAGGTTGGACCAGTCCGCCGTGCTGCTGACATGGAACAGGATCACCTCACCCTTGCCCAGTTCGGCATGGGTGACCAGCGGCGTGCCATCAGCCAGCCGCGCCCATACATGCGTGCCCAGATCGGCCGAAGGACTGGCCAGCACCTGACGGGAAACCGTTACATCGGCAGGAATATCCAGTCCCCGGAAAGGGGATTCCTGTTCAAAAGGTGCAAGTTTTTGCGGTGTGCCCCATGTCATGGACCCACCGAGCTGGCGGGCTCCATCCAGCAGGGGCACGGGCAGCAGGTTCCGTGCCGTGTCGGCCGGGTTGGAAGGGCTTGTATCCTGCTGGCTACCAGCAAGTGCCGGGCCTGCAAAGCGAATGAGCGTGCCGCCGTTTTTTATCCATTCCTGCACGGTTTTCTGGCTTTGCGCGCCAGCCAGTGTGCCATCGGGCGCGATCAGCACGGACAGGGGGCGGCTGAGCAAGGCGTCCAGTGTTCCTTCATGCAGGTCTGACAGGGGAGCCAGCGCACGGCGGAGGTAAAAGACAGAGCCAATCAGGGGGGTATCTGCCCCACCGCTGGAGAGCAGGCCAACAGGGTGCAGGCGTGTGTTTTCGTCCAGCAGAACGGTTGTGGCGGCACTCGCAATGCCCTGCACACTCAGCGTATCTATCCGGTTGCGTACGGTTATGGGCAGGTTGATGCGTACATCCGCCTGTGTGGCATTGGCCGCTACGGGCACAGGGATTACGGCCAGCGTTCCCCCATCTGTCGCGCGGGCCACAACATGAACAAGCCGGGGCTGCGCCGATGGAAGCATGATCAGGCGCGCCATGGTCCCATCCGACGTGGGGGCAACGGGGGCAAGCACCATGCCTGACTGGGAGGAAAAGCGGATTTCCTGCACGGCACCCCGTGCGCGCAGGGCTTGGGCAAAAGCGTTATCCCAGCTCTGGGCAACGCCATCAGCCAGATAGACAATGCGGGCAAAGGGGAGGGCTGGTAGTTGCCCGATCTGCCGGGCAGCCTGTGTCCGGTCCACACTCCATGGGCTGGGGTGCAGGCTGTTCAGCATCCGCCGCACAGTAGCGGCTGGCTGTGGCGCAGGCGGTATTGCGGAAGCCTCCGCCTGTGGGGCGGTGGTCAGGAGCAGCAGGCTGGATTTTGTGCGCTCCGCATCGTCCACAATGGTTTGTGCGGTGGTCAGGCGGTCGGTCCAGTCTGCGGCACTGAACATACCGTCATCCACCACCAGCAGAACCGGGCCGGGGGTTTGTGTGCTGTCCCTGCTGCCGGGAATAAACGGGCGGGCAAAGCCCGTAATCAGCAGGCCCACAGCCAGCAGACGCAAGAGCAAGACCCACGGGGGTGAGCGCGCGGCTTCGGTTTCCTTCGGGCGCAGGCGGGCGAGGAAAGCAATGGGGGGAAAAACCTGCTGGCGCGCGCGCGGGGGCGTGGCACGCAGCAGCCACCACACCAGCGGCAGGCAGAGCAGGGCAAACAGCAGGGCGGGGAACTGGAAAATCATACGCGTTGGCTCATCTGGGCATGGAGCGCCAGCAGCGTGGGGAGGGGGGACTGATCGGTCTGGTGGTGTGCCAGCGTGTGGCCGCAATGGCTTGTGGTTTGTTCAAGCCACTGGCTGCGCGCTGCGACAAGGGCTGCGTAGTCCGTGCGCAGGCTCTGCACATGGGGCAGCTCCAGCGGGGGTTCGTGCTCAAGTCCGCAAAACTCGGTGCGGCCGGTGTAAGGGAGCGTGCTTTCCGCCGGATCGCTAACATGGAGCACATAGGCCCGCGCCGGGTGTGCGGCCAGCTGGTGCAGGCAGTCATGGATATGGGTGTCAGGGCAGAGCAGGTCACTGGCCAGCAGCAGGCGTGCGCGCCGGGGCACAAGGGCGGGCGGAGGGAGTGCTGCATCCATAGGGCTGCTATTGGCTGCTAGTTCGCACAGCCCGAGTGCCAGCCGCTCCAGCACGTTGGGGGCAGGGGGCAGGGACACAATACCGGAAGGAGAAAGCAGCAGAACCCGCTCGCCATTGCGCAGCAGCAGGGCCGCCATGCTGAGCAGAAGCAGGATGGCGCGGTCCAGCTTGCCGGGCAGGGTATTACCGGAGCGCCATTGCATGGAACCGGAAAAATCGCACCATAGCAGGACTGTCTGCGCCGCTTCGGCTTCGGTTTCACGCACATGGGCGCGGGCTGTGCGGGCGGATTGCCGCCAGTCTATGCGGTTGACCGGTTCGCCGGGCTGTGCCGGACGGTACTGCCAGAATGTGTCCCCCCATCCTGCGCGGCGCTGGGGGTGCCTGCCTGCTGCCAGTGTGGTGGCAATGTGGCTGGCATGGAGCAGCAGGTCCGGCAGGCGGGTGGCCAGTGTTTGGGCTGCACAGGCCATGTCCGCCGTAGCGGAAACCGGGGGGCTGGGCGTGGTCGCCGGGCTGAATGGCGCACCCGCCGCAGGCTGGTCCCGGCCTAGAAACCGGCGCAGCAGGGTGGTTGGGATCGGTCGGAACCGGCTCACAGGGTCAACCCAAGGTCTTGAGCAGTCGGGTTATAATATCATCCGTGGTGACCCCCTCGGCCCGGGCGGCAAAGGTTAGTGCCATGCGGTGTGCCAGCACCGGGCGGGCCAGTGCGGCCACGTCATCCAGACCGGGGGAGAGCCTGCCATCCAGCAGCGCGCGCGCACGGCTGGCCAGCATAAGCGTTTGTGCTGCACGTGGGCCGGGGCCCCAGGCAATCTGCTCGCGCAATGTGGCATCGGACGTGCTCTGGGGGCGGGCTGCGCGGACAAGGTTTACAATGGCATCGAGCACTTTTTCACCCACAGGCATGCGCCGGACCAGTGCCTGCGCCTGCATAAGGCTTTGCGCGTCCATGACCTGCTGGGCCTGTTTGTTCTGTGCGCCGGTTGTGGCCAGCAGCATGGCGCGTTCGGCCGCAGCATCGGGGAAGGTCAGCCCGATCTGGAGCATAAAGCGGTCAAGCTGGGCTTCAGGCAGGGGGTAGGTGCCTTCCTGCTCCATGGGGTTCTGGGTTGCAAGTACATGAAAAGGCTCGGGCAGGGGGTATTCCACCCCGGCCACGCTCACGCGGTGTTCCTGCATGGCCTGCAACAGGGCAGACTGGGTACGTGGGCTGGCACGGTTGATTTCGTCCGCCATCAGCAACTGGGTAAAGACGGGGCCGTGCACAAAACGGAAGCTGCGGTGCCCGGTTGCATCCTCGTCCAGAATCTCACTGCCGGTAATGTCGGAGGGCATCAGGTCGGGGGTAAACTGCACGCGGCGGGCGTTCAGCCCCAGCACGGTGCCAAGGGTCGTAACCAGCAATGTCTTGCCCAGACCCGGTGCCCCGACCAGCAGGGCATGCCCGCCAGCCAGAACGGTGGTCAGTGTCTGGCGGATAATCTGGTCCTGCCCGAAAATGACGGTTGAAATTTCCTGCTGGACGGCGGCAAGCCGTTCACAGATACGATCTGCCTCCCGCACTTCTGGGGGGGAGGAAGGCTGTTGTGCCGGGAACGGTGCGTCTGATGTGGTCATGGATCCAGTCTGAATTACATGCAGGGCTTACATCAAGCGGGGTAAGCTCCCTATATCATTGTGCACAACACAAGGACACGTATTAACAGGATGGTGAGTCAGTGAAAGGTGAACAGGAAAGCGGCGCGCAGGCCCTTTCGTGCCACGATAAGCACGAGACCGATACCCCCGATACGGCGGAAAACAGGCGTTTGCCGTTTTTGGTCAGGCGGGATGGCGTGTGGCTGTACCGTGGGTCCGAGATCAAACGCAAGGCCATGTCCTGCCTGTTTGGCTCCCTGCTCACGCGGAATGCGCAGGGTGCCTACCTGCTGCGCACACCATTCGAAAGCGGGCTGATCGAGGTTGAGGACGTTCCTTTTCTGGCGGTGGAACTGGACTGGACCGGCATGGGCCGCATGCAGCGGCTGAGTTTTCGCACCAATATGGACGAGGTGGTGGTGGCCGATTCCGAACACCCGATTCGGACTGTGTGGGACATCCCGCCCGAAGCCTGCCCGGAGGGGTGCCCCCCGTACCTGAGCGTACGCGCAGGGGAGGGAGCCTACCCGCTGGAAGCCCGCCTGTCCCGCGCAGTGTGGTACGAGCTGGCTGCTCTGGCCGAGCCCGGAGCCTGCCAGGGAGTACCCTGCATGGGCGTGTGGAGCTGCGGCTGCTTTTTTCCTATAGCGCGGATGGCGGTGGACAATGGGGGAGCATGACACGCTCATAAACGGGCTGGACCCATCCCGGCAGGCCGCTCTGGCGCGGTTGTGGCAGGTTCTGCCTGCCATGCGCCTTGTGGGCGGGTGTGTGCGCGACCTGCTGGCGGACCGTCCGATTGCCGATATTGATCTGGCTACCCCCGAACCTCCCGAGCAGGTCATGGAGCGTTTGCGCGCATATGGGGCGCATGTTGTGGCGACCGGCCTGCAACACGGAACCGTAACCGCCGTGCTGGACGGCGCTCCGTACGAAATCACCACCCTCCGGCGTGATATGGAAACAGACGGGCGGCACGCCGTTGTCCGCTGGACGCAGGACTGGCGGGCGGATGCACAGCGGCGGGATTTTACAATAAATGCCATGTCGGTCGATCAGGCCGGGGTCCTGTACGATTATTTTGGCGGGCAGGCTGATCTGGCGGCTGGGCATGTGCGGTTTGTTGGCGCGCCCGCATTGCGGATTAAAGAAGATGCCCTGCGCATCCTGCGGTTTTTCCGGTTTTATGGGCGCTACGGGCACGGCGCGCCAGACCCGCAGGCCGTGCAGGCCATAACCTGCGGCGTTGCCCTGCTTGATGGCCTTTCTGTTGAGCGGATATGGATGGAACTGCGGCGGATTCTGGCTGGCCCCAATGTGGCAGCCATTCTGCGCCTTATGGACAGCACGGGCGTTCTGGCCCGCATTTTGCCAGAAGGGCATACGCTGGACCGGTGCGTACGCATGCTGGATGATGGTGCCCCGGCAAACGCATTGCTGCGGCTGGCAGGGCTGACAACGCACACCGCCGCTGTAGCCCGCCGCCTTAAACTCTCGCGCGCTGAGACCGGGGCACTTGCCGCCTTGAGCAGAGCAGCCCCCCTGCCTGACGTGAGCATGAGCGAGGTAGCACTGCGCCGCCTTGTGGCGGAAGAACCGGCGGATGTGCTGGCTGGGCGCATATGGCTGTATCAGGCCGCCCAGCCGCGTACGGCGGAGGAAAAAGCGGCATTTGCGCAGCTTAGGCACAGGGTGTGCGGGCTGGCTGTTCCGGCTTTTCCCGTTGCGGGGCGGGATGTTCTGGCCATGGGGGGGCAGGCCGGGCCGGAGGTCGGGCGTATTGTGGGCCTTGTCCGCCAATGGTGGCTGGATGGCGGCTGCCATGCGGATGCACAGGCATGCCGGGCACAGATCGCACTGTATCTGGGCACAAAAGCGGCACAAAGCTGAGTTCCGCCCCTTACATGCAGGGCCGGGAGGCTGGTAGAGACAGGGTATGACGTCCCAGCCCCATGCCACCCGGCCCGCACCCCGCCCGCATTTGCGCCCTGATGATACGCGCACCCTGCTCATGCGGCTGTGGCGAACCCAGATCAGCCGTTACCCCGCCCGGATAGTCACCGTTTTTGTATTTACGGTGCTTATGGCGGTGTTAACAGCGCTGTACCCGCTGGTTATCCAGCGTGCGCTGGATATGTTTGCCACGCGCGACCCGCGTATTCTGTCTCAGGTTCCGTTGCTGGTGGTGGCAATTACGCTGGCAAAGGCTCTTGCCCAGTACGGGCAGACACTGGCAACCCATGGGCTGGTGCTGCTGGTGATCCGTGGCCTGCAGGGGCAGATGTTTGACCACCTGATCCAGACCGACATCGCCCATGTGGAGCGGGAGGCCCCGGCCAAGCTGGCTGCACGGTTTACAACGGATGCCGTTATTATCCGCGATGCCATGATCCGCGCCGTAAGCGGCATAGGGGACGTGGTTACGGTTGTGGGGCTGATTATCTCCATGGTGTACATGGACTGGGAGCTCAGCCTGATAGCAGCTGTGCTGTACCCCATAGCGGCTGTTCCCCTCCAGCGGCTGGGTAAACGGGTACGCCGCGCCTCCAGCGGCATGCAGGAACGGGTGGGGGAAACGGCTGCCTTTTTAACCGAAAGTTTTGCGCAGGCGCGCACGGTGCGTGTTTACAGGCTGGAGGAAAGCGAGGGCGCGCGGGCGGCTCTGTCGTTCAACCATCTGTATCAGGCCATGCTGCGGATTACCCGTGGCCGCGCAAGGGTGGAACCCATGCTGGAAACGCTGGGTGGTGTGGCCGTGGCCGCAGTGCTGGGCTTTGCTGGCTGGCGGGCTACCATGGGTGGGGCCACGCTGGGGGATTTTTCCGGCTTTGTGGCGGCTTTGCTGCTGGCCTCGCGCCCGCTGCGTGCCCTTGGTTCGCTTAATGCCGCCTTGCAGGAAGGGCTGGCCGGGCTGGTGCGCATATTTGCCGTGGTGGATGACCCACCAGCCGTGACTGACAGCCCGCAGGCCCGCCCGCTCCCCGCTGGTGGTGGGCACCTTGTGTTTGAGAACGTCCGCTTTGTTTATGCCGATGGCCGCGTGGGCCTTGAGCATTTAAGCTTTGATGCCCGGCCGGGTAGCACGGTTGCGCTGGTCGGCTCCTCTGGGGCGGGTAAGTCCACAGCATTGTCCCTTGTGCCCCGCCTGCATGATGTTTCTGGCGGTCGTATCCTGCTGGATGGAATGGACCTGCGGGATGTGCAGCTGGAAAGCCTGCGGAACAGCATGGCGTATGTTAGCCAGGACCCGCTGCTGTTTGACCTGTCTGTGCGCGATAATATCCTCATTGGTCGGCCGGGAGCTTCTGATGCGGAGGTCGCTGCTGCCGCACAGGCTGCGGCGGCGGAGCAGTTTATTCAGGCTCTGCCCAACGGGTATAATACGGTGGTCGGCCCGGGTGGGCAGCGCCTGTCGGGCGGGCAGCGGCAGCGGGTGGCACTTGCACGGGCCTTGCTGCGCAACCCCCGCCTGCTTTTGCTGGATGAAGCCACGAGTGCTCTGGATAGTGAGAACGAAGCACTGGTGCAGGATGCACTGGCCACGCTGCGCAAGGGGCGGACAACACTTATTGTAGCCCATCGCCTGTCCACCGTGCGCTCGGCGGACATGGTGGTGGTCATGAAGGATGGGTGTGCCGTGGAGTGCGGCACGCATGATGAACTGATGCAGCAGGATGGGCTTTATGCCCGTCTGGTGAGAACGCAGGGGCTGGACCGCTAGAAAACTGCTGGCGGTTTTGCTGGTATAAACGCAAATTATGGGCATGGGGGCCTATGTGGCGCTTGATGCAGGGATATGAACGTGGCACATACTGACCGAACTGGTCGGTCAGAGCATCTGACCGCAAAAATGCCGCGCAGGATGTGTTAGAGAGGGCAAGGAACAGAATGGCCGACGACCATAACGAGCAGTCTTTATCATCCCCCCCTGCGCCGGAGCAGAATAGTGCTGCGGAACAGCCATCGGCCGATAAGCCGCAGGCCAAAAAGAGCAGTCGGGGCAAGGTTATTCTTTCCGGCGTTATTGGCTGTCTGGTTGTGGCAGGCGGGCTATACTGGTTCATGACCCGTAATGAGGTGGAAACGGATGATGCCTTTACCGCAGGGCGCTCCATTACCATTGCACCGCATGTGGGTGGCTACGTAACCGAACTGCTGGTGAACGATAACCAGTTTGTGCGCAAAGGCCAGATTCTGGCCCGCATTGACCCGCGTGACTGGGTGGCGGAAAAAGACAAGGCTGCCGCGCAGCTGGCCAATGCACAGGCCGCCGCACAGGCGAGTGACATGATGCACCGCGTGGCGCTGCTGGAATTCCCCGGTAAGCTGTTGCAGGCGCAGGGCCAACTGGCCGATGCCAAGGCGCAGCTTTTCAAGGCGGAAACAGACTACCGCCGCCAGCATGGTGTGGAACGTGCCGCAACGTCCCAGCAGGATATAGATTATGCCAAGGCTGCGCTGGAAGCAGCACAGGCACGGGTTATGGCATCCGAAGGTGCGGTGCAGATGGCCCAGCCCGTCCAGCCGAATATTGAAAACGCAGCCGTGCAGATTTCACAGCAGGAAGCGCAGGTCAAGGCCGCGCAGGCCAATCTGGTTTCTGCCGCGCTGAACGTGGAATGGACCGTTATCCGCGCCCCGCATGACGGCTGGATTTCCCAGCGTAACATCGAGCAGGGCAACTACGTCCGTCAGGGCCAGAGCCTGTTTGCCATTGTGGAGCCCGAAGTCTGGGTTGTCGCCAACTACAAGGAAACGCAGATCACCAGAATGCGCCCCGGCCAGAAGGTGGACATCCGGGTGGATGCTTACCCCAGCCTTAAGCTGCATGGGCATATTGATTCGCTGCAAAAAGGCACAGGGGCGACTTTTAGCGCCTTCCCGCCCGAAAATGCGACCGGCAACTACGTCAAGATCGTGCAGCGTGTGCCTGTTAAAATCCTGATTGATGATGGCCTGAACCCCGACCAGCCGCTGGCCCTTGGCCTGTCGGTTGAACCAACGGTGCACGTGGATACGCAGGGCCATTCCGATGCCCCTCCGTCCGATGCGCCTTCCAGCGCAGGCGTGGGTAACGGCGGGCAGACCGCTCCATGAGTGCACAGGCAGGGGCTGTGTCGGCCGGGTGGAAGCCAAAGCATAATCCATGGACCGTTGCGTTTGTGGTGACCATGGCAGCGTTCATGGAGATTCTGGACACCACCATTGTCAACGTGTCCCTGCCGCATATCGCGGGTAGTCTTTCCAGCACGTATGATGATTCAACGTGGACGCTCACCGCCTATCTGGTGGCCAATGGCATTGTGCTCACCATTTCGGGCTGGTTGGGAAAAGTGTTTGGCCGCAAACGCTATTTTCTTATCTGTATTGTCATGTTCACGGTCTCCTCCTTCCTGTGTGGTATGGCGACCAGTCTGGGTGAGCTGGTTGTGTTCCGGCTTATGCAAGGGTTTTTTGGTGGCGGGCTACAGCCCAACCAGCAATCCATTATTCTGGACAGCTTCCCCCCCGCCAAACGCGCGGCAGCCTTTGGGCTAACCGCCATTGCCGCGGTTGTGGGGCCGGTTATTGGCCCAACCCTTGGGGGCTGGATTACCGATAACTTCTCATGGCGATGGATCTTTTTCATCAACGTGCCATTCGGGTTTTTGACCACCGTAGGGGTCATGGCCGTGGTGGAAGACCCGCCATGGGCACAAAAGCAGAAAGCCCCGGTGGATGTTATTGGCATCAGCCTGATTACTCTGGGCTTTAGCTGCCTTGAGGTCATGGTGGACCGTGGGGAGGATGCAGACTGGTTTGGCTCCACCTTTATCCGCATTATGGGTGTGCTGGCTTTTCTGGGCCTGACAGGCGCTGTTTTCTGGCTGTTGCGTACCGATAAACCCGCTGTGGACCTGCGTGTTTTCAAGGACCGCAATTTTGCCGTGGGTACGGCCCTTATGGGGGCCATGGGGGCGTTGCTCTATGCTTCGGCCATTGTGGTGCCGCAGTTTGCCCAGCAGGTTATGGGGTACACGGCAACCTTGTCCGGTCTGCTGCTTTCCCCCGGTGGTATTGCCGTTATCGTGCTTATTCCCGTGGTGGGTAAGCTGATGACACTGACCAGCGTGCGCAACGTGATTGCCATAGGCTTTACGCTTATGGGGGTATCGTTGTTCTATTCAGCCCAGTTGCTGCCATTGCTGGATTTCAAACACCTCATGCTGTACCGCATGAGCCAGACGGCATGCCTGGCTTTTCTGTTTGTGCCGCTTTCCACCATTGCATATTCCACTATTCCCGAACGGCTGAACCCGGATGCTTCGGCCCTGTTCAGTATGGCGCGTAACGTGTTGGGGTCTTTGGCTATTTCCGGCGCAACAGCCATGCTGACCGAGCGCAAACAGGCGCATCAGTCCTATATGGTGCATTGGATGACGCCGTTTCATCAGCCGTTCAATGAGTATCAGGAACAGGTGCGGCAGGCCGCCATAGCGCGTGGCGCGCCAGAGGGGCTGGCCGATGCCGCGGCACAACATACCCTGTTTCAGGAATTTTCGCGTCAGGTGGCCATGTTGTCTTATAATGAGGTCTTCATGATTCTGGGTATTGGCGCATTTTTGTGTGTGCCACTCTGCTTTTTGCTTTCCCCCCTTCGGGGCGATGGAAAAGCCAAGGGTGCGCACTAACGCCCATAGCGTGTAAGACCAGCATTAAAAAAGCCATTGTTTGGGAATGTTTTATTCCAGACCAATGGCTTTTTTGTTTTTGGGGCGTTCAGCTCTGCTCAAAGGTGCAGAGAATGCAAAGCTTATGGTTCAGCCTGCCACGGCGTAGCGGGCAAAATCCCTGACCAGTTGTTCGTAAATCGGCTTTTTAAAACCGACTGAACAGTTGGGCAAAGTTTGCAGGTCAATCCACATCCATGCATCAAATTCGGCAGGCAGGTGGCTGTCCAGCTGAATGTCGGCTTCGGTGCCGGTAAAGCGCAGGGCAAACCACTTCTGGGTCTGGCCACGGTAGCGCCCGCCAAGGGTATGGCCAATGAGTGCGGCTGGCAGGTCGTAGGCAATCCATTCCGGGTGTTCGGCCAGAATATGGACGTGGCTTGTGCCTAGCTCTTCCCCGACTTCACGCAGGACAGCGGTGCGGGGGGCTTCCCCTTCATCTATCCCGCCTTGTGGGCATTGCCATGTTCCCTGCGAAAGCGGACCACCTGCACCGGGCATGTCGGTCCTGCGGGCAATAAGCACCTGACCTTCGGCATTAAAAATCAGTGCCCCGACATTGGGGCGGTAGGGCAGGGTGTTTGGGTCAACAGGCATTAGTGGCTGCCTCCCATCATGCGGGGGGCCGGGTTGGTCAGGTTGACGTGCATCTGGCCATTGCTGGCAGGCTGGGGCAGGCTGGCCGGGTCCGGGGGCTGGATCAGCTGGCTGACAGGTACCAGCGTTATGCCCACATCCTTGAGGTGGGGCAGCCATGCCCGCAGGCAGGCCAGAGCAACAGGGCGCAGGGGGCCAAGCACACCAATGGCACGCCCGTTCTGGCGGGCAAGCTGCTGGAGTTTAAGCAACTGGATGTCGATATTCACAATGTCTTCGTCGGTGTTGATGCTTACATCTGCCGTGCCGACTGCATTGCTGCTTTCAATACGGGTATCGGGGCTTGCGTTCAGGTAAAGCAGGCCGCGCTGGTCCAGAGCTGAGAGAATGGATTTGAACCCGCTGGAATTGGGGAACCCACCACCATTCTGCCCGTCAAAGGCATTGGTAACCCCGACATAGCCCGCCAGATGGGACAAAGACCAGTTCAGGTTTTCCATGTTCTGCTGGGCAGAAAGTAGAACACCCAATGCTTTGGGGCCTTCGCTGTCGGCCGCGGCATCCTTGCCTGCATCGGCTGTTTTTGCAGCATCCCCTTGCATGGGGAGCGAGAGCAGCAGTTCATGCTGGTGCTGGCGGGCTGCCTCCATAATGGCATCCGGGTCCGCCACATAAGGGGAGACGGCAAGGGATACCTGACCGGGCAGGGCGGCAATGGCTTCTTTTGTCAGGTCTTCAGACTGGCCAACACCATCTACCAGCAGGGCCACCATTGGGGTGCCGGGGGGCACGTCCACTGTGGGGGCTGCGTAAACCTGCCGTGGCAGGGCACCATGTGGCCCCCGCTTGGGCAGGGGAAAGCCGCCCGGTCCAGCGCTCTTGTCCAGCAGCCCGGCCTGCGGAGGAGGAATGTTGACAAGGTGGGCACCAGTGCCGGTTTTGTTGCTCGGTTCTGCCACGGTATCAATATCGTCCCCACCGGCAATCAGGTGGGGTGGTCCCATCATCTGGAGGGCCAGAGCCAGGACAGCCGTCGTAGCAAAAGCCCCCCCCCAAAAGCGGATGAACAACCGGCCATTGGCCGGCAGTTGCTGCCATAAGGGGGGTGTCTGCATGACCACTGCCTTGTACCTGCTACGCGTTAGTTATGGGCTGAACAGTCGGTTTTGGCCGCTGGCTTGACCGGGGGCAGGGATGCCGTGGGGTCGGGGGCTGGCAGGCCAGCCATGGAGCGTACAACACGCAGGCCTTCCTGTAGCTGGAAGTCTGTGTTGGGCTTGTTGTATTCAAACTCCGGCCAGTTGGCGGGTGGCTGGTCGGGAATGATCTTGGCAATGGCGGGCAGGTCCGTACGGGGCTGCGCCTTGGTCTGGTTGCCACCCTGATTTTTAAGGATATGCTCAAGATCCGCTTCGCGCAGGCTGAAGGCGGGGTCTTCTCGCGTTTCCTTGACCACAATATCAGGCGTAATGCCCAGTGCCTGAATGGAGCGGCCCGAAGGCGTGTAGTAACGCGCGGTGGTCAGGCGCACGGCCCCGTTGCCGGGAATGGGAATAATGGACTGCACGGAGCCCTTGCCAAAGGTGCGTGTGCCAATAAGCACGGCGCGGTGGTGGTCTTGCAGTGCGCCGGACACAATTTCCGATGCGGAGGCCGAGCCACCGTTGATCAACACCACCATGGGCAGGCCGTCCGTAATATCCGTACCATGCGCATCCCAGCGCTGGCTGTCCTTGGCGTGGCGCGCACGGGTGGAAACAATCTCGCCCGAGCGGATAAAGCTGGAGGAAACCTCTACCGCCTGATCAAGCAGGCCGCCGGGGTCGTTCCGCAGGTCCAGCACCAGACCGCCAAGCTTGCCACCGGCCTGCTGCTTGAGGGTGTTGTAGCCCTTGAGCAGCTCTTTTTCCGTGGTTTCATTAAACTGGGCGATGCGCAGGTAGCCAATCCGGTCGTACAGAGCGGATTTAACCACGTCGATATGAATGATCTCGCGCGTCAGGGTAACCGTAATGGGCTTGGGTGTTTTTTCACGCACAAGGGTCAGGGTGATTTTGGTATTGGCCTTGCCGCGCATTTTTTTAACCGCTTCATCCAGCGGTGTGCCGTCTATGGTGTGGCCATCTACGGCAATAATGTAGTCGCCCGGTTTGATCCCGGCGCGAAAGCCCGGTGTGCCATCAATGGGGGATACAACGCGGATGTGGCCGTCCTGCTGCTGGAGTTCCAGCCCAAGGCCGCCAAACTCGCCCTTCATCTGCACCATCATGTCATCATACTGCTTCTGGGTCATGTATGAGCTATGGGGGTCCAGACCGCTGAGCATGCCGTTCAGGGCGTTGGTGATCAGGTCCCGGTCGGAAACAGGCTCAACATAATCCGCCCGCACAAGGTCCAGCACCGTGCCAAACAGGGTCAGCAGGCGGTAGGTTTCCGCATGGTTGGTGGTGGGGGAGGCGTCCGGGGTGGTGCTTTCCGCCTGAGCAGGTGTGCTCAGGAACCCAGCGCCATTGTGGTATCCGGGGTGAAAAGTCAGGGCAAGGCCGGTCATGGCTGCGGCGCCGAGCATCAGACCTGTGCGGAACTTCATGCGATCTTGTCTCCTGTCGCAGGGCTTTGCCCGTGCGCTTGTTCTTCCTGTCTTTTCAAATGCGCGCACCAACCATGGTCGGGTGCGTTGCGCGCCGTGCCGGAGCATGGCGGCATATTGCGCAAGACTAGCGTGTTCCGCAACAGAGGGAAACAGCCTGAGCGTGCAACCCGCCTCTCTCTTTACAGAAACGGAGCGGGGTTGACGGTTTTTTGTCCGTTACGCAGCTGAATGAAAAGTGTGGCGGAACTGCCTGCGGCACTCATGTGTCCCACGGGTGCGCCTTTTGTCAAACTCTGTGCCGTGTCCACACTCAGCTCGGAAAGTCCTGCCAGAACAAAGCGGTAATGCCGTCCGCAGTTTAAAATAACCATCTGCCCGTAGCTGCGGAATGCCCCGGCAAAGTCCACGCTGCCAGAACAGGGGGCCCGTACACTTGCCCCCGGTGGGGTGCGGTACGTCATGCCGGTTGTGGGGCCGGAATCGCTGGCAACCCCCCAGCCCGAAACCAGTTTGCCTGCCACAGGTTGTGAGCCCGTGCCTGTGCTGTGTTCAGCCAGACCCGGCCCCTGGTTCTGGCTGAGTGTAGCCTCCTGCTGGCGGGCGGCCCGTACCCGCTCGGCCTGATGTGCCTGCTCGGCGGCGGCAATTTCGCGCTGTAGGGCGGCGCGGGCGGTATCTTCCAGCGCGTCCAGCCGGGCAATCGCATCCTGCAGGCTGGAGGCGCGCTGGGTTGCAGCAAGCAGTTGCTGTGCGGTGTTTTGCGCCAGTTTGCTGGCCTGTTGCTGGGTGATGCGGGCACGGGCAGCCTGCTGGCGTACGGTATCACGCTGCTGGCGCTGGTTCTGCTTTAGCCCCGCAAGGGTTGCGTACTGGGCGGAAAGGTCCGCATCCACAGCACTCAGGCGCGCCTGCTGGGTGCGCATGCCCTGTGCCTGCACCTCCATCTGACGAGATAACCCCCGCAGGATCAAGAACCCGGTTACGGCCTCCCCCTGTGGTACAGGGGCTGCGAGCAGGGTATCGGATGGGTAAAGGGATAAGCGTTCAGCCAATGGCAGAATGGGGGCAAGGGCCTGTGCGCTGGTGCGCAGGGCGTTTTGCAGGTTCCGTTGTTCATCCCGGATTGCGTTAATGCGCTCGCTCAGGTCGGAGATCTGCTGTTCCGTATCATGCAACTGGCTGGTTGCGGCCACGGTTGCCGCAGACAGGGCGAGTGCCTGATTTCTGGCCTGCATGGCCGCTGCCTGTGCGGCTTCGTTTTTAAGGCGTGACGCCTCTATGGCTTCTGCCTGTCGTTTTTTTTCCTGCTCCATGGCCAGATGCTGCGCGCGGGCGGCTTCTACCGCCGCCTGTGCCTGCAAAACGGAATGTCCCACCTTGCCGTGGGCTGGGGGGCGCGTATTGGGCAGCGTATCCGGGGTTGGTGTGCCCTGTTGGCTGGCATGCTTTTTTTTGTGCGCGCTGGTGGCGCCGGCCTGCCGGGCATGGTGTGTGTGCTCGGCCCCCCAGACTGCCTGTAGGGGGCAGAGCAGGCCCACCCCCAGCAGCAATGCTGCCCCGACCAGTGTACCACCTGTTTTGGTAGAGGGGCCTGTGGCGTAAAAAAATGGCCGGGGGGTGCTCATTCAGTGCGCAAGCAGGGACTGGCCTGTCATTTCGGCGGGTTTGGGCAGGTTGAGGGCATCAAGCAGGGTCGGGGCCAGATCAGCCAGTTTGCCGCCATCATGCAGTTTTGTTGCGCTGGCACCAGCAACAATAAAGGGCACAAGGTTAAGCGTATGGGCTGTGTGCGGGCCGCCTGTCTGCGGGTCTTTCATGGTTTCGCAGTTCCCGTGGTCGGCTGTTACCAGCAGGATTCCGTGTTCTTCCTCCAGCGCGCGGGCAATGCGGCCCAGACCGGTATCCACGGCTTCCACGGCGGTAATGGCCGCGGCCAGCACCCCGGTATGGCCCACCATGTCCGGGTTGGCAAAGTTGAGCACGATCAGGTCGTATTCCCGGCTTTTAATGGCGGCTACGGCCTTGTCGGTCAGTTCTGGTGCTGACATTTCGGGTTGCAGGTCGTAGGTGGCCACTTTGGGGGAAGGCAGCAGAATACGGTCCTCGCCTTCAAACAGTTTTTCGCGGCCACCATTCATGAAGTAGGTGACGTGGGGGTATTTTTCCGTCTCCGCCATACGGAGCTGGCGGAGCCCTGCCTGCGCGACTACTTCGCCCAGCAGGTTGGTCAGTTCTTCCGGCGGGAATAGGACGGTCATGCGCCCCGCCAGTGCATCGCTGTAGTGGGTCATGGCCAGAGCTGCGGCAAAATGCACCGTTTTGCTGCGGGCAAAGCCTGCAAAATCCGGCTCCAGCAACGTATCCATCAACTGGCGGATACGGTCTGCCCGGAAGTTGAAGGACAGAATACCATCCCCATCCTGCATGCCCGCATAGCCAGCCAGCACGGTGGGGAGAATGAATTCGTCCGACACATCCTGCGCATAGGCTGCATCTACAACGTCTTCTGGCGTATTGGCCTGCAGGCCGGTGGCGCTGACCAGAGCGTTGTAGGCTTTTTCCACCCGGTCCCAGCGTTTGTCGCGGTCCATGGCGTAATAGCGGCCCGATATGGTGGCAAGCTGCACACTGGCAGGCAAAGCCGCGCGGAGCTGTTGCAGGTAGGTGTGTGCCGAGCGGGGGGCTGTATCGCGGCCATCGGTAAACAGGTGCAGGGCTACGGGTACGCCTGCGTCACTGACAATACGGGCAAGGGCTGCGGCGTGGTCCTGATGGGAATGGACCCCACCGTTGGAAATCAGCCCCATAAGGTGGCAGGTGCCACCGGTTTTTTTGAGCGTGGCAATAAAATCAGTCAAAACCGGGCTGTGCGCCAAGGACCCGTCTTCAATGGCGGTAAAAATACGCGGCAGTTCCTGCATGACCACCCGGCCTGCGCCAATATTGAGGTGCCCGACTTCCGAATTGCCCATCTGCCCCGCAGGTAGGCCTACGTCCTCCCCGCTTGTGCGCAGGAAGCTGTGCGGGTTGGCCTGCCACAACTGGTCAAAGTTGGGTGTTCTGGCCAGTTGCACCGCATTGTCTGACGAGTCTTCGCGCCAGCCAAATCCGTCAAGAATGACCAGCATGGCAGTGCGCTTGGGGGGCTGCGGGGTGGATGGCATGGTGTGGGACCTCATTTTTATGTTTTTTTTGGTTCTGCATGAATAATGCCACCAAAACGCGGGGAAGATAAAGAGGTCGCGCACAGGGTAGGCGGGTGGATACAAAAACGGGGTGGTGGAACTGCTTCCACCACCCCGTTCAGGCTTTATTCCAAAGTGCAATAAAGCCTTCAGGCCCTGCGTACGATGTAGGTGCGTTCCAGCGCCTTGGTAATAAGGGCTGCGTGTTCGGGATCACGCGCTTCTATCATCACCTCAAGCTGGGCAGCCTGCACAGAGGGGGCGGCAAAAAGCCTCTGGTGCGAGACTTCTATAATATTGCCACCAGCTTCCCCGATGGTTTTGGAAATATCGGCCAGCACGCCCGGGCGGTCGGGAATTTCCATAACCAGCCGCAGGATGCGCCCGTCGCGCAGCATGGCGCGCAGGAGGGTGTTGGCCAGAATGCGGCTGTCAATGTTCCCGCCAGAGATGGGAAGAGCCACCTTTTTACCCCGGAACAGGTCGGGGTAGGTCAGCACGGCGGCAAGAGCAGCGGCTCCGGCCCCTTCGCTCACCTGTTTTGCACCTTCGGCCAGCAGGGTAATGGCGTTTTCAATCGCACATTCGGAAACAACCAGAACCTTGTCCACCTGCTTGCGAATGACCACATCCGTCTGCTTGCCAATCTGGAGTACGGCAATGCCTTCGGCAATGGTGGAACCACCATTGGGGTGTGTGGCCGGGCCGGGGAAAGCCGCAAGGGAATCGTACGATTCAACCTGCACGCCAATCAGCTCCATGTTCGGGCGCAGTGCGCGCGCGGCAATGGAGCAGCCCGCCAGCAGGCCGCCACCCCCAATGGGGGCTACCAGCATGTCCAGCTCGCCCGCATCTTCCAGCAGTTCCAGTGCGCAGGTGCCCTGACCTGCCATAACGGCGGCATCATCATACGGGTGCACAAAGGTCCGGCCTTCGCGCGCCTGCATGTCCTGTGCAAACATCAGGGCTTCGGCAAAGGTTTCACCTTCCAGTATCACGCGCGCACCCCAGTTGCGGGTGCGTACCACTTTGCCGGTGGGCGTGAACTTGGGCATGACAATAACTGCGTCAATGCCCAGCAGGCTGGCATGGCGGGCCACACCCTGTGCGTGGTTGCCAGCAGATACGGCAATAACACCGCGTGCGCGTTCCTCCGGGGTCAGCAGAGCCAGCTTGTTGGCGGCCCCGCGTTCCTTGAAGGAGCCAACGGCCTGAAGGTTTTCCAGCTTGAGCGTAATATCCGCCCCCGTTGCGCGGGAGAGCGCGTGGGAGGGCAGTGTTGGCGTGCGGATAACCTTGCCACGAATGCGCTCGGCCGCGGCGGTGACATCTTCGAGGGAGATCATGTCAGATAAATTTGACGGACAGGATTTCGTAAGTCCGGTCCCCGCCGGGAGCGGGCACGGAAACGGTGTCACCTTCCTGCTTGCCAATCAGGGATTTGGCGAGCGGGGAGGAAATGGAAATCTTGCTCTGTTTGATGTCCGCCTCGTGCAGGCCCACGATCTGGTAGGTGATTTCCTTGTCCGTATCTTCGTCAACAAGGCACACGGTCGCACCGAACTTGATATGACTGCCAGACAGGGAGGAAGGCTCGATCACCTCGGCGGTGGAGATCAGTTCTTCCAGTTCCTGAATACGCCCTTCAATAAAGGACTGGCGCTCGCGCGCGGCATGGTATTCAGCGTTTTCCGAAAGGTCGCCATGGCTGCGGGCTTCCGCAATGGCGCGGATAACAGCTGGGCGTTCTTCTGATCTCAGCTTGCGCAGCTCGTCTTCAAGCTGAAGCAGACCCTTGCCCGTCATTGGAGTTTTCTGCAAGACGTGTCCCCAGAATAAAAGCTGCCGGGCCTGCTGGCCCGGCGCAGTAGTTACACAATAATCGCGTCGGGTGACGCCTCACACTCGTGGGGTTTGGCCCGGCATGGAACGGATGGGGCAGCCCTAAAGGCTACCCCGTGCGCTCAGAACGAACCGCTAAAGTATGACTGAAGTGGCGCAACATCAAGCGGTCCTTCACGCATTGCCGCAATCGCATGGATTGCCGCACGCGCGCCCGCCATGGTGGTGTAGTGCGGAATGCCCAGTACAAGGGCCGAGCGGCGGATGTCAAAGCTGTCTGCCACCGACTGCGCACCCTGTGCGGTGTTGATGACCATCTGCACCTCACCGGAGCGAATGGCATCCACGCAGTGCGGGCGGCCTTCAAGCACCTTGTTGACCACGCTGACCTCGATCCCGGATTCACGCAGCTTGCGTGCCGTGCCCCGTGTGGCCACGATCTTGAAGCCCATGGAAGCCAGCAGGCGGCCAAGTGGCGGCAGCTGGGGCTTGTCGCTTTCCCGCACGGACAGGAACACCGTGCCGCTCATGGGCAGGCGCACGCCAGCCCCAAGCTGGGATTTGGCAAAAGCCCGCTCGAACGAGGTATCCAGCCCCATGACTTCACCCGTGGAGCGCATTTCCGGCCCAAGGATGGTGTCCACTTCCGCAAAGCGGTTGAAGGGGAACACCGCTTCCTTGACGGCCACATGCGGCACCACGGCGCGGTCGTCCAGATTAAAGGTGTTCAGTTTGCTGCCTGCCATAACCCGTGCGCCAATCTTGGCGACCGGCACACCCGTTGCCTTGGCTACAAACGGCACAGTGCGCGATGCGCGAGGATTGACCTCGAGCACAAAGATCTCCTGATCCTTGATGGCGTACTGGACGTTCATCAGCCCCACAATGCCAAGCTCGCGGGCCATGGCTTCGGTCTGGGCCTTGAGCTCGGTCACAATGGCGGGGGAGAGGGTATAGGGCGGCAGGGCGCAGGCACTGTCACCCGAGTGAATGCCCGCTTCTTCAATGTGTTCCATAACGCCGGCCACGTACACATCCGTGCCATCGGCAATGCAGTCCACGTCTGCTTCAATCGCTTCGTTCAGGTAGCGGTCGAGCAGGATCGGGCCGGAGGAAATCTCATGCCCGGCAACCCGCAGCACGTCACGCATGTAACGCTGGAGGGAGGCGCGGTCATACACGATTTCCATCGCCCGGCCGCCTAGCACGTAAGATGGGCGGACAACCACGGGGTAGCCTACGCGCTCGGCTACGCTTTCGGCTTCTTCGGGGCTGCGGGCAATGCCGTTTTCGGGCTGGCGCAGGCCAAGCTTGTGCAGCATGGCCTGGAAGCGCTCGCGGTCTTCCGCACGGTCAATGGCATCTGCCGGTGTGCCCAGCAGCGGAATGCCAGCGGCTTCCAGCGCGCGGGAGAGCTTGAGCGGGGTTTGGCCGCCATACTGCACAATGCAGCCCTTGACCGTGCCGTTACGCTGTTCGCAACGGATCAGGGCAATTACGTCCTCGGCGGTCAGGGGTTCAAAATACAGGCGGTCGGAGGTGTCGTAATCGGTGGAGACCGTCTCGGGGTTGCAGTTGACCATAATGGTCTCATACCCGGCCTCACGCAGGGCGTAGGCGGCATGCACACAGCAGTAGTCGAACTCGATACCCTGACCGATACGGTTGGGGCCACCGCCGAGAATAATGATCTTTTCGCGGTCCGTCGGGTTGGATTCACAGGTCGGGGGGGCAAAATGCCCTTCGTAGCTGGAATACATGTACGGCGTTGCGGAGGCGAACTCACCCGCGCAGGTATCAATCCGGCGGTAAACGGGGGTAACACCCGCTTTTGTGCGGAGCTGGTCCACTTCTTCAGGCTGCGTGCCCGACAGGCGGGAGAGCTGCACATCGGAAAAGCCAAGGGCTTTCAGGCGGCGCAGGCTCTGCGCATCCTTGGGCAGGCCGTGGTGTTCGACTTCCCGTTCCGCGCGGATGATTTTTTCCATCTCACGCAGGAACCACGGTTCAAACTTGCAGGCTTCGTGAATGGCTTCAACCGACAGGCCAGCCCGCAGCGCCTGAGCTGCCATGAGAATACGCTCCGGCCGCGGCTGGGAGAGCGCTGCACGGAAGGCATCTTCCCCACCATCGCCGGGGGCTTCCACGGGGTCCAGCCCATGCAGCCCGGTTTCCATCGAACGCAGGCCCTTCTGGAGCGCTTCGGGGAAGGAGCGGCCAATGGCCATGGCTTCCCCAACCGACTTCATGGAGGTGGAGAGCAGGGCCGGTGCGCCGGGGAATTTTTCAAACGTAAAGCGCGGGATCTTGACCACAACGTAGTCAATGGTCGGCTCGAAGGAGGCCGGGGTTGTGCGCGTGATGTCGTTTTTCAGTTCATCAAGCGTGTAACCCACAGCCAGCTTGGCCGCGACCTTGGCAATGGGGAACCCCGTAGCCTTGGAAGCAAGAGCCGAGGAGCGCGAGACACGGGGGTTCATCTCGATCACCACCATACGGCCGTCGGCGGGGTTTACGCCAAACTGCACGTTGGAGCCGCCCGTTTCCACCCCAATGGCGCGCAGGCAGGCCAGGGAGGCATCGCGCATACGCTGGTATTCCTTGTCGGTCAGCGTAAGGGCGGGGGCTACGGTAATGGAGTCACCCGTGTGGATGCCCATGGGGTCGATGTTTTCGATCGAGCAGATGATAATGCAGTTGTCCGCGGTGTCGCGCACAACTTCCATTTCGTACTCTTTCCAGCCCAGAACGGACTCTTCAACCAGCACTTCCGTGGTGGGGGACGCATCCAGCCCCGAGAGGATGATCCGCTCGAACTCCTCCCGGTTATAGGCGATGCCACCGCCGGAGCCGCCCATGGTAAAGGAAGGGCGGATAATGGTGGGGAAGCCAATCTGCTTGAGCGCTTCGTGCGCTTCGGCCAGCGTATGGGCAATAAAGCTGCGCGGGCTTTCAATGCCAATGGCATCCATGGCTTCGCGGAACTTCTGGCGGTCTTCTGCACGGTCGATCACGTCGGCCTTGGCGCCGATCAGCTCAACATTGTGCTTTTCCAGAAAGCCCGAGGCATGCAGCGCCATGGCCGTGTTCAGGGCCGTCTGCCCGCCCATGGTGGGCAGGACTGCGTCTGGCTTTTCCTTGAGGATAATGCGCTCGACCACTTCTGGCGTAATGGGCTCCACATAGGTGGCATCCGCAAGGCCGGGGTCGGTCATGATGGTGGCGGGGTTGGAGTTGACCAGAATAACCCGGTACCCTTCTTCCCGCAGGGCCTTGCAGGCCTGTGCGCCGGAATAGTCGAATTCGCACGCCTGACCGATAACAATGGGACCGGCGCCGATGATGAGGATGGAGCGGATGTCTGTCCGTTTGGGCATGATGCGTTCGGTCCTGTTAGTGCTTGACGCCGTTGGTGTCGATCAGGGTGACAAACCGTTCAAACAGATAAAAGCTGTCTGACGGGCCGGGGCTTGCCTCGGGGTGATACTGGACGGAAAAAGCTGCGTATTTGTCGGATGCCAGCCCTTCGTTCGAGCCGTCAAACAGGCTGACATGGGTCACATGCGCGTCGTCGGGCAGGGTTTTGGCATCTACGGCAAAGCCGTGGTTCTGGCTGGTAATTTCCACCTTGCCGGTTGCAAGGTCCTGCACGGGCTGGTTGGCGCCCCGGTGGCCGCGTTCCATCTTGTAGGTCTTGGCCCCAAGAGCCTGTGCCAGAAGCTGGTGCCCAAGGCAGATGCCAAACAGCGGTATGCCCGCTTCCAGCACGGTGCGGATGGCAGGAACGGCGTAGGTGGCCGTGGCTGCCGGGTCCCCCGGACCGTTGGACAGGAACACACCTTCGGGCTTGAGGGCGAGGATCTGCTCACCCGTGGTGGTGGCGGGGACTACGGTCACATCACAGCCAGCACTTACAAGGCAGCGCAGAATGTTGCGTTTTGCCCCGTAGTCCACCGCAACAACCTTGCGGCGCTTGCCGGTGGGGGCTGCGGTGTTGTCTGGCCATGACCACACACCTTCGGACCAGTCATAGGGCGCTGCACAGGTGACTTCCTTGGCAAGGTCCATACCTTCCAGCCCCGGCCATGCGGCAACTTCTGCGGCAATGGCGTCCAGATCGAACTTGCCATCGGCAGGGAAGACAAGGGCTGCGGTCTGTGCACCGCCGTCACGGATTTTCAGGGTCAGGCTGCGGGTGTCCACGCCGGCAATGCCGGGGGTGCCGTGCTGCTTGAGCCACGCATCCAGGCTGCTGGTTGCGCGCCAGTTGGCCTGCTCGGTCGGGTCTTCCTTGACCACAAGCCCAAGGGCTGCGGGGCGTACGGCCTCATCATCCAGCGCGTTCGTGCCAACATTGCCGATATGCGGGAAGGTAAAGGTAATGATCTGCCCGGCAAAAGAGGGATCGGTCAGGGTTTCCTGATACCCGGTCATGCTGGTGGAAAAGCAGATTTCCCCAATGGCGGGCTTGGGTGTGAAGGCGCCAAAGCCTTTCCCCCACAATACGCTGCCATCTGCGAGAACAAGAGCGGCGGTCGCGCCATCCGGGCGGGCTTGAGGCATGGATGATCCTGTCTGGCTGCCTCCCGCAAGGGGGGAGGGTCTGTCTGTAACTGCGGGTGTGGGCTGGAGGTCCTGAAGGGAAAGACCCGTGGCCTGCGCAATGGCTGGCCAATGGCGGGAGGGAATGGCCTGCGCCTGCCGCCATTTGCGAATGGCCTCGGTGCCAACGCCGGTCAGCCGCGCTGTGGCATCTGCGCCGCCAATGCGGGCTATAATGGAGTCGATTGACATGGGCATGTGCAAAATGGTTCCTCCCGGAGCGCTCTTCTAGCAGCATGTCAGCGAGGTGGGAAGAAATTTCCCACCCGGAGAAAGCGAACGCGCGGGATGCTGGGAAGTTTTTTCCCGTAAAGCTTTTTCCCGTGCCGGGTGGTATGGTGCGGGGCGATTGTAAACACATATGGAGCGTAGAAGAAGCATGACCCTTCGTGAAAGCCTGATGGCAGACCTGAAAACCGCAATGAAGGCAGGCGAAAGCGCACGCGTTGCAACCATTCGCATGGTTACGGCCAAGCTCAAGGATGTGGAAATCGCAGGCCGTGCAAAGGGGAATGAAGGGCTGAGCGAGGAAGAAGGTATTTCCGCCCTGCGCGGCATGATCAAGTCCCGCACGGAATCCGCTACCCTGTACCGCGAAGCCGGGCGCCCCGAACTGGCAGACAAGGAAGAGGCTGAAATTGCCGTAATCCGTGGCTACCTGCCGCCTGAACTGGATGAAGCAACGCTGAATGCCGCTGTGGCCGAGGCTGTGGCTTCTACCGGTGCCGCGTCCATGAAGGATATGGGCAAGGTCATGGGTGTGCTAAAGGGCAAGTTTGGCGCTGCGCTGGATATGAGCCGCGCAAGTGCCGCCGTAAAGGCCCTGCTGGGCTAAGCACGGAGCAGCATACGCACCCCATGGCCATTGATTCCAACTTTCTGGATGAACTGCGCGCCCGTACGCCCATAACGTCTGTTATCGGGCGTAGGGTCAAACTCGCGCGTTCGGGGCGGAACTGGAAAGGGTGCTGCCCCTTCCATGGGGAAAAAACGCCGTCGTTCTATGTGTATGATGACCACTTCCATTGCTTCGGCTGTGGTGTGCATGGGGATGTCATCTCCTTTGTCATGCAGATGGAGGGCAAAAACTTCCCTGAAGCGGTGGAGGAACTGTCCACCGCCGCAGGGATGGAAGTGCCAAGGGACACCCGCGCCACGCGTGAGGAGGTGGCCCATGTCCGCTCGCTGGAAGATGTTCTGGAGGCCGCTCAGGCCGTGTGGTCTGCCGCCCTGTACAAGCCCGAAGGGCGTGCAGGGCTGGACTACCTGCTCGGCCGTGGCCTGACGCGTGAGACCATAACGGCTTTTGGGCTGGGCTGGGCCAGTGCGGGGCGTGGGCATCTGGTGGAGGCACTTGCCCCACAGGGCATAACCCCCGAGCAGATGGCGCAGGCCGGGCTCATGCGAGTGGATGAGGATGGTCGGCCAAAGGGCGAGCTGTTCTGGGGGCGTGTGACATTCCCCATCCGTGACCGCAAGGGGCGGCTTGTTTCCTTCGGGGGGCGTATTCTGGGGGATGGGCAGCCCAAATACCTGAACGGGCCGGAAACGCCACTTTTTTCCAAGCGCAGGCTGCTGTTCGGGCTGGACCGTGCCCGTGCGGCAGTGCGGGCGCCAAGGCCCAAAGGTGTGGTGGCCCCGGACCTGATTGTGGTGGAAGGGTATATGGATGTCATAGCCCTGCATCAGGCGGGCTTTACCGGGGCTGTGGCCCCCTTGGGCACCGCCCTGACACCTGAGCAGATGGAAGTGCTGTGGCAGGTCGATCGGGCACCCATATTGTGTTTTGATGGCGATGGTGCAGGCAGGCGGGCTGCCGTAAAAGCGGCGGAAACCGGCTTGCCCCTGCTTGCCCCCGAGCACACGCTGCGCATCTGCCTGCTGCCTGATGGGGAGGACCCCGATAGTCTGGTCCGCCAGCGGGGAGCCGCCTTTGTGGCGGAGTTTTTTGCCGGGGCTTCCCCCTTGTCCAGCGTGCTGTTTGATCTGCTGGCCGCCGGGGTTACCAACCCGGGGCCGGAGGAGCGTGCCGCCCTGCGGCGCAGGCTGACCGATGTTGCCGCCCTTATTCCGGACAAGGCTCTGGCGTCGGAATACCGCGCGACATTGCTGGACCGGTTTTTTGCCACTTTCCGCCAGCAGGGGCGGGGGAAGGCAAAGTCCGGGGGAGGGAAGTCTGCTTTTGCCAGCCCCGGTGCCGTGCAGGATTCGCACACGGTCAATCTGGACCAGACGCAGGAGCTGCAACGCCTGATGCTGCTCCTGCTGGTGGAGCACCCCCAACTGGTGGCAGAAATGGAAGAAGCCCTGTGCCGCCTTGACTTACCAGTGGATTTTGCGCCATTGCGTGGTGTGCTGCTGGATCTGTCGGCCGATGGTTGTCTGCCCCAAACGGAGGATGACCTGCGGGCATGGCTGAAGGCACACGGGCAGGAGGCAACTCTGGCGCCGCTCATGCGTGTTGATGGCGCAGGCCTGAGCCATGGCGACGTAGAGATTGTTGCTGCCAGAACACGATGGTGGCATTTTTACGGCTTGTTGTACCGTGACCATTTCATACGCGAGGTTATGGACGACGCGGCCCGTTTTTGTTTGGAAAAAACGGGAGATACCAGCCAATGGCAGAGATTACAGGCGCGGCTGGAGGCCATGGAGCGCCTGCGTCGTGGTGGACTGGATGAGGCAGATATCTGAGTAGTGGCTGAATGTTCCTGAGGGTGTTCCTCTTGACTTCGCGCTCAGTATATCCCACGTCCTGCCCGCCCCGAATAACGTGAACAGTGTAGTGTGGTAAACTGGTCGTTCTGTATCCTGTCCGGGATACAGATGGGGGGAGGAGCAGGTCTGGCATGGCGACAAAAACGGCATCAACGAACGCAGCGCAGGAACAGGATGGTGATTCCAGCCTGTTGGATACTCAGTCATCCGCGGTCAAAAAGCTGATCGCAAAAGGGCGCGAGCGGGGATGCATCACGTTTGATGAGCTGAATGCCGTTCTGCCGCAGGATAAAATGTCCTCCGAACAGATCGAGGACATTATGGCCGTCCTGTCCGAAATGGGCATTCAGGTGGTCGAAAGCGAAGAGAGCGAAGAAGGCGAAGCCCAGAAGCCTGCCGAAGACGATGAAGAATCGGATGAGGAAGAGCCCGAAGCCGAGGCCGATGCAGAAGGCCCGGCGGCCGGGAATGTGAACGAAAGCGCAGGCCGCACGGATGACCCCGTCCGGATGTACCTGCGTGAAATGGGCACGGTTGAACTGCTCTCCCGCGAAGGCGAAATCGCCATCGCAAAGCGGATCGAAGCAGGCCGTGATGAAATGATCGGCGGCCTGTGCGAAAGCCCGCTGACCTTCCGCGCCATTATCTCCTGGCACGAGAAAATCCTGAACAATGAAATGCTGCTGCGTGACATTGTGGATCTTGAAGCCATGCAGAGCGGCGGGCCGATGGAGGAAGGGGCTGAGGGTGCCGAAGGCGGAGCCTTTGCCGAATCCGAGTCCGAAACCGAAGAGGCTGAAGAGTCCGACAGCGAATCCGAAGGCGATATTGAAGGTGAAGGCAGCGGCCTGTCACTTTCCGCGCTGGAAGAAAAACTCAAGCCAGAGATTCTGGCCCATTTTGCTGAAATCGAACCCCTGTACGAGGCCCTGCGCAAATTGCAGGTGCACCGGATTGAAGCCCTGACATCCGGTGAGGATGTGGATGGCGAGTTCGAGGACAACTACATCGCATTGCGCGACCAGCTTGTGAGCAAGGTTGAGCAGGTTCACCTGCACAACAACCGGATTGAAGATCTGGTGGCCCAGCTCAAGCAGATGTTCCAGCGCCTGAACGTGCTGGAAGGGCGCATGCTGCGTCTGGCTGAAAGCTGCCGTGTCTCCCGCGATGATTTCTTGTTGAAATACCGTGGCCGCGAGCTGGATCCGGGCTGGATGGATATGGCCTCCGCCCTGCCGGGCCGCTCATGGAAAAACTTTGTGGCCAAGCACGCAGCAACGGTTATTGACCTGCGGAACAACGTGGCAGGGCTGGCGCAGGAAACCGGTCTGCCAATTGGTGAGTTCCGGCGCGTGTATGCAACGGTCGCCCGTGGCGAGCGTGATTCCGCCCGCGCCAAAAAGGAAATGATCGAAGCCAACCTGCGGCTGGTTATTTCCATTGCTAAAAAATACACCAACCGTGGTCTTCAGTTCCTTGATCTGATTCAGGAAGGCAATATCGGCCTGATGAAGGCGGTGGACAAATTTGAATACCGCCGTGGCTACAAGTTCTCCACCTATGCCACGTGGTGGATCAGGCAGGCGATCACCCGCTCTATTGCGGATCAGGCGCGGACAATCCGTATTCCTGTGCACATGATCGAGACCATCAACAAGCTGGTGCGCACCTCGCGCCAGATGCTGCATGAAATCGGGCGCGAACCCGCCCCCGAAGAGCTGGCCGAAAAGCTGGGTATGCCGCTGGAAAAAGTGCGCAAGGTGCTCAAGATCGCCAAGGAGCCTATCTCCCTCGAAACCCCGATCGGGGATGAGGAAGACAGCCATCTTGGGGACTTCATCGAAGATAAGTCGGCTGTTATTCCGCTTGATGCGGCTATCCAGACCAACCTGCGCGAGGCAACAACCCGCGTTCTGGCCTCCCTCACTCCGCGTGAGGAACGCGTGCTGCGCATGCGCTTTGGTATTGGCATGAACACCGACCATACGCTTGAAGAAGTCGGTCAGCAGTTCAACGTTACACGTGAGCGTATTCGCCAGATTGAAGCCAAGGCGCTGCGCAAGCTCAAACACCCCAGCCGGAGCCGCAAGCTGCGTTCCTTCCTGGATGATAACTGATCTAGGCTTGTTGGAACCGGTCACACGCATGCAGGTGCAGGTCACCTTCATGCGTATGGACCGGCCCCCGGCAACGCCTGCTCTGGCCTTGCCGCCGGGCTGGGTGCTTGATGATGATGTACACCTGTCTGTCAGCCAGTACCGGACCCTGCATTTTGGTGTCGGGCGCAACTGCTGCTGGTGGATGCGGCAGGTTCTGTCAGACAAGGCTTTGGCCCATCTGCTGGCGACAGCTCCCATAAAAGTTGGCCTGCTGCGTGAGCATGAGCATATTCGCGGCTTTTATGAACTCAATCTGGGTGACCCGCAAAACATCAATCTGGCCTATTTCGGGCTGCTGCCCGAAGCCATAGGGCTTGGTGTTGGCCGGGCTTTTCTGGATGGAGTGCTGCGCCGGGCATGGGCTTATGGCCCGCAGAGCGTGCGGGTCAATACCTGCACGGCAGACCACCCCCGCGCCCTGCCGCTCTACCGGCAGATGGGGTTTGAGGTGATCCGCCGTGTGGATGAGGAATGGGACGTGCCAGACCGCCTTGGGCTGGATATTCCTGCGCATCTGCGCTGCTAAATATCTTGCATTTTTGGGCTGGGTGTGGTTGACACTCCCTTTCCCTGCCGGGCTCAGGCATTGGTCCGGCTATACCCTCGCTTTCTGGCCAGTTCAGAGGCTCCGCTGCCGAAAGGGTTCGGCGTGGATGGGTTGATTGTATCCGAAGGGAGCAAACATGCCACTTTACGAAAGCGTGCTTATTGCACGTAATGATATTTCTCAGCAGCAGGTAGACGCTATTCTGGACGGCATTGCCGCTCAGATCGAAGCAGACGGCGGTGCCGTTCGCAAGCGTGAATACTGGGGCCTGCGCAGCCTTGCATACCGCATCAAAAAGAACCGTAAGGGCCATTACGCTCTTCTGGGTCTGGAAGTGCGCTCTGAGCTGCTCAAGGAAATTGAACGCCAGCTGTCCCTCAATGAAGACATCCTGCGTCTGCTGACGCTGCGGGTGGAAGAAATTGACGAAGCACCGTCCCCCGTTCTGTCCCGCAAGGGCGAAGATCGTGGCGAACGCGGCAGCTTCCGTGGCGGCGCCAAGCCGGCCGGTGGTCGTTTTGAAAGCGGCCGTGGTGGCCGTCGCGGTGGCGACGACCGGGTTGCTGACCAGCCTGAAAACGCAGCGGAGTAATTCAGATGTCTGAAACAACAGAAATCAACCCCGCCGCCCGTCGTCCGGCTGTTGGCGCTCGCCGTCCGTTCTACCGTCGTCGCAAGTCCTGCCCGTTCTCCGGCCCCAACGCGCCGAAGATCGACTACAAGGACGTGCGTCTGCTCAGCCGCTTCCTTTCCGAACGTGGAAAGATCGTGCCGAGCCGTATTACGGCGGTTTCCGCAAAAAAGCAGCGTGAGCTGGCACAGGCTATCAAGCGTGCCCGCTTCCTGGCTCTGCTTCCTTACGTTGTGAGCTGAGGGGAACAACCATGGCTGCTACAGAAGTAATCCTGCTCCAGCGCGTAGCGCATCTGGGTCAGATGGGTGATGCGGTAAAGGTTCGTCCGGGTTATGCCCGTAACTACCTGCTGCCGCAGGGCATGGCTATTCGTGCGAACGAAGCCAACCGCGCCCGTTTTGACCGTGAACGTGCACAGCTTGAAGCACAGAACATCAAAAACCGCGAAGAAGCAGAACGTCTGTCCGAACGGATGGAAGGTCTGGCGGTTGTTCTGATCCGTCAGGCTGGTGACAGCGGCAGCCTGTATGGCTCCGTGAGCACCCGCGACGTGGCACAGTCCGTAACGGAAGCTGGTTTTACCATCTCCCGCCAGCAGGTCTCCCTTGCTCACCCCATCAAGTCCCTCGGGCTTTATGAGGTCAAGGTTGCTCTGCACCCGGAAGTTGTCGTGTCTGTTATCGTTAACGTTGCCCGTTCGCAGGAAGAAGCTGAACGTCAGGCACGTGGCGAAGCGACCTCCGTGGAAGAAGAAGCCACTCTGGCCGGTGACGAAGCCTTTGTTGAAGGCGAAATCGTTGCTGACGCTGAAGAAGTTGAAGCTCAGGACGCAACGGCCTGATTTTTCGCTTTTGCGAGAGTGTGAAAAGAGGATCGGCTTAGGCCGGTCCTTTTTTTTTGTCGGTTTGTCCGTTTCGTTCTATGTATTTGCTTAATTATTTTTAAGCATAGGGAAACGTGGACATGAAGCGCGTTCTGGGGCCGATCTTGCGGCATTTTGTGGAATCTGGCTCCCTGCGCGTGTTATGGCCAGACGCGACCACCACTGTTTACCAGGGTGCTAAACCCGGCCCGCAGGTTGGCGTGCATTTAAAGAATGCTGCTGCCGTTAAATCCCTTGTGCTCAACCCCGGTCTGGCCTTTGGCGAAGCCTATATGGATGGCTTTCTGGAGCCGCTGGACTGCACCCTGTACGACCTGCTGCACCTGCTTATGCTGAATGCCATGAACCCCTCTGGCCATATTGCAGAGCAGCTTTCCGCAGCATTACGCTATGTGCGGCGCGGCTGGATCCAGTTTAATTCCACCTCGCGCTCCAAGCAGAATGTGGCCCATCATTATGACTTGGGGAACAGCCTGTATGCGCTGTTTCTGGATAAGGACTGGCAGTATTCCTGCGCCTACTTCCCCACTGGGGAAGAAACGCTGGATGAAGCACAGGAAGCCAAAAAACACCACATTGCCGCCAAGCTCAAACTCGACCGGCCCGGGCTGGAAGTGCTGGATATAGGCTGTGGCTGGGGTGGCATGGCCCTGACACTAGCCAAGGATTACGGTGCCCGTGTTACGGGGATTACCCTCTCGGAAGAACAGCTGGCTTTTGCACGCCAGCGTGCGCAGGATGCGGGGCTTGCCGGGCAGGTACGTTTTGAGTTGCTGGATTACCGCCACCTCAAGCGCAAGTTTGATCGGATTGTCTCGGTTGGCATGTTCGAGCACGTTGGGGTCGGGCATTACAAGGCGTTTTTTGAAACCATCCGCAATGCTCTTACCCCCGATGGCATAGCGCTGCTTCACTCCATAGGCCGGAGTGATGAGCCGGGTACAACCAACCCGTGGATGAACAAATACATCTTCCCCGGTGGGTATTCCCCTGCATTGAGCGAGGTTTTTTCTGCCGTGCAGCAGACGGGCCTATGGGTAACGGATTGTGAAATCCTGCGCCTGCACTACGCCAGAACCATTGCCATCTGGCGCGAGCGTTTTGCCGCACGCCGCCCCGAAGCCGTAGCCATGTATGACGAACGCTTTGCCAGAATGTTCGAGTTCTATCTGGCTGCAGCCGAGCTGGCTTTCCGTGTACAGGGGCACATGAACTTCCAGTTGCAGCTCTCCCCCTCCATAAGCGCTGTGCCTTATACCCGCGACTATATGGTGGATGCAGAGCGGAGCAAAACTGGCGCGAACTAACCCAGCGCCAGATGGGCGCGGGCCAACTGGTCGAACTCTGCAATGCTCAGGGTTTCAGCCCGGCGGGTGCCGTCTATATTGGCGGCATCCAGCAGTTTTGCACCGTTCAGGCTTTTGAGCGAGCCACGCAGCATTTTACGCCTTTGGCCAAAAGCCGCAGCAGTAACGCGCTCCATGGCTTTGAACAGGGCAGGGGCAGGCTGCTCGCGGTGGGGTGTAATGCTGGCCACAGCGGACCAGACCGCCGGGGGAGGCGTAAAGGCCCCCGGTGGCAGCTTCATCACCACAGCGCAATCCGCGCACCACTGGCTTAGCACGGCAAGGCGGCCGTAATGTTCGCTATCGGGTACGGCACAGATCCGCTCTGCCACTTCCAGCTGGAACATAAGGGTCAGCCGCCCCCATGCCGTACCCTGCCGCAACCAGCCCACAAGCAGGGGAGTGGCCACATTGTAGGGCAGATTGGCGATAATCTGCCGGGGAGCAGGGCAGAGGGCTGTCAGGTCCTGTTTAAGGGCGTCAGCCTCGACCACGCTCAGGCGGTCGGGGTAGAACTGGGCCAGCTCCTGAATAACTGCCACAGCGCGGCTATCCAGTTCCACTGCGGTAACGCTGGTAGCCCCAGCTGCCAGCAGAGAGCGTGTTAGCCCACCCGGGCCGGGGCCAACCTCCACAACATGTTGCCCGTCCAGCGCGCCTGCAAGGGCTGCAATGTGGTCGGTAATGCCGGGGTCGAGCAAAAAGTGCTGGCCCAGCGCCTTGCGGGCGTCCAGTTCATGCCGGCGAATAACGTCGCGCAGGCTTTCCAGTTCGGAAGGCAGGGTTACGCCCCTTTCAGTTTAACGTGCAGGTCGATCATGGCGCGGCGGTGCAGGTCGCTATCCAGCTGGCGTGCAGCCTGTTCCACGCGCTCGTTCATCAGCTGGTCAGCAATTTCGCTCGGGGAGCGGTTGGAAAAGTTCTTTTCCGTTTTGGAGCAGACCATCAGCAGATCAATCCCCTCGCGCGAGACCATGGGGCGCGAAACCTGACCAATGGGAAGTTCCGCCAGCACAGACTGCATTTGCGGGTTCAGGCGTTCCAGCGGCAGTTCACCGGGGTTGCTGGGGCGTTTTTCCCCTTCGCCCTTGTTGGCAGCTTCCATTTCCGTGCAGCTATGGGTTGTCTGGGCAATGTGCATGGCTTTCTGGAGAGCAGCTTCCTGCTGGGGGGTCACATGCTGTGGGTCGAGCGGTGTGTCAAACCCGACAAAAACCTGACGGACATCAACCATATGCCCCATTTCCTTGCCCACAACCCGCTTGCCGTTCAGTGTGACAATCAGGAACCCGCCGGGCACGGTAATGGGGTTGGAAACAGCGCCGATGCCCACAGGCATCCGGCGGACAATATCGACCACGCTGGGGTCCAGCTCATCCTCCTGCACCCAGCCCATGGAGCCACCGTCAAGCGCTGTCTGGCTCTGGGAGAACTGGGCTGCAACAATGGGGAAGGGCGCGCCTTTGTGCAGTTCGTCAATAACCGTATTGGTAAAGGCGAGTTCTTCCTCCGCATGGCGGGGGTCGTCCACCTTGACAAAAATTTCGCTGATTTCGTATTCCGTCCGGCCTTCTTCACGCTTTAGCGCGGCCTGTCGCTGGGCAATATCACCAGCGGATACGCGCGAGCGTGGCCCAAGCTCCTGCCGCAGGACCTGAATCCAGCCGATCTGGACGCGCAACTGGTCGATCAGCGTGGTCAGGGAGACACCATCCTTTGCAAGATGGTTGCGCAGGGTGCCTTCGGGCATGCCATTGCGTTTTTCAATATTGCCAATGGCGGCGGCAATCTGTTCAGGCGCAATATTGATGTGGCGGCTCAGGATTTCCTGTGTGCGCAGCTTTTCATCAATCATCTGGCGGATAATCTGCGGGCGCAGGCGGGCCATCAGGTCATCGGACACAGGCAGGCCGGTGGAAAGGGCAAACAGCTTGCCGCGGTTGTCCACGTCTCTCTTGGTGAGGGGAATGCTGTTGACGACCGCAACGATCATGTCATCCGGTTCGGGCTGTGCCTCGGCAGCAGGCGCCTGCGCGGATTTGGCGGCAGATGAGTGGTGGTGGGTGGCCGCTGCCGCATGGGGAGCCGCCGCACAGACCGGAAGAGCCAGCGCGGTAAGAGAACAACAAGCCAGTGTTAAGGAGCGCAGACGCATACGGAACGGTCTTTCAGCTTTCTGCCATATCAGAACGATCTGTTTGTGATACCGGAGATGGCACTATTTTTGAAGCGGTTCTTACTTGAGCCCGAAAGCCCCCAGGGTTTTAAGGCTTACCGTGACCAGATAGGTCGAGTTACGCTGCTGCCCACCAATGGTGGTGTATTGCTTCAGATACATGAAGTCGATAGCGAAGCAGTCATTATCATACCCAAGATCCCCGCCGAGAGAGACGAAGTTCTTGCGTGAGAGGCTGCGCCGCGAAAAGCCAGAAGCGTGCCAGTTCTGCCAGTCCACGGAGACCCCGCCACTGAGTTCGCTGGTCTGTGTCGTGTAAAGCTGGTTGGGGGAGTAGGCGCGGTAGTTGGTGGCAAAGTAGTAGTAGGGCGTTACGGGCTCGTAAATATAACCGCCACGAATGCGGAAGTGCGGCACACCTGCGCTGAAAAGCGCATCACCAAAGTTGATTTTGGTCTTGTGCGGGTCCAGACGCATGCGGGCCGTGAAGTCAAAATACTGGCTGGGAATAACGCGTGCGCGTGCCACCACATCCGACGCATGGTGATCCAGCCCGGAGTAGGGGATCATGTCATGTGTAATGTGCTGCTGAAAACTTTCGCCTGCCAGCAGGTCCACAATATGCCCGTCCCATGTCCAGTTGGCATGCACACCCACGTTGCCGCGTAGCCCGCCGTCCAGCCTGTCCGTGCCCTGATACCGGTTGAGGGCAAACAGCGTGCTATCGGTAAACTCGTAGCTCATGCTGTCTTCGTTGGGGATCATGTCGTTGCCGTTGTTGCCGGTATTGGGGGCGTAAATGCCCTGCACAATCGGCTCGATCAGCTGCGTGCCCCGGCCGTGCTCAAAAGTCCGCACAAACGGCCAGTTGGTTTTAAGGGCTATGGTTGGCAGAACCTGCCCGGTTACGGAGGTATGGGACGTATTATAATAGGTTGGCTGCTGGTACAGTTTGCGGGCGCGATAGACCATTGAATCCAGCCGCAGGGTCAGCAGGAACTGCTGGCCCATTTTGGTGTGGAACGGGCGGTTCCAGTTCAGCTGCAACTCGCCACGCTGGTCGGAAACCCCGTTATCACGCTTTACATTGAAGTCTGTTGTGTTGACGCTCAGACGCCCACCCAGCATGTCGGGCTGGCCGGTAAAGCTGTAGGTGTAGCGGGGCAGCACAAGAGGCAGGTCCCTGTTGTGAATGATCCCCTGGTTCAGCCCTTCATAGTACTGCCCGTCCAGCCGGTTGTAGGAGCCGGTGCCAAACCCTTCCAGGTAAGCGTTGGAGTTCAGGGTATCTGCCCCATAACCCTGCACACGGTAGTCACGCATGTAGTTGGCGGAGCTGGTGTAGTTGATGTTCGCACCCGCGCGCCAGTATTTGTTGATGGAGAAGTTGCCGCTGATGAACACATGGCCTTGCAAGCCATGGTTGCCGCCGCTTTTTTCCTGATGGCCGAAGTTGTTGGTGTACATCTCGGCTCTGTGCGTATCGTAGGCTACGCCTGCACGTACGCTCAACTGGCCAAAGTTCAGGCGGTTGCGGTAAAGTCCGCTTAGCTGCGGCCCCGTTTTGGTGGCAAACAACCCCTGTATGTTCATGTCTGACTGCTGGTTGATCACCCAGTAGTAGGGAATGGTAACATAGGTGCCCAGATAACGGTCATGCGGGGTAAGCCCGGGCATAAGAAAACCGCTGCGCCGCTTGGCCGAGGGGTCGGTCATGGAAAAATAGGGCAGGTAGACAACTGGTACGCCCAGAATATCCAGATAGGCATCACGGAAGTCTATTTTCTGGTGTTCAAGGTCCTGCGTCGCGTTAAAGGCGCGGAACTGCCAGAAGGGCGGGCGGGTTTTGTCTTTTTCACAGATTTCGCAGGCCGTGTATACGGCGCGGCTCATATCGTTGATCTTGCCGCCTGTGCGCCGCATGCCGTTAGCGGCCAGTTTGGCGTTATCTGGCATGGTGGAGTTCACATGCAGCATGATCCCGTCCTTCATGCCGCCTGTCAGCTCGGCATAATGGGCGTATATGACCGAGCCATTGGGCTGGATGGTGGCCACATTCCCGCGCGCGGCCATAAGGCCTGAATCCCGGTCGTACACGATCTTGTCCGCACGCAGGACGCGGTCGCCCTGCCATACCTGCACGTTGCCGGTCCAGGTTACGGTGTGTTCCACATCGTTGTAATCGACCTTGTCCGCCTGAAAGGTGGCCGGGTCGTTGGGGGATGTCCGCTGCTGGGAGTTGACGTGCATGGACCGGGGCTTGAACTGCGCAAAAGCCGCTTTGGGCTGGCTGATCACCAGACACGCGGCAACGCTGCCCAGCGCTGTTGCAGCACTCAGGGTGGAGCGGCGGCGCAGCAGAGCGCAGCAAAAGGGCCGGAGCGCCACGATCAATCAGCCATCCTCCAGATGAAGAAGTAGTGCAACAGCCAGACAAAGCCCGGCAAGGGTAGGTGCCCATGCAGCCAGAACGGGGGGAAGCGCTCCTGACTTTCCTAACTGCTCAGCGACTTTGGATATGGTGAAAAGCAGAAAACCCGCCGCAACACCAGACCCAACCATTTTGGCAACGCCCCCCCGCCGTGACGGACGCATGGAAAAACCGGCGGAAACCAGTGCCATGGTGCCAGCCAGTATAGGTAATGCCAGAAGAGACTGGAAATGAATACGGTGGCGTATGGATGAAAAACCTGAATGATCCAGCAAGGTTATAAAACCCGGCAGCGCCCAGACGGAAAGCGTGTCGGGCGAGGCAAAGCTTTCCTGCACCCGATCAAGGGTCAGGCTTGTGGGGAGGACGATGACGCCAACAGGCGTTAGAATGTTGTTGGGCCGGACCACAGATGCCTCGGTAAGCTCCCACCCTGCGTTTTTCAAAGCCCCTCTGGGGGATTCGATTCGCATGATCAGCTTGTCTTCATGGTCGAGCCGAAACACGCTGATATCGCGAATATGCAGTTGCCCCTGAGTTACCTGTACGTCCCCCGCATGCAGCATGGTTACGCCGTGCGGGTCGTATTGTGTGTCTGCCTGACGCAGCCACAGTGAACCGCCAGAAAGGCTGAGAGGCCCTCCGTCGGAGCGGAGGTACTGCTGGTCCAGATCCGCAGCGCGGCGGTACATGACGGAGGAAAGGGGGGAGATCACGCATGTGGCCGTAATGCCAAGCAGAATGGCGCAGGCCAGAGGTGCTGCCAGAAACTGCCAGACCGAAAGCCCCGCCGCACGCGCGACTATGAGCTCGGATGAGCGCGTCAGCCGCCAGAAACACACAATGCCGCCCAGCAGAATGCCAAACGGCAGAATTTCCATGGCAAAATAAGGTACGTGCAGCCCGGCAATTTCCGTCACGATGTTGGAGGAAACTTCAGGGCGGGAGGAAACCCGGCGGAACAGGTCAATCAGGTCAAACAGGCAGATAATACCCGTCAGGGCCGCAATCATGGTCAGCACGCACAGCAGGAACTGCCGCGCAATATAACGCGAGAGGGTGACGGCAACGATCATGCGTTCGGGCGTCCTCTCATGCCTGCTGGGGCTGGCGGCGGTTGGCTTTTATTTCCGGCATGAATAGCAGATAGGCACAGACCAGCCCGGGCAGCGTGGCAAAGAGCGGAATAAGGGGAATAAGCCGCATGTTGCGCCCGGCCAGATTTTGCAAAAGCATGGTTACGGCCAGCAACCCGACAACACACAGCACCGCTACAAGCGGGCGCGTTACGCTGCCATGGCGCGAGAACGCGCCCCGGAGCATGGCAAACATGCCGATCATGGCAAAGGAAAAACAGGTTAGCGGGGAGGTCAGGCGCCGCCAGCCTTCCACCTTGAACTTGCCCGTATCCCGTGCCGAAACAGCGCTGGGGTCGGGGGAGAGCAGCTCGGAGAGGGACATCTCGGCTGAATCACGCAGATGCTGGCTTGATGGGTGTGCGGTAGAAAAATCCATGGTGTCCTGTTTGAAAACCAGCATGTTCAACCGGCCGGTTTTGCGGTCGAGAACCTGACGGGACCCATCATAAAGCACAACGCGCGGCACGTCATTGACCATGACCATATTGCCGTGGCTGGCCAGAATTGTGGCATGGTTGTCGGGTTGCCGGTCATCTTCCACCAGAATACCCCACAAAACCCCGTTCTGGTCGCGCGAGCGGATATAGACGGTCATGGTGTTTGATACTTTTGTAAAAACACCATCCTGCAGCATAAAAGCCGCCATCTTGTTCCTGATCTGGAGCTCGTACTGGCGGAACGCATGGTAGGAGGAGGGGACAATCCACACGTTGAGTACAAACACGATCAGGGTGGAAAGTGCCGCGCAGATCAGCCCCGGCCGCGCCAGAGAGAAGGGGGAAAGCCCCGCAGCCTGCATGACCGTAAGCTCACGGTCGCTGGCCAGACGCTGGTAAACAAACAGGCTGACAATAAAGGTGGTAATGGGCATGACCACCGCCACAAAGGACGGCAGCAAAAGACTGGTCAGTTCTATGAACACACGCAGGGACAGGCCCCTGTCCACAACCAGCGACACAAAATGCAGGGACTGCATAAGCCAGATCAGTGCCGCCAGCCCGCCCGTAGTGGCTGCCAGCGCCACCAGCAACTGGCGCAGCACGTAGCGGTCCAGCGTTAAAAAATGGTGTTGGAGCCACAGAAGAAGGGAGCGGACAGTCATGCTCTCGGTTATCTACCTCCGTGGTGTCAGAGGCAACAGCCCGGGCTGTAATCGGTCTATAAAATAGAGACGGCAGAACCCCTTGACCGGACTAGAACATCAGCATGACACCGCCAGATGCGGTGTTGTCGCTCTCCTTGCTGCCCCCATGTGCGGAGGAGGACGTGTGCGAATATTCGCCAACCACGGTCAGCCAGTCGGTCATCTGGTAATAGGCGGCCCCGACCTCGGACTGGTTGCGGCGCACAAGCCCCGCGGAACCCGCCTGACTTTCCAGAGCCGTATTTTCCCCACCAGCCAGATACAGGTTGCTTACGCCATAACTGCCAACCAGACGGAATTTTTTGGTAATATGGTAGGCGCCCTGCACGTAATACCCTTCCGAGTCACGTTTGCGGCCACTGGCATCCACACCATCAAAGAACAGGCCGGTCGTGCCCAGCCCGCTGCCACGGTAGTAGTAGGCAACGCCTTCAAGCGGACCATAGGTGACCTTGGTGCCAATATCCCCCGCTTCCACCATCGCGCTGTGGTGCTGGTCGGAGCTGAGCAGGGGTGTTTTGCCATCTGCCTGCAGGCTGCTGAGCCCCTGCATGTGCTGGATCAGGAAGCTGGCCCAGATGTGGAACTGCACATCGGAGACGGAAAAATCATACACGGCGCGGCCCTGCACCATGGGGGAGGAATGCTGGGTGGACCCGGCCGAATACTGGCTGGCAGCGGAGGCCGCGGTGGGGTTTGTGGCATCGGCGTAGCCAAATTCATCCAGCGGCTGGAAGATACCCACTGACCCCTGAAAACCACCCAGCTTGGGGGAGGTATAGGAGATCTGGGGGATCCAGTCCGCGTACACATAACCCACGCCAATACGGCCCAGCGATGTATTGGCAGGGGAGGTATTGCTGCCTGTGGAACCAACACTGAGCAGGGTTGCATCGTTCATGATCGCATCGCTGGCGAACAGGGCCAGATCACGACCGATCTTGAAGGTCCCCATGTCCTTGTTGCCAAAGGTCATGTACACCTGACGAAGGTCGATGCCTGCGGTGCCCAGCCCAACGGGGCTACCGCCGGAGTTGGCGTTAAAGGCGGCAGGTTTGGCGTTGTCCAGCCCCGGATACATGCCCAGAACAGCGGAAATATCCATACCCTGCTGCACGGTGTTCATTTTGAGAATAAACCCGGCAGGCAGCAGCCCGTTCCTGACCGCGGAGGAATCAAAGCCCGAAGACCCGGAGGAAACACCACCGGCAACAGGGCGGCCACCCGCAGGGCTGTTATAGGTGTAAAAACCGTTCACAAAGCCTGAAAGGTTGATGTCTATGGGGCCGGCTTTAAAGGTCAGCCCCTTGCCCGGCACATATTTGGCAACACGTACAAAATTGCCGCTATCCAGCGCTTTGGCGGCTTCCTGTGCGGAGCGCGCGCTGGCTTCTGCCCGGGTGGCGGCATCTTCTGCTCGCAGGGATATGTCGTTTTCACCCGCGCCGGGGTCAAAGCGGATACCTGGCTCATAGCCCGATTGCGCACCACGGGCTGCATGCGCCATGGCCGTGCGCGTGCCGCCGGAAGCTACATGGGCCGGGCGTGCTGCACGGGGTTCAGCCGCAAGGGCGGCGTGGTGGACATGCTTGGCCAGAAGTGTGTCATATTCATGTCTGGTCAGGCTGCCCTTGGCACGCAGAACATCCAGCAGGTCTGCGTAGTCATCCGCGTAGGCAAGCGTGGGGAGCATATAAGGCACCCCGGCAACTGATGCAGCCATGACAGTAGCCAACAGTGCCTTTTTTCGCGATGCCATGAACTGTGTACTCCCTTGAATTCTCATGTTCTCTGTGGAAGCCAAGGCTTGCTGTCGTCAATATGTGGATAATGGGCGGCAAGGCTGCGCAGGCAGTGCGGTTGCCCCCCGTTTTTGGGCGTTCTGATATGCGCGCATTGGGTGGCGTGTGCCCCGGTTGTGTGTGGGGCCTGCTGGATGCTGCGTTATTTCAGTTAAAATAGTGTAATATTTTCAGGGATTTATATAATTTTTAGCATATGTGGGCCGGGAAAAATTCTGTTTGGAGATGAGCCAGTAGCGGATAGCCCGTGCCACAGAACAGGGTGGAAAAGTTGAAAAACAGGTGAAGGATGGTTGCCTCGGGTCGTGGCTCATCACGCAATGTTTATCGTTATAACAAGGGGTTCTGGCGCTTCCGGTTGGTTCGGAATCATAACGGGCATGGCGTGGGCCGCGTGTTGGTATGCGTTAAAACCTGTTTGGGATAAGCCGGAAAGACACGTAATGTGGATGCAATACCCGACTGCGGCAGGCAGGATGGGTGCTGTTCCGGTCTGGCTGTTGGGTCAGGCGTATTCTGCCAGGGAAGAAAACCAGAGCGTGTTGGTGGACGACAAAAACAACAAGACCGACGGGGCCAACCCCGTATCCGCCCATGTAACCGTACCCGATGAAGCCTTGCCCGCCTATGCCGGCCGGCCGGTACGCTTTTTGCTGCGCTACATGCGCGCAAGGCCAGTGGGGCATACACTGGTTTTTGGGGCCGTGGGTGGGGCCATAAGCTGCATTGTGCTCTCCTCCTACGGTATCCGCCATCTGGTGGACCTGATGACCAGCCACTCCGGCGCGGCTGCGGTTACGGGCGTATGGGCCGCCGTGGGGGTGCTGATCGGGCTGATCGTGGCGGACAACATATGCTGGCGTATTGCAGGCTGGTTTGCCGCCCGGACATTTGTGGCGGTTACGGGGGATATACGGCAGGACCTGTTCCGGTTTTTAACGGGCCACTCTCCAGCTTATTTTGCTGATCGTATGCCCGCATCCCTTGCCGCGCGTATTGCAACGGCGGGGAATGTCAGCTTCACCATTGAGAATATGCTGGCATGGAACGTGCTCCCGCCCAGCCTGAATGTGCTGCTCTCTGTGGTGCTCATGCTCTCGGTCAGCCTGACCATGGGTGGGGCGACTGTTCTGCTGGCTGGCGGTTTGTGCCTGATCATGTTCCGTTTAGCACTCAAGGGGCGCAGGCTGCATGGGCATTACGCGGTGGCCGCCGCCGGGCTGGAGGGCGAGACACTGGATGTTATGGGCAATATTGCCCTTGTCCGTGCCTTTGGTATGCGCAACCGCGAACGCCAGCGCTTTAATGCCCTGACCGAGCGGGAAATGGGCGAGCGGCTCAAATCCCTGCGCTATATGGAACAGCTCCGTATGATTCATGCGGGCATGACCGCAGTGCTCACGACGGGCCTGCTGGTCTGGGCCGTGCTGCTGTGGCAGTGGCAACAGGCCAGTGTGGGGCAGGTGGTTATGGTGATCACGCTGGGTTTTGCCATTCTGCACGGCACGCGCGATCTGGCTCTGGCACTGGTGGAAACCATTCAGCACAATGCGCGCCTGTCCGAGGTGCTGTCCTCCCTGCTGGTACCGCATGACATGCCCGACCCGCAGGTTGCCGCCGACCTGCCCAGCCCCGTGCGGGGTGATGTCCGCTTTGGCGATGTAACCTTTGCCTACCCCGGAGGGGAGCCGGTTCTGGCGCATTTTAACCTGCACATTGCCGCAGGGAGCCGTGTGGGGCTGGTGGGGCGTTCAGGCTCGGGCAAAAGTACGGTGCTGGCCCTGTTGCAGCGCATGCGCTTTGTGCAGTCCGGCTCCATACTGATCGACGGGCAGGACATCCGTGAACTGACAGATGACGCCCTGCGGGCCTGCCTGTCTGTTGTACCGCAGGATGTCTCGCTTCTGCATCGCAGCGTGATGGAAAACATCCGCTACGGCCGGCCCGATGCGAGTGACGAGGCGGTGCGCGCCGCTGCTGCTGCTGCCGGATGCGCCACGTTTATTGATGCCCTGTCCGAAGGGTTTGAGACAATTGTGGGGGATCGAGGGGTCAAGCTCTCGGGCGGGCAGCGCCAGCGCATTGCCATTGCACGGGCTTTTTTGCGCAATGCTCCTATTCTGATCCTGGACGAAGCAACCAGCGCGCTGGATACGGAAAGCGAGGAGCACGTCCAGCGCGCACTGGACCGGCTTATGGTGGGGCGCACGGTTATTGCCGTGGCGCATCGCTTGTCCACCCTGCGAAACTTTGACAGAATCGTTGTTATGCAGGATGGCAGAATTGCAGAGGACGGCTCTCCTGCGCAACTTGAGCAGCAGAATGGTCTCTACAGTCAGTTTCTGAACAGGCAAATGGCACATGCGCAATGACATTTAACACCATCACCATTCCAGCGCAGGGTGAGAGCAGGCCCGAAGGGCGGGGCGCTCTGGCGGCGTATGCCTACCAGCAGATCCGTGACCAGTTGATTTATTGCCGGTATCAGGGTGGGGAGCGGCTGGTGCTGCGCCCACTGGCTGCATCGCTGGGCTTAAGCCCAACCCCTGTGCGTGAGGCATTGCTGCGCCTTGTATCCGAGCAGGCACTGGTGCTGGATGAGCGCAATACGGCGTGTGTCCCGCTGACTTCCCGCCCTGTTTTTCTGGATATTCATGGGGTGCGCGAAGTGCTGGAAGAGCGCGTAACCCGCGATCTGGCCGCCCATATCACGCCCGAGCAGATTGCCGTGCTTGAAGAAAAGCACGCGGCGTTTATTGCCGCGTATGAGGCGGGTGAGCCGCATGCAACGGCCATAACCAATGTGTATTTCCATAGCACCGGGGCTGGTTTTTCAAGGCTGTCGGTTACTGTGGGGCTGATCCGGGGGCTATGGACCCGCATGGGACCAATTTATGCCGCCGCCAATGGCCTGCCTACCATAAGCCCTGCCAACCCCGACCACCCACACCTGCAACTGCTTCAGGCCTTCCGGGCGGGGGATGCGGATGCTGCGGTAAAAGCCCTTAAGCGGGACTTCATGCAGGCTAAGGAATGGCTGGAGCCTCTTCTGCCCGGCTAAGGCGCTTTTATGGCCTATGTATGAAAAACGCCCTGTTCGCACCATACCAGAGATATGGCGCGAGCAGGGCGTTTGCGTACTGGCAGCATAACAGACCGCTTGGGCCTGCTATGCTGGGGCATAATAGGTGCTGTCAGTCTTTTTTGGCGTTTTCGGCCCTGTCGGTCAGGCCGGGAACTTCCACATCAATTTCCAGCACCGAACATTGCGCGCCACGGTCCATTTTAATCTGAACCTTGTCCTGATCGACCGCGACATGCCGCTTGATCACTTCCATGATCTCACGGTGCAGTTTGGCAAGCAGGTCATCCTTGCCATCACCAACAGCAATACGTTCGTGCGCCAGCAAAATCTGTAGCCGATCGCGCGCAACCGGCGCCGAGGAGCGGCGCTTGAAAATGCTGGAGAGGAATGTCATGCGACTCTCCGTTTGAACAGCCAGTCAAACAGGCCCTTGCGTTCTGTGGGAATGGTGACTTCCACCTTCTCTCCCATCAGGCGGCGAGCGGCTTCGGTATAAGCGCGGGCTGGCGCGCTATCCGGTTCTGCAATGGTTACGGGCGCACCCACGTTGGATGCCTTGAGCACATCTGCGCTTTCGGGGATAATGCCCAGCAGCGGGATGGACAGAATTTCCAGCACATCGTCCGTGCCCAGCATGTCGCCACGGGCGGCACGCTGCGGGTCGTAGCGGGTGATCAGGAGGAACTTCTCCATTTTCTCACCGGCTTTGGCTTTTTCCGTTGTGCTGTCCAGCATGCCGATAATGCGGTCACTGTCACGCACGGAGGAGACTTCGGGGTTGGTCACGATCACGGCCATGTCGGCGTGGTGCATGGCCATTTGTGCGCCGCGCTCAATCCCTGCGGGGCTGTCACAGATCACCCAGTCAAACTTTTTGCTCAGGTCGGCAATAACCTTGGCCACACCTTCTGGCGTCAGGGCGTCCTTGTCGCGCGTCTGGGACGCGGGGAGGAGGGAGAGCGTATCAACCCGCTTGTCCTTGATCAGGGCCTGAGCAAGGTTGGCGTCCCCCTGAATAACGTTGATCAGGTCAAACACCACGCGGCGTTCGGCCCCCATGACAAGGTCGAGGTTACGCAGACCAACGTCAAAATCCACCAGAACCACGCTCTGGCCAGCCTTGGCCAATGCTGCCCCAAGAGCTGCGGTGGTGGTGGTCTTGCCGACACCCCCTTTGCCTGACGTGACGACCAGAACCTTTGCCATCAGTCTTCCTCTTCCTTATGCAAGCCAGTAAAGGCGCGCGCTTTATGCCACGGCCCAATCTGGGTGAGACATTACAATCTGTGCGCGAAAATGAAACGTATAATGTGACATTAATACGGCTTTTGTAGCATGTTTTATTCAAACCCGCATCAGGGTAGGGGTTTGAATACCAGAGTTTCCCCCGCAAGCATGACCTGTGTGGGTTTGCCGGTGCATTTTGCGTCCATTTCTTCCGCCGTGGCGTAGAATCCGTCTATGGCAACAAGCTCGGCGGCAAGGTTGCGGGTAAAAATCCGAGAGTCCGCATTGCCGCCAATGCCAGCAATGGCGCGGCCCCGCAGTGCGCCATAAATATGCACGGACCCACCAGCCGTGACTTCCGCCCCCGAGGACACGGCCCCCAGAATAACCACATCTCCATCAGGCCAGATAATGTGCTGGCCGGAGCGCACGCTTTCTTCCACCACAAGGGTAGGGGCCAGTGTTGGGGTTTTTTCCCCTTCCGGGATGCTGACCGGGCCGGAGGCGCGCCCACCCATCGGGCTTTCCGGCCATGCCCAGTCGGCTACGGCAGGCCAGGACCTGTCTCCCCCTTCTATGCCCAGCACGCGTATGCCGCGTTCTTGCAGGGCGGGTAGGAGGTGGGGCAAGTCGGGTGTGTCTGCCTGCATGAGGCTGAGGTCCAGAATAACAGGCTTGCCCGCAAAAAAGCCCACTGCGCGCTGGATCTGGTGGTCCAGTGCGGCCAGCCAGTCCACCAGCGGTGTTTCCGGTGTGAGGGTCAGGGCCAGAAAGGAGCGCCCAGACATACGGATGCGGGAGGAATTGGAATGTGTGCCGGACAACGAACAGATGCTCTCTCAAAAACAGGAACGCCAGTTAGCGTGTAGAATAACAGGGTTGTATTGCAACAGAGAAGTTTGTGTTGCGGGTTAGTTTTTGCCGCACAAAAGGAATATGTGGAAATTGATGGGCTTTGCCCGGTTTTCCCTCTGGCGTGGCTGCATGCAATGGCATAAAGCACTAGGGTATGCGTACCCTGTTCCATTTCCCCCTTTCTCCAGCCAGCCGCACGGTGCGCCTTGTGCTGGGTGAAAAACGCCTGCCGTTTGAAGCCATTGTTGAACGCCCGTGGGAAAAACGCCCCGAATTTCTGGCGCTCAGCCCCGCGGGTGATGTGCCCGTTCTGGTGGAAGATAACGGATTGATCGTACCCGATGTGTACGTGATCAGCGAATATCTGGAAGAGGCGTATGCCGATATTCCTCTGCTGGGCCGCACACTGGCCGAGCGGGTGGAAGTGCGCCGTGTTGTCGCGTGGTTTGAAACGCTGTTCGCCCGTGAAGTCTCAGGCCGGTTTATTGATGAACGGGTGATGAAGCGCCTGAGCGGGCGCGGCAACCCCGATGGCGGTGCCCTGCGTGAGGCCTATGCCTCCATGCGTCCGCTCATGAAATACGTGAACGACCTGGCCGAAAACAGGAGCTGGCTGGGGGGGCACTTTTTATCCCTTGCCGATTTTACGGCGGCTGCACACCTGTCCTGCCTCGATTTTATTGGCGACATAGACTGGGCCAAGGTGCCCGCCGTGCGTGACTGGTACGCCAAAATGAAGTCCCGCCCGTGCTTTCGCCCACTGCTGAACGACCGGGTTTCCGGCATTACGCCGCCTGATTACTATACCAATCTGGATTTCTGATATTTTGACACAAAAAAACGTAACGCCGATGTTTGATGTTCTTGTCATCGGTGGGGGAGCGGCCGGGTTAATGGCCGCCCTGACGGCAGGCCAGCATGGCCGCAGCGTAGCAGTGCTGGAGCATGGGCCGGAAGTGGGGCGGAAAATCCTTATTTCTGGTGGTGGGCGGTGTAACTTTACCAACCAGACCATGCGGGCCGACCGGTTTTTGTCTGCTAACCCGCATTTTGTAAAATCGGCCATCAGCCGGTATCAGCCCAGCCATTTTCTGGACCTGCTGGCCAAACATCGCATTGCCTGGCACGAGAAAAAACTCGGCCAGCTTTTTTGCGATAATTCCGCACATGATATTGTGCAGATGCTCCTCAACGAGTGTGCCGCAGCCCGTGTGCGGATCCTGACTGATGTGCGGGTTTATGATGTCAGCAAATCCGATGTGTTCCGGGTCCAGACCTCCCGGGGGGATATGACCGCCCGTTCCGTGGTGCTGGCAACGGGTGGGCTGTCCATTCCCAAACTGGGGGCCAGCCGCTTTGCGTATGAAATGGCGCGGCAGTTTGGCCTTGCGGTTATTCAGCCCGAACCCGCTCTTGTTCCGCTGACCTTTGGTGGGGAGAGCGAGGAATGGGTGCGCTCACTGGCCGGGCTTTCGCTCCCCGTGCGGGTCACATGTGGCAAAACCACGTTTGAGGAAGCCCTGCTGTTCACGCATCGAGGCATGTCTGGCCCGGCCTTGTTGCAGATTTCCTCCTACTGGTCTGCGGGGCAGCCCCTGTTTGTGGACTTTCTGCCGGGGCAGGATATTGCCGCCCTGCTCATGAAGCTGAAAAAGGAAGGCTCCAAAGCCAGGGGCGCCGGGGCACTGGCACGCTGGCTGCCGCAACGTCTGGCCCACGCCATGGTGGAACTGGGCGCGCCCGAGCGTACACTGGCGGAATGGGCCGACCGGGACATCCGGCTTATGGCGCAGCGGGTCCACAGCATGGAGCTTAAACCGCAGGGGACGGAAGGCTTTGCCAAGGCCGAGGTCACGCGCGGAGGGGTAGATACCAAAGCCCTGTCTTCTCGCACCATGGAGGCGCAATCCGTGCCGGGGCTGTATGTGGTGGGCGAAGCCGTGGACGTAACGGGCTGGCTGGGGGGCTACAACTTCCATTGGGCATGGGCCAGCGGCCATGCCGCAGGCGAGGTTGCGGGCGCGCTCTAGCCTGCCGCGGCACCCCGGCCCGCAAGGGAGCCGGGGTGTTTTTTTTATGCTTCTTTTGCTTCTGCCGCCAGTTCCAGCGCGCGCGCATAGACCGTGCGTTTGGGCAGGCCCGCTGCTGCGGCTGCCAGTGCTGCGGCATCCTTGACCGAATGCGTGCCCAGCAGGGCGCGTAATGTGGTGTCCAGATCATCAGCGGAAGTTTCAACTTCCGGGGCCGGGCCGAGCAGTACGGTAATTTCGCCCCGTGGTGGGGTCTGGGCATAAAACGTGGCCAGCTCTTCTGCCGTGCCGCGCTTGACCTCCTCAAACCGTTTGGTCAACTCCCGCGCTACGGCACAGGGGCGGTCGGGGCCGAATACGCTGGCCATGTCTGCCAGTGTTTCCGCCAGACGGTGGGGGGCTTCATGCCAGATCAGTGTTGCACTCAGCCCGGCGCGTTCGGCTGCGTGCAGCCGGGCGAATGTTTCTTTCCGCGCGGCGGAGCGGGGGGGCGGAAAGCCCACAAACATATACGGGTGGGGCGGCAGGCCGGACAGGACAAGGGCCGTCAGTGCCGCGTTGGGGCCGGGGACAACGGTTACGGGAATATCGGCATCAATGGCGGCGCGCGTCAGCCTGAAACCGGGGTCCGAGAGCAGGGGCATGCCTGCGTCGGATACAAGGGCAATCTGCGCCCCTTCGCTTAAGCGGCGGATCAGGTTGGGTACGCGCTGGCGCTCATTATGTTCATGCAGGGCTTCTGTCCGGACAGAAATCCCCCGATCCGCCAGCAGGCGGGCTGTCATGCGGGTATCTTCACACAAAACCAGATCGGCCCGGGCCAGTGCCTCCGCCCCTCTGGGGCTGAAATCCCCCAGATTGCCAATAGGGGTCGCAACCAGCACAAGCCCACCTGAAAAACGCGCATGACTTGGCGCATGTCCTTCGGTATGCAAAGGTTCGATCCCATTGGAAGACGGTGCCTCGGACGGGGTGTTGGTAGAGGATGATCTGGATGATGACGCGTGCATACTCGCTCCTGTCAGGGCTTTCCCGTCAAGGTCTGGCGGCAAACCGGGCATTGTGCAAGACCGGAGTGGCTGCCCTTGGCGTAACAGGGCTGATCCTTGCCGGATGTGCCGACCAGTCCGGAACATCGGGTATGGGTGCGGTGAGCGCGCCAGCCACGCAGGCCACCAGCCACAAGGTTGGGGTGCTGCTGCCGTTGAGTGGCAACAATGCAGCCCTTGGGCACGAACTGCTTGCCGGTGTGCAACTCGCCCTTGGGGGGGAAGGACTGCCCCCCGATATGCAGATGGATGTGCATGATACGGCAGCCATAGGGGGCGCTGCTTCGGCCACGTCCGCCGCCTTGCAGGCCGGGGATGGTATTCTGCTTGGCCCGCTGACCAGTGGAGACACCGCAGTAGCGGCCCCCGCAGCACAGGCGGCAGGTATTCCCGTGCTGGCCTTTACCAGCGACATTACGCAGGGGCGGCCCGGTGTGTGGGTTATGGGCATTACCCCCGAGGAGCAGGTGCAGCAGCTTGTTGCGCAGGCCAAGCGGGACGGGCGGCAGCATTTTGCGGCCCTGCTGCCCGATAATGCTCTGGGCCACGCTATGGGGAATGGTCTTGTCAGCGCCTGCCGTGATCAGGGTCTGGCAGCACCCACCATAGCCTACCATAACGGCACGGCAGACGGGATTACCCAGACGCTGCGCCAGCTATCGGGCTATGATGCGCGCGTTGCCGCAGTCAAGCAGGCCATGCCTTCAAACCCCGTACCCGGTGCCACCACAACAAGCGGTAACCCCAGTGAAGTATCCGGCCTGACCGAACTGCCAAAGGTTGCGCAGTTGCCTGCCAGTCTGGCAGCAGCCCTTGGGCAGGACCCCAACCAGCCTGCGGCCCCCATTGCCCAGCCGGGGCAGGCACCCAATGGTGCGGCAACCCTTGTAGCCCCGGCAGCCCCGCAGGTTACACTGGGCGCTCCGCCGTTTGATGCCCTGTTGCTGGCCGATATTGGGCTGGGGCTGAAAAACGTGCTGGATGCGCTGGTTGTTACGCAGGTTAATATGCCTGATGTCCGCATTATGGGGCCGGGGTTGTGGGCATCTTTTGCCTCCAAGCTCGGGGCGATCAAGGGGGCGTGGTATGCGGCACCTGACCCCACCTCCCGTCAGGCTTTTGTCACGCGCTTCATGGCGCGTAATCACCACATGCCCAAGCCACTGGCTGATATGTCTTACGATGCGGCAACCGCAGCGCTGACCGTGGCCCGCAGCGGCGTGCCCGGCTACCCCGCTGAATCCCTGACGCGTCCGGGTGGTTTTGCCGGGGTGGATGGCACGTTTACCCTGCTGCCGGATGGGCGCGTACGCCGCGCACTTGGGGTGTTTGAGGTTATCGGGAACGGGAGCGACGCCCGTATGATTTCAACCCCGGTGCAGGCACGGACCGGAACATCCGGCTAAACCGTTCCAGCCAGAACAGACAAAAAAAGGCGGCCCGGCATATGTGCGGGCCGCCTTTTTTATTGGATGGCTCAACGCCGCTGTGCGGCCATGTCTGCCAGCGCCTGCGCAACGCGTACCATAACATTATCCCACTGGCGGGGTGTGGTCTGGCGGATAATGCGCAGGGTTGGGTACCATGGGGTATCTTCTCGCCCATGCAGCCAGCGCCAGCAGTTATCGTAACGGTCCATCAGCAGGACGGGTTTGCCCAGCGCCCCGGCTAGATGAACAACAGAGGTATCGACCGTTACCACCACGTCCAGCCCCATGATCAGGGCTGCCGTGTTATCCAGAGTGTGCAGGCTGTCCGTCGGGTCGTAGAGCATCATACCTTCTGGTGGGTCCATCATCTGTTCAGCGTAAGGGCCTTTTTGCAGGCTGATCAGATTAATGCCCGGGATGGCCCCTAATGGAGCAAGGGTGTGCAGGCTCATGGAGCGCTTGCGGTCAATCATATGGGCAAAGTGGGAGGTCGGGCGTGGCGCACCTCCCCAGACCAGCCCTACATTCAGTTTGCCATTCATGGGCAAAAGCGGGGCCAGTGCAGCAACCTTGTGGCTGTTGGCCCGGATATACGGCACGGGGGCACCCCATGGCTGCGATGTTGCGGCAAAAACCCGCGGCAGGCTGATAAAGGGGCAATGCCAGTCATAGGCCGGGGTCGTGCCGCCAACCTGCACTGTGTGTACCCCCGGCATGTTGCGGCACAGGTCCGCCAGTGCTTCTGGCACCCACAGGTGGGTTATGGCGCCACGTTCGGCCAGTGGGCGAACATAGCGCGCAAACATGAGCGTATCCCCCAGCCCTTCCTCATGCGTGATCAGGATACGCTGGCCGCTCAGGTCGGTGTTGGGGCCAAGGGTTGGCAAAAGGCGTTCCATGGGCAGGCTGGTGTGCCCGGGGAGCTGGAAGCGCCATTCATGCTCGCGCCAGCCCTGAGCGTACTGGCCAGCCTTGAGCAAGGCAACGGAGTGGTTGACCCTGATCCGGGCATCCTGCGGGCGCAGGGCCAGTGCTTGGGCAAAATAGCCAAAAGACTGCTCCATCTGCCCCTGTGCTGCCAGAACGGAGGCAATATTGGCCAGAGTGGGTACATCTTTGGGGGTATGGGGCAGGCATGCCGTGAGGCATTGCAGGGCGGTGTCCAGCGCCCCGCTTTCGGTATACGCCATGGAGAGCAGGTTATGGGCAAGCATATCCTGCGGGTGCTTGGAGGTTGCTTCTGTTAGCGTGGTTATGGCGGCTTCGAACTGGCCTGTCTGGACCAGCAGATCGCCCAGAGCCGTGTGTATGCGTGTGTCTGCCGGAGCAAGCCGGGTTGCCGCGCGGCATACGGCAATGGCGGCAGGGCGCTGGTCCAGAGCAGCCATGGTCTCGCTCAGATCCTGCAAGGGGTGCTGGCTGCTGGGGTTGCGCAAGCCAATGTCCGCCAGAATCTGGGCGGCTGCATGGCTGTCTCCCTCCCCACACAGGCAGAAGGCGTGCAGGATCAGGGCCTGTTCGTTCTGTTGCGCCACAAGGGGGGCCAGCAGGGCACGGGGCTGGCTGAACTGGCCAGCCTGAATGGCCTGCATGGCGTGGCGCAGTGTTGTAAGTTCCGTGCCGGGTGTTGTGGAGGGCGGGCGCATGGTTGTGTTCCGCATGGTTATGGGGCGGGCTGTAAAAACACACGGTTTCTGGCGGGGTATAAAAAACCCGGCAGGGCTGTGTGCCATGCCGGGTCAGGGTAAACTGGACCAGAAGAAAAACGCGCTTTGGCCAAAAAGCTCAGGCGGCTTTCATGACCGCGGTCAGCTCTTCCAGAACCGCGTTGGGTTCTTTCTTTTCCAGCACGGCAACTTCCGCCACAAAACGCTCCTGTGCGGCTTCGAACAGTTTGCGTTCGCTAAAGCTGCCATCCAGACTATCCACGTTGCGGCGCAGGTCACGCAGAACTTCGGCAATCTGTACCAGATCACCGGAGTTGATTTTTTCCTGATACGCAACAGCCCGGCGGGCCCACATGCCTTTGCTGACATGCGGCTTGCCTTTGATGATGGACATGGCTTTGTCCACAATCTCGCGCGAGACAATCTTGCGCAGGCCAGACTTGCGGGCCTTGGAAAGCGGGATACGCAAGGTCATCTGGTTGCCGGGGAAGGAAATCTGGATCACTTCCAGCTTTGTCCCGGCAATTTCGTCAATCCCGATCCGGTCTACACGCCCGACGCCGTGAGCGGCATAGACAATGGAATCCCCTTCCTGAAAAGGGTCTTCGTCTTTCACCTTGGTTTTGGCCTGGGCCGCAGTGGTGGCGGCAGCGGTGCGTGCCATTGCATCTGTCACGCCGCCTTTTGGAGGTGTTCTAAACGTGTTCATGGTCAAGACCTGTAGCATAAAATGCGCTGTTTGTCTGCAATATAAAGAATAGGGGCGGCAATGCTCTTATTGCTGGACGCCGTTTTGTGTCTGCAGGGGTGGTGCGGTCTGGTCACCCGTGGGCTGGACCACATCAATTTCAATATTACGGGCCATGGTTGCCATGGGCAGTGCGTGCGGAGTGCCCGAAAAAGGGTTTTGCAGGTCGTCTGCACTCTTGTCCAGAATAAGGAATAGGCACCCCACAAGCGATGACCCAAGGGGGGTAATCCATTCCAGCGTCTGCACCATGGAAAGGGGCAGAACAATACAGAAAATATTGACCAGCGCGCGCGGCAGGGCGGAAAACTGCATGGGCAGGGGGGTGTTGCGAATACGCTCCAGCCCGCCCTGTGCGTTGGCAATGTCGGACAGGATGCGGTCAATCTGGCCATGAACGGCGCCATCTATGCCCTTGCGGGTGACTTCCTCCGTCACGCCCAGACCAATCTGGTAGAGAATGGCGTTGGGTTTGTTGCGGTATGGCTCAATGGCTTTGAGCATGTGGGGGGGCAGCAGGCGCTCCACATCCGCGCTGGCATCAACCGGGCCAAGCGCCATGCGCAGGGCGTGGGGGTAGGCGGCAATGGCGTACATCAGGTCATGCCGGTCGCCCAGCAATGTGCCGGCCTGCCGGCCAAAGGAGCGGCAGTTATTGGTAATGGCGCCCCATAATGTGCGCCCCTCCCACCACCGCGCATACGCACTGTTGGAGCGAAAGCCCATGAACAGCGCCAGTGCCGAACCAATAAGGGAGACGGGCAGGCTGGGCTGTTCCATCCATTCCTGATGGAAAATCTGAAAAAGAATGACAACAACCAGATCCCACGCAGCCATAAGCAGGATGACCATAAGGATTTCCCGCGTGATAATGCGTAAGCCGACCTTCTGGTCAACGATCATTCAAAAATCTCCGGTTTCTGTGTCACTGGGCGGAATGCCCGGTGCCATTTTAACACACAATACATCGCAGGGTTGCCAGTGCGATTATGGTTTGTGCATGCTGGGTAATGGTAAGCATGAGCACGTATGGCTGACCAGATGAAAAGGGTCGTGGGGATGACGGAAACAACAGGGCTGACACTGCTGGAAGAACACCGGGCGCATGGTGGGCGCGTGATGTTTTACGAACATGCCTCCAGCGTGCTGGGGTTGCCCGCGCGTTTTGGCGTGTTTTTGCCACCAGCGGCAGAACAGGGTGGCAAAGTGCCGGTTGTGTATGCTCTGGCCGGGCTGACCTGCACACAGGAGACTTTTCTGATCAAGGCAACCGCACTGGCCGAAGCCGCCCGGCTGGGCGTGGCTCTGGTTACGCCAGATACCTCCCCCCGTGGTGCAGGTATTGAAGGTGAGAACACGGACTGGGATCTGGGAACAGGTGCGGGCTTTTACCTGGATGCAACCCGGCAGCCATGGGCACAGCATTACCGTATGGGCAGTTACATAGCACAGGAACTGCCTTTGCTGGTGGAAGCCGCCCTGCCACTGGATGGTGCAAGGCGGGGGATCATGGGGCATTCCATGGGTGGGCATGGTGCGCTGGTGCATGGTTTGCAGGCCCCCCTGTTCTGGAAGTCCATTTCCGCCTTTGCGCCGGTTGTGCACCCTTCTGTTGTGCCATGGGGCAAAAAGGCGCTCTCCACCTATCTGGGGCCAGACCACGCGGCATGGCGCGCGCATGATGCCGTGTGCCTGCTGGAGGATGGCTATACCCATCCCGCTCCCATTCTGGTGGATACAGGGCTGGCCGACCAGTTCCTGCAACGCGAGCTCCAGCCGTGGCACCTAGTAACCGCAGCAGAAAAGGCCGGGCAGGCCCTGATCTGCCGCGAGCATGAAGGGTATGACCATTCCTACTGGTTTGTGCAGAGCTTTGTGGCCGACCACCTGCGCCACCATGCGGGGTTGCTGGGGGCATAAGCTCCCGGCTCTGCCCCTTTAAACCTGAAGTGAGGGGTTGTGCTTCATGCCCGCCAGTGCGCCCAGCCACTTCATGTATTCCATGCCCATCAGCCGCAGGGTGGACAGCCGCCACGGGTGGTCCATGGCAGGGGGCATGACCGGGTAAGGTGTTAAGGCAACATCGGGCAATGTGCGCCCGAGTTCGAGCATGGCGCGGCGCATATGGTAGCCTGCGGTAACAATAATCAGGCTGTTGATATGGTGATCCGCAACCCACGCGGCAGTTTCGGTTGCGTTGCCAATGGTCGAGCGTGCCTGATAGCCCAGTGTAATACGGGCGGCCATGTCTGGCGGGGTAGAGGCTGGCAGTAATGCGCGCACCGATGTCTGAAGGTCCACGCCGGAAATAAGCAGGCGAGCATCAGGGTTGCTGGCCAGCAGGCGGAGGGATGTTTCCACCCGCCCTGTGCCCCCGGTCAGGGCCACAATACCATCGGCATGCATGGTGGAGGCCGGGGGCTGGCGCGCATCATGGACAAACCAGACAAACCCGGCCAGCCAGAACCCGGCGGCCAGCAGGCAGGTTTTTTGCACCAGAGGCAGGAACCGCCGGCTCAGGCGGGGCAGGGGCGTGGCGTTGCGCATTATGGGAGGCGGAGCAGCCACAGGCGTACCATGACCTGAGTTGTAAACCAGCAGATAAATGCCGCGGCAAAAGGCAGAAGTGCCAGTGCGCACAGCATGTCTGACGGTATGGTGTTTGCCAGTGCCTGCCAGTTCTGGGGCAATAGCCGGTCAGGCGTGGTGAGCGGCGCACTGGCAAAAGGGGCTGCCATCTGCAGGAGCAGCAACAGGGGCAGGCAGGCCATAAGGGTGCCGCTTAACCCACCACCAAAGCCAAGGGTTGCGGTCCGCCATGCAAAGCGACCGGCAATATAACTGTCCGAGGCGCCAAGCCCGTGCAGGGTTTTGATAATATCCTTGCGTGTGGCAAGGCCGGTGCGCGTGGCAAGGCCTGTTATCATGGTGGCAATGCCGCCCACACTCAGCAGGGCCAGCCCCGCGCAGGCCAGCAGGCTGTTTGCCAGTGCCCGCAGGCGTTCGCCCCAGCGGGCGTTATGCTCCATAATGGTGCCGGGAACATGGGTGCCCAGTGCCTGCTCCAGTGTGGCAGGCACACTGGCGTCTGGTGGAAGTTTAACGCGGATAATTGCAGGCAGCGGCAGGGCAGAGCTATCTGTTTCCCCCAACCACGGTTCCAGCAGGCGGGCCAGTTCGGGTGGGGTTAACTGGTGTACTTCCGTGCCGTCTGGCAGGCTGGCAAGGTCTGCCAGAACGGCCTGCACACGGGTTGTGGTGGCGCTGCCACCACCTTGTGCGGCCAGTGGGGCATTTGCATCTGGCACCTGAATGGTGAGCAACTGGGCAGCTCCCCCAGACCAGCGGGCGGAAAGTGCCCGCGCACCACTGGCCCCGGCCAGAGTGAGTGCGGCCAGAAAACCCATCATGGCCACCAGCGCGAACAGGCTGCGATCCGGCAGGGCTTCGGAAAGGGAGAGGCCATCCTTACGGCCGGAAAAAGGCCGCGTCATGCCTGTGCATCTCCCTCATCCACCAGCCGCCCACGCTCAAGGAACAGAAAAGGCCGTTCAAGCCTGCGCACCAGAGATTCGTTGTGGGTCGCCACTATAACCGTGGTGCCCATGGCGCTGAGTTCGGCAAACATATCAAGCAGGCGGCAGGCCTGACTTTCCTCCAGCGCATTTGTCGGTTCGTCTGCCAGAATAAGGCCCGGTCGGTGGATAATAGCGCGCGCAATGGCGGTGCGCTGCTGCTCCCCGCCCGAAAGTCGGGTGGCGGGAACATCCAGGCGCTCGCCCAGCCCCACCCATTTGAGAATGGCGTGAACCTCGTCCTGAATTTCGTCCTCAGGGCGGTTTTGCAGGCGCAGGGGCAGGGCCACGTTATCGGCCACGGACAGATCGGGCATGAGCTGATAGTCCTGATGCACCATGCCGATTCTGTGGCGCAGGCGCACAAGAGCTGCACGCTTTTCGTCCTGTGCAACGGTTTTGCCCAGAATGGTCATCTGCCCGTCGGTTGGCAGGTTTTCAAGATGCAACAGGCTGAGCAGGCTGCTCTTGCCCGCCCCTGAAGGCCCAAGCAGCCAGCGGAATCCGCCCTGCGGCACAGCAAAGGACAAATGGGCCAGCACAGGCCCGCTATCCTTTTTGCCCCGGCGCCAGGATACATTGTCCAGACGAATCATTTACCGCTTTCCGGGCAAAAAAGCACAAAGATAAGGCAGCTTAGTCATCCCCCAACTGTAGCGGATTGTTCCGTGCACTGTCGATTGAGAAGCGCCATTCAGTGCTGAATTGAAAAAGGCGCTCCGTGCCTTTAGGATCGGGGGCTGGCACGGATTGCCTTTTCCTGTGATAGGAAGGGGGGTTACGTTTGTCTTTCGCCCTGATGCCTAGCCTGCCGTTCCAGCCAGACCGGGGCAACAGGGAGAGGCCCTGCTAAGAGAGTGTTCATGAAGATTGTCTGTCCTTCCTGCGGTGCGGCATATCAGGTTCCCGAAGCTCTTCTGGCTAAAAGGCATACGCTCAAATGTTCGGCCTGCGGCGTTAAATGGCGGTTGACTCCGCCAGATGCACCCGAAGATGCCCCAGCAGGCACAATAGCCCCCGCAGCAGCCCCCGATGCCCCTCCCGCAGTAACAGCTGCACCTGTTGAGAACACTCCGGCAGAACCGCAGGCTCCATCACTGCCAGCCCAAAGTGATCCGGGTAAAGCAGAACGCACCCCGGAGCCGGCGGATAACAGGGTAGAGCCGGTTGTGGTTCCCTTTGCTGCCCCTCCGGCAGAAGCCAAAAGTGCACTGGCTGAACCGCAGGAGCCTGTGACCCCCGCTCCCGCACCTGCTCCCTTGGAGGCCGAAGTAACCGGGGAGGGGAATAACGCCAGCGAACCCCCGATTGTTCCCGTACCATCTGCGCCACAAGGGGATGTGCCCCTTGCACCCGCCCCCGTTCAGGCCGAAATCCAGCCAGAGCCAGAGCCAGAGCCAGAGCCAGAGCCAGAGCCAGAAGTTCCGGCTGTTGTTGCTCCCGTGGTTCCGGCTCCCGCTCCAGTGCCCCCCGCTGCACCGCTGGTTGCGCCTCCCGCACCAGCAACGCCTGTACCAGAGGTTCCTGTGGCCGAGAGTGCAGCACCACCAGCCCCTACACTGTCACGCACAGTGCAAATGCCGGGCAGGCTGCCGCTGCGTGCGGACCCAGACAAAAAAGAGAGCGCACCACTAGCAGCCCATATTGCACGCCCGGCTTATAAGCTGGGCACAGGCTCGGCCTTGCAGATGGTGCGCGAAGCGGTTGCCAGCGTATCCAAACGGGTTGCCGGTACGGATATACGTGCCCTGCTGCAAAGCGAGCTGTTCTGGCGCAGGGCCTGGATTGCGAGTTTTGTGCTGGCTGCACTGCTTGTGCTGGGGGCATGGCATTGGTGGGCGGCCATTGTGGACGCATGGCCTGCCGCGGCCCGGCTCCACCAGCCGGGCTAACACCGTTTGATGCCCCGCAGGCCGTGCGGGGCAGGTGGAAGCGTGTGGGTGGGCGCTTAAAGCTTGCGGCCGACCAGCATGGCCAGCGTGGCACCTGCCGCGGCCACGGCCATAAGCCCCAGACCATCGCAGATCAGCCCGCTGGCGGTCAGTTCGTGCCCGGCAAGTACAATCTGTTCGGGAATGGCGTTGGCAACGCTGGCAATGGCGTCATGCGCCTGCGGGTCGGCTGATGCGGTGGTGCGGATCAGGGTTTTGACCAGTGCTGGCAGTGCCGCCCATGCGGCCCCTGCAATGAGCAGGAGAGGGGCAAACAGTTCAGCCATCTGCTGCACAAAATAGAAAACAAAATAACAGGTGGCTCCAATGGCCGTACGCAGCACCCGCAGCCCGGCAGAGGCCGAAGTGTTCTGGCGGGAGGACATGGCAAGAGGTTGCTGGGAAGCGGGTATAGGTGTGCGCGTGTCCATGAACCTGTGTTCCTTCAGGTAATCCGAGGCGGAAATGTCGGTCAATCTGCCAGTGGGGCAGGCTGCTCAAGTAAAGAGCGGCCTTTATACCGTTCTTGTGTGTCTCTTGCCACCATGCTTGCAGCGGGGCAGATGCAGGCAGCCGGAGTGGTAACGCATTCGCGAGCAGACGGCGGATGTTTTTGTTTGGTATGGGTTTAAAATCGGATTTAAGCGCAAAAAAGGATGGGCCTAGGCGTCCAGCTATAGGCGGAATTTATGGATTTTCTTTCCTGCTCCATCCTGTTCGCGGGTGTGAATGCAACGTGCGAACAACAGCTTGTGGCCGAGCTGGACAAACGTGGTCTGGGTGTGCGCGTAGCCGCAGATGGCCGCGCGGTTTTTGCCGGGTTTGATACCGAACTCCCAAGCCTTCTGGTGGTGCAGGACCACCTGCCCGATATGTCTGCCGCCCAGCTATGCCAGCGCTTGCGGCTGACATCGGCCACGCGGGGCATACCCGTGGTTGTGCTGGTAGATGAGCATGATGCCGAGCAGGAGCGGGAAATTCTGGAACGTGGGGCAGATGCCTGCTTTTGTGCGACGGATGACCCGGTTTTTCTGATTTTTCGCATATGCGCACTTCTGCGCGAGTTCGGGGATGAAACCGCCGAGCGTGAAGGGGCTGTGTTCCGTCAGCCGCGTGTTTCTGTTGTGACCGCACCGGGGGGCGTTTTATGGGCATGGCCCGATGGGGCGAGTGTTGGCAAAACGCCGCGCCTTGTCCAGATGCTCCGCCAGAATGGTGAGGACGCAACACTGGTGGAAGACCCCGACAGGCTTGAACTCTCCAATGTCAGTGCCGGGCGTATCCAGCCCGACTGCATTGTGGTGGATCTGAGCTGTCCGGCCTTTAACGGGCTTGCTCTGGCACAGACAGTTGCAGCCTTCCGGCGCAGGAGCCGCCAGTGCACGCGTGTGCTGGGGGTGGTCGAGCATGGCCAGCTCACGGCCGAAAAAATACGGCTGGCGTTTAACGCCGGTGTGGATGACCTGACGGACTCGGACATAGCCCCCGCACTGCTGGTTGCCCGCATAAGCAGCCTTGTGCGCCGCAAAACCTTGCAGGATGAAGCCCGGCGTGAGGAAGCGCATATAGAAAGTGCCCGCGCCCGTATGGCACTGGCCGATGCCCTACGCCGCGTTAATGCGGATCTGGCAGCGGCTAACCGTAAGTTGATTGATGCACAGGTCAAACTGGTGCAGTCGGCCAAAATGGCGTCTCTGGGGGAGCTTGCAGCAGGTATTGCGCATGAGTTCAATAACCCGCTGGCCTTTGTTCTGGCGCATGAAAACACGGTCAAGCGCAGTATGGCGCAGGCTTTGCAGGCAGTAAGGCAGAACGATATTGGCGTGGCCGAAGCCGCCCTGACCAAGGGGGCCGAGCGTCTGGCCTCCTCCCTTGTCGGGTTATCAAGGCTGCGTGAGCTGGTGGCCAGCCTGCGGCGTTTTTCCCGTCTGGAGGAAGGCGAGTTCCGCCGTCTGGACGTACCCGAGGCCATTGCCATGGTGCTGACACTTCTGGCCCCCAAACTTGGGCAGGAAATAGCGGTGGAGTGCCGCCTGGAAGCGCCGCCGGAACTGGTCTGCCAGGCAGCACTGGTTAATCAGGTGGTCATGAACATTGTCAGCAACGCAGCTGACGCCATTCTGGAACAGCGCGAAACAGCCCGCAAACAGGGTGGTTCTGCACCGGCCAGAGGCAAGGACCAGATTTTGATCGCCTCTTTTTTGGAAAAGGCAGAGGCCGAAGGGGCCGAAAATTACGTGTTGCAGATATCGGATACAGGGCCGGGGGTGCCGCAGGAATTGCAGGAACGCGTTTTTGAACCGTTTTTTACAACAAAACCTGTAGGCTCGGGGACCGGGCTAGGTCTGGCAACGGCATATGGGGTTGTGCAGGCCCATGGCGGGAGTATTGTTATAACAAACTCGGGAGCCTTGGGTGGTGCCTGCTTTACCATTCGTGTGCCCTATAAATCAGGAGAGGAGAGGCGCGGTGAGCACGTTATATGAACCAACACAGCGCCCTTTTGTGCTCGTTGTGGATGACGAGCCGGAAATTCTGGTCGCACTGTCCGACCTGCTGGAAAGTGCCTACACGGTTCTGACCGCTTCCTCGGGGGAGGAAGGGCTTGAGCGCCTGCGCAGTAACCCCGGTGTTGCTGTTATTGTTTCCGACCAGCGCATGCCGGGCATGACGGGCGATGTCTTTTTGGCCCATGCACGTGACCTGTCTGCGGCGGGGGCAATCCTGCTCACGGGGTATGCGGATATTTCCGCCGTGGAAGCAGCCCTTAACCGGGGCCAGATTTCCTTTTTTGCGTACAAGCCGTGGGATGATGAAACCCTGCTGTCCATGGTCGGGCAGGCGGCTGCGCGGTATTTTCTGGAAAAAGAGCTGGAGTGCGAACGCCTGCTTCTGCGCGGGTTGCTGGATAACCTGCCCTTTGGTCTTGCAGTCAAGGATCAGGCGGGCTGCTTTGTGCGGCTTAACCAGCAGATGGCAAGCCAGTTGGGCCACACGGTTGCGCAGTGCATTGGCCAGCGCGAAGAGGATCTGGTGGATGGCCCACGGCTGGAAAGCCTGAAGGAAGCGCAGGGCCAGCTTGCCCAGACCGGGCGCGACCAGCAGGTGCTCCAGCTTCCGGCACAGGATGGCCCGGCCCGCTGGCATGACCTGACGCGCGTCAGGCTGGATAGCCTGCGCAACACTCCTGTACAGTCCTCCATGCTCTCGGATTATTCCATTCTGATCGACCGGGATGTGAGCGAGCTTTTAAGTCTGGAGCAACGGTTGCGGCAGGCGCAAAAAATGCAGGCCATTGGCACATTGGCCGGTGGCATTGCGCATGACTTCAATAACCTGCTCACGGCTATTCAGGGCTCTCTGGAACTGGTGCAGGACCTTGAACCTCCAAAGGAGGCCTCGGTCGTCCGGCTGTATGAGAACGCCATGGAAGCCGCCCGGCGTGGCGCGGTGCTCACCCGCAAGCTGCTGGACTTCAGCCGCCCGAGGCATCTGGTCTGCCAGCGGGTGGATATGCATGATGTGCTGGAAAACCTCCAGACCTTCATGAAGCAGGGCAAAGTACCCGAGGAAATCCGCGGCGCGCTGGATGCGTCCCGTCTGGAGGGCATGAGCCGCTTTAGCAGCGTGCGCTTCAATATCCCTCAAGAGCCGCTGCCTCCGGTCTGGACAGATGCCGTGCAGCTTGAACTGGCGGTCTTCAGCCTGTGTGTCAATGCGCTGGATGCCCAGTCGGAAGGGGGAGAAACCTGCGTTTCTGTCCGTCAGGTTGCGCGCCTGCTGGGGCGGCATGTGGGGCGTGAGCATGCCGGTGCATGGGTGGTCGTGCAGGTAACCGACCGCGGCATTGGCATGACGGAAGACATACGCGCCCGTATTTTTGACCCGTTCTTTACCACCAAGGGAACAGGGCAGGGCATGGGGCTTGGCCTGTCCATGATCTATGGCTTTATCAGCCATTGCGGGGGAGAAGTGCGGGTGGATAGTGCCCCCGGTGGTGGGACGTCCGTTGAGCTATGGTTCCCCGCCATGGATCAGGAAATGGCCGCCGCCATTCCCGCCGTGCCAGCCAACACGGTGCAGACCATAGCGCGTGTTCTGCCAGAAAACGGGGCAGGCAGCACCATTCTGGTCGTGGATGACGAACCGGGTGTGCGCGCGGTAACCAGCGGCTTTTTGCGCCGTGCTGGGTATGAGGTCATGGAGGCGGCAAGTGGCGCCGAAGCCGTGGAAAAAGTGCAGTCCACCCCCGGTATTGCCCTTGTGGTCATGGATGTGATGATGCCGGGCATGAACGGGGGCGAGGCCGCACGACGCATCCACGATGTGCGTGCAGACCTGCCGGTTCTGTTTGTTACCGGCTATGCGGATTTTGGCGTGCTGCCAGAAGGGGTTGCCGTTTTGCATAAGCCCTACACGCGTGATGCGTTACTGGGAGATGTAAGGGCTATGCTGGCAGCATAGCCCACCCCCTTGTGTCCTGCGCCAGAACGCCTATTTCTTGGTGTTATGGATAGTTTTCATTCTGCTTCGTCTTCGCATGATCCCGTCGGCTGGCACGGGACCACCATTCTTTGTGTGCGCCGTGGCGCGCAGGTTGCCATGGCGGGGGATGGCCAGGTGACACTGGGCAGCACCGTGATCAAGGGCAACGCCCGCAAGGTCCGGCGCATTGGCCCTTCCGGCACCATTCTGGCAGGGTTTGCCGGTGCTACAGCAGATGCCTTTACCCTGCTGGAGCGGTTGGAAGCCAAGCTGGAGCGCTACCCAAACCAGCTGGAGCGCGCCTGTGTGGAACTGGCAAAGGACTGGCGCACGGACCGCTACCTGCGCAGGCTGGAGGCCATGATGGCCGTGGCCGATGCCGAACACTCCTTTACCCTGACCGGCAACGGCGATGTGCTTGAACCCGAGGACGGTATTATTGCCATTGGTTCGGGCGGGAACTACGCCCTTTCGGCAGCGCGGGCACTGCTGACGGTAGAAGGGTTGGGGGCGGAGGAAATTGTAACCCGCGCCATGAAAATTGCAGGCGATATCTGCGTCTATACCAACCACTCCGTGCGGATAGAAACGCTGGATGCCAAAACGGCGGGAGACAAAGCCTGATGCAAGCCCCCCATCTTTCCCCGCGTGATATTGTTGCCGAGCTTGACCGCTACATTGTAGGGCAGGGCGATGCCAAACGTGCGGTTGCCATTGCCATGCGCAATCGCTGGCGCAGGGCGCAACTGCCAGAAGCCATGCGGGAGGAGGTTGTTCCCAAGAACATCCTCATGATCGGCCCGACCGGCTGCGGCAAAACCGAAATTGCCCGCAGGCTGGCCAAACTGGCGCAGGCACCCTTCCTTAAAGTGGAAGCCACAAAGTTTACCGAGGTCGGTTATGTTGGCCGGGACGTGGATAGCATTGTGCGCGATCTGGTGGATGCTGCCATTGTCATGCTCAAGGACATGCGCCGCAAGGATGTGGAAGAGCAGGCAGCTCAGGCGGCGGATGAGCGGATTGTCAACGTACTGGCAGGTGAGGGCTCCTCGGCCGATACCAAAAGCAAGTTCCGCACCATGCTGCGCAGCGGTCAGCTTGAGGATAAGGAAATTGACATCGCCATAACCGATCCCGCCCCCACAGGCCCGGCAGATATGCCGGGCATGATGCCGGGGAGCGTGATCAACATTGGCGATATGATGAAAGGGTTTATGAACCGCGCCCCCAAGCAGAAAAAACTCCGGATTTCCGATGCCCGCAAACAGTTGCAGCGGGAGGAAGTCGAGCGTCTGCTGGATAGCGAGAGCTTAACGCGTGAAGCCGTAGCTCATGTGCAGAACAACGGCATTGTCTTTCTGGATGAGATCGACAAGGTCTGTGCCCGTTCATCCGAGAGCGGAGTAAAGGGGGGCGATGTCTCGCGCGAGGGGGTGCAGCGCGACCTGCTGCCCCTTATTGAAGGCACGACCGTTTCCACCAAGCACGGGCCGGTCAAAACCGACCATATCCTGTTTATTGCTTCTGGTGCGTTCCATCTGGCCAAACCGTCCGACCTGCTGCCGGAATTGCAGGGGCGTCTGCCTATTCGTGTGGAGCTGCAACCCCTCTCACGCGATGATCTGCGGCGTATTCTCACCGACCCGGAACACTCCCTGCTCAAACAGTACACCGCCTTGATGAAAACCGAAGGCGTAAACCTGACCTTTGCCGATGATGCCGTGGATGCGCTGGCCGAACTGGCCGCGGACATTAACGAACGGGTGGAAAATATAGGCGCGCGCAGGCTTGCAACAGTGCTGGAAAAACTGCTGGAAGATATTTCCTTCACCGCACCCGAGCGTGGGGGCGAAAATGTTGTTGTGGATGGCGCCATGGTGCGGGACAAAGTGGCCCCACTGGCCCGCAAGGGCGATCTGAGCAGGTTTATTTTGTAATGGAAGCACCTTTTGTAACGCCGCAGGAAGACACTGCGGCAGAAGCCATCGAAGCCATTGGCGACGAGCTGGACGTGTTTGATGACTGGATGGAACGCTACCAGTACATCATAGAAATGGGGCGCAAGCTGCCGCCATTCCCACCAGAATGGTGCAATGATGCGCACCGCGTGCCCGGTTGCCAGAGTCAGGTCTGGCTGGAGGCAAAGGACGCTGATGGCAGGCTCTACTTTGCGGGCCTGTCCGATGCCGCCATTGTCAGCGGGTTGGTGGCACTCCTGCTGCGTGTGTATTCTGGCCGCACGCGGGAGGAAATTCAGGCAACGGACCCCGGCTTCCTGCGTGATCTGGGGTTGGTACAGGCTTTGTCCACCAATCGCGGTAACGGGGTTGAAGCCATGGCCCGCGCCATGCGCTCGGCTGCTGCCGTATCTGCCTGATCAGACCCGGCTGGTCTGCCCCCTGAACCTGTCTGTTACAGGCAGGTTTGGTAAGGGGGAATGGAATGCAGATGCTCAGGCACAAAAAAGCCGGTCCCCCCGTGTGGAGGACCGGCTTTTTTTAAAGTGTGGAAAGCCCGGTGCTTCAGGCGTTCCCTTTTTCCTTCAGCGCTTTCAGCACATCCGCCGGGCGGATGGGCAGGTGGCGCAGGCGCACACCTACTGCATTGAAAATGGCGTTGCCCACGGCAGGTGCAATGGTTGTAACGCCCGGCTCACCCAGACCCATGGGTTTTTCCGTGCTGGGCAGGAACTCAACATCCATTTCCGGCACATCGGCAATGCGCAGGGGGGTGTAGGTGTTCAGGTTACGGTCGCGCACGTTGCCGTCCACAATTTCCGTCCCTTCAAACAGGGCCATGCTCAGCCCCCACAGGGCACCGCCCTCGGTCTGGGCAGCGGCCCCGTCGGGGTCGATAATTGTGCCAGCATCCAGCACCAGCCAGATTTTCTGGCAGGTTACAACGCCTGTCTTGCGGTCAACATGCACCTGCACGGCACCAGCCGTCCATGTTGGCATGGCGCGTTCCTGCCCAAAGGTGGTGGCAATGCCAATGGCTGTATCCGCAGGCAGGGAAACCTTGCCATAGCCACATTTTTCCACCAGATGCCTGAGCACATTGGCCTGACGGCTGGCCCCACCCACGGAGTTGGGGGCGCTGCCTGCATTGCGGCCTTTGCTGTCCAGCAGGCTCAGGCGGTAGTCCACCGGGTCCAGCTTACGGGCATAGGCAATTTCGTCCAAAAAGCTCTCATGCGCCCATGGGGTCCAGCCGGAACTGACCGAACGGAGCCAGCCGGGGCGGAAGGTTTCGCTTGCCAGTTCATTGTCCAGCGCGCGCACCAGCATGGGGCCGACATCGTACCAGTGGTCGGCACCTGCAATGGCAAACTGGTCATAGGGTTTGCCGTCCGCGCCTTTTTCCATGAACGCGCTGGCCATAACACGGGTTGGCCAGCCAGCGGAGGCATGGTGCTGCCACGCAGTAATTGCGCCGTCCTGCCCCAGTGCTGCGCGGACCGTCTGCACGGAGGGGGAACGGATGGAGTCAAACAGCACGTCATCCGAGCGGGTAAAGATCAGCTTGACCGGCTTGCCCCCGATGGCCTTGGAAATAAGGGCCGCAGGCACTGCGTAGTCCCCGTTCAGGCGGCGGCCAAAGCCTCCACCCAGCAGGTAGCTGCGCATGACCACTTCGGATTCAGGCACCTGGAGCGCCTTGGCAATAACGGGCAGGAACAGGGTCTGCCACTGGTTGCCGCAATGCACTTCCCACTTGCCTTCGTGCTGGCGGGCCAGCGCGTTCATGGGTTCAAGCTGGTAATGCAGTACGGAGGAGCAGGTATAGGTCTGCTCCACCACCTTGGCGGCCTTGGCGAATGTTTCGTCCACGCCGGGGTCGTTGAACACGCACGAACCACCGGCTTTGTTTGCAATCTGCTTGCGGCCGTAGTCCAGAATATCCTGCTCGGTTATGTTGGCGGTCTTGCCCGGGGTCCAGACGACCTTGAGCGCATCTGTTGCGCGGATGGCCGCAGGGTAGGAGGAGGCCAGAACCGCAACCCAGCCCGGTACGGTATCGGACGGGTCTTCGAGCACAATGTAGCGGATGTACCCCTTGACCTTTTTGGCCTCGCTGTCATCCACCGAGACAACTTTGGAGCCATAGCGCGTGGGCGGCAGTTTGGGGCGGGCGTACACCATGCCCTCAAGCTTGGCGTCTATGCCGTAAATGGCGGTGCCGTTGGTTTTGGATGGAATATCCAGCGCCTTGACATCCTTGCCAATCAGCCGGTGCTCGGATGCAGGCTTGAGCGGCAGCTTGGCCATTTCTTCTGGCGTGTAGGTTTTGGTCGGGTGCGCACGGCTGACAATATCGCCGTAGCTGATCGACCGGCCGCCAGCAATAACCTGCCCGTTGCGGGCAATACAGGCAGCGGGGGAAACACCCAGCAGTTTAGCGCCCTGTTCCACCATGACCGTGCGCGCAGCAGCCCCGGCCTGACGGAACTGGTCCCATGTCATCCACACGGACCAGGAGCCACCTGTTACCATAAGGCCCCATTTGGGGTCTGTATCCACATAGGTAATGCGGACCTTGTTCCAGTCGGCTTCCATTTCATCCGCAATAATGCGGGCAAGGGCTGTGCCAATATGCTGGCCCATTTCCGCACGGATGATGTTCACGTTCACCCAGCCATCGGGGGCAATGGAGCACCAGATCGTGGGTTCAAAGGCGGCGGCTTCCTTCAGGGCTTCCGGTGCGCCCTGCGGGTAAACCTGCGCTGCCTTGCCCTGGCGGGCAAACCCGAACAGAAAGGCAGAGCCTGCTGCGGTGAGCAGAAAACTGCGGCGCGAAGGCCCACGGCCCGCAGCCCGGTCCTGCTGTGCGGCAATACGTTCGAGCTTACCCATTGGATGCCTCCTCCTTGCGCAGGGCGGCAGCTGCTTTTTTAATGGCTTTGCGAATACGGACATAGGTCATGCAGCGGCACAGGCTGCCGCCCATAACACCATCAATTTCCTCATCCGTGGGGTCCGGGTAGTCCTTTAACAGGCTAACGGCCTGCATGATCTGGCCAGACTGGCAGTACCCGCACTGCGGAACCTGAATGTCCTTCCAGGCTTCCTGCACGGCATGTTTGCCATTGGGGTCCAGCCCTTCAATGGTGGTAACATCAGCCCCTTCCAGCGAACTGAGCGGAGTAATGCAGGAACGGGTTGCCCGGCCACCAACCAGAACGGTGCAGGCACCACACTGGCCTACGCCACAGCCAAACTTTGTGCCTGTCAGGTCCAGATCATCACGCAGCGCCCACAACAGGGGGGTGTCGTCCGGCACATCGACAGAAACGTCACGGCCATTGAGTTTGAATTTTACCATCTCGTGCTCCGTGGTCCGTCTTAGTGCGATGAATTGACAGGAATGGTGGTAATGGTCTTGCGCACTGCGGCTGCTTTCTTTTCCAGGTCCGTCCATGGTGGCAGGGTGGTGCGGGTGCGGCGCAGGTAAGCGGCAATCCGCGCCATATCCTGATCGGACAGGGCATTGTAGAAGCTGGGCATGGCTACGCCGGACTGGCCTTCTTCCGCTGTCAGCCCATGCAGGATGACCTGATAGAGGTTGGTGGGTTCATCCAGCCAAAGCGCGTTGTTCAGCGCCAGATCGGGGCGGCCCAGTACGGGGGAAGGGGCTGCATTGTAATGGCAGGCCGCACATGCCCCCTGATAAAGCTTGGCGTCGGGGTCCACGGTCGGGCCGATCAGATCGATCTTGGACTGTTCCATGGCGCGGGCAAGGGCGGCCTTGTCGTGCTTTTCACGTTCGGCGGCATGGTCCACATCGGCAAAATAATGCGCGATGGCGTGTACATCTTCTTCCGGTACGGTGGAGAGGAAGCGGTGGGGCACGGGGGACATGGGGCCACCAGCAGGCCCATGGAGCGGTGCCACCCCATAACGCAGGTACTGGAACAGCTCGTCTTCCGTCCACGTGGTGGGTGTCGGGTTATGCTCGTTCAGTGGGGGGGCAATCCAGTTGTCCACCACTGCGCCGTCGTAAGGGGCGCTCTTCTTTTCCGCCCCCATGAAGTCACGCGGGGTATGGCATGCGCCGCAATGGGCGTTACCTTCAGACAGGTAAGCCCCACGGTTCCACAAGGCATCATGCCGCGGGTCGGGCTTGTACACACCGGGGGTAAAGTACAGCAGCTTCCAGCCGGCCTGCAGAATACGCAGGCTGAGCGGGAAGGGCAGCTCGTTGGTGCGGTGCGTCATGTGCACGGCAGGGCGTGTCATCAGATAAGCATAAAGGTCGGAGACATCCTGCTCGGTCATTTTGGTAAAATGATCAAACGGGAAGGCCGGAATAAGGTGGACCCCCTTGCGGGAAACCCCAAGGTGCATGGTGCGCTGGAAGGCTTCTTCCGACCAGCTGCCTATGCCGGTTTCGGGGTCTGGTGTAATATTGGAAGAATAGATGGCACCAAAAGGGGTCTCCATCTTGTAATCGCCAGCCAGTTCCGGCCCACCGCCCATGTCTGTGCGGGTATGGCACTCTGCGCAGTATCCTTCGGCGGCAACAATACGGCCACGTTCGATCTGCTCGGCAGAAAAACTGCTGCGGTCAGGGGGTTCCACGGGTTCTATGGGGGGGTACCAGGCGTAATAAAGAAAACCCAGGCCACCCACGGCACCAATGGCGGCTGCTCCTGCTAAAAGACGTTTGATCACTCTAATCCCCACCTTATGTGTAAACGTCCCGTCTGGCGGGCAGATGGATCAAGTCTGCCCAACACAGCCAGAGGAACAGCATCTGCGGTCTGTCGTTGATTGAGATCAATCTTATCTGGATTTCTGTCACAGATAAACGCATAGAAGCCGCGTTATTACACGACAAAGTGTATATGATTTATCTATATCGCAAGAATATTACAAAAATCGGCCTTTTTTGGTTATTATCTATATTCTGTAAAATATAGACAGGTGAAAATTTGCATGTGCGGCATGCATTTTGCTCGGGCAAACAGAGGGGCCTACCTTATATATGTATGCGGAACAGGCGCTTTGCGCGGCACAGAATCCGACCGGTCGAAGAATCGGTTGCCCCTTGTGGAGCAGATTTGTTGCAAGCAAAGGCTTGAAAGCTGCCCCCCTTTCTTTTAAGGAAGCGCATTCGCGCACGCGTCCGGGCCTGTGGGGCATGCCCGGCCGTGCAGAAGCCACTTTATTCCTTCGGGGGTAGGGCGGTTATGTCCAGCGTATTTCAGGAGTAATGAAATGCCCAAAATGAAGACCAAATCGTCGGTCAAGAAGCGGTTCAAGATCACCGCGACCGGCAAGGTGCTCTCCGGCCCGTGCGGTAAGCGTCACGGCATGATCAAGCGTACCCAGAAGATGAAGCGCTCCGCTCGCGGCACGCAGGTTCTTCAGCCGCAGGACGGCCGTACGGTTAAGCAGTGGGCCCCCTACGGGCTGTAAGGAGCATCTAAGATATGGCACGTGTTAAACGCGGTGTAACCACACTCGCTCGCCACAAAAAAGTTCTGGAACTGTCCAAGGGTTACCGCGGCCGGTCTTCCACCAACTACCGCATTGCTCTGGAACGCGTTGAAAAGGCGCTCCAGTACGCATATCGCGACCGCCGCAACAAGAAGCGTGAATTCCGCGCTCTGTGGATCCAGCGTATCAACGCCGCTGTGCGTGAACACGGCCTGACCTACAGCCGTTTCATTAACGGTCTGGCCAAGGCAGGGATCGAGATTGACCGCAAGGTTCTGGCCGCCATCGCATTTGATGACGCAGCAACCTTTGCCGAAATCGTCAAGAAGGCACAGGCCGCTCTGGCAGCCTGATTGCCGGTTCTGACAGATCCGGTATACAAGAAGGCCGTCCCTTACCGGGCGGCCTTTTTGCTTTTTGGCGGATGGTTTTTGGGCCTAAGGGCTTTTCTCCCGGAGCGGGAGATTGTATCCGCCGGGTAGTATTTTTTCCTCAGCGCGGGGTTCCATGAGCGACGATCTAGAAACTCTTCGGCAGGATGTCCTGTCCGAACTGGCTGGTGCCACAGACCTGCGGGCATGGGATGCCGTGCGCGTTGGCACTCTGGGCAAATCCGGCCGCCTGACCGGTCTGCTCAAGGCGTTGGGGAAAATGCAGCCCGATGAGCGCAAGGCGCGGGGCGTTGCCCTGAACCGCCTGCGTGATGAGCTGACCCAGGCGGTAGAAGCCCGCGGCAAGGAGCTGGAAGCCGCTGCCCTGCAGGCCCGCCTGATTGCCGAAAAACTGGACGTAACCGTACCCCCGCCAGCAGAGGCCGCAGGCTACATCCACCCGATCAGCCGCACGATCGAGGAAATGACGGCCATTTTTGGTGTCATGGGTTTTCAGGTTGCTGAAGGGCCGGATATCGAGACTGACTGGCACAACTTTTCGGCCCTGAACACGCCCGACCATCACCCCGCCCGGACGGACCACGACACGTTTTACCTCCCGCCTGCGCCGGGGCTGGACGTAACCCGCGTCCTGCGGACCCAGACCTCGGGCGTGCAGATCCGCACCATGCTGGGGCAAAAGCCGCCTATCCGCATTATTGCGCCCGGCCGGACCTACCGCGCTGACCATGATGCAACGCATTCCCCCATGTTCCACCAGTGCGAAGGTCTGGTGGTGGGGCAGGGCATTACTCTTGGGCACCTCAAAGGCTGCCTGATCGAGTTTTTGCGTGCATTTTTTGGCAAGCCGTCCCTGCCGGTGCGTTTCCGCTCATCCTACTTCCCGTTTACCGAGCCGTCTTTGGAAGTGGATATTGGCTGGTCGCGCAAAACGGGTGAAATCGGGGCCGGGGAAGACTGGCTGGAAGTGCTGGGCGCAGGCATGGTCCATGCCCGTGTTCTGGCCAATTGTGGGCTGGACCCGCGCGTATGGCAGGGTTTTGCCTTTGGTATGGGGGTCGAGCGCCTGGCGATGCTGAAGAACGGCATCCCCGACCTGCGCTCGTTCTATGAAAGCGATATCCGCTGGCTGCGACATTACGGGGCAGACCCGCTCGCACCCGCACTGTTGCACGAAGGGGTGTGAGAGTATGAAATTCACGCTGTCATGGCTGTATGAGCACCTGGAAACACAGGCAACGCTGGCCGAAATATGCGCCATGCTCAACCAGATTGGCCTGGAGGTGGAAAGTGTCGAGAACAAGGGCGCCGCTCTCGAACCGTTCCTGACCGCGCGCATTCTGGACGCCCAGCCCCACCCCAATGCTGACCGTCTGCAGGTTTGCCGGGTGGATGCCGGTCCCGGCTTTTCGGATGTGCAGGTGGTGTGCGGTGCCCCCAATGCCCGCAAGGACCTGGCGGTTATCTTTGCGCCGCCGGGCGCTTACGTGCCGGGGCTGGATATTACCATCAAGGCAGGCAAGGTCCGGGGCGAACTCAGCGGCGGCATGCTCTGCTCCCTGCGTGAACTGGGGCTGGGGGAAGAAACCAGCGGCATTGCCGAACTGCCAGCCGACACGCTGCCCGGCCAGTCCTACCCCGATTTTGCCGGGCTGGATGATGTGGTGATCGACATTGCCATAACCCCCAACCGGGGCGATGCACTGGGTGTGCGCGGTATTGCGCGCGATCTGGCTGCTGCCGGGCTTGGCACGCTGCGCCCGTGGCTGGCCGAAACGGTGGAAGGTACGTTTGCCTCCCCCGTGGAATGGGCCATTACCTACCCCGAGGCCTGCCCGTGGGTGCTGGGGCGGACCATCCGTGGGGTCAGGAACGGGCCAAGCCCGGAATGGCTGCGTAACCGGCTGGAAAGCATTGGCCTGCGCCCCATTTCCGCACTGGTGGATATTACCAACTACTTCTGTTTCGACCTTGGGCGCCCGCTGCATGTGTTCGATGCGAACACAATTGCCGGTGGCAGGCTGACCCTGTGCCGTGGCGCGGGGGAAACCTTCCGCACGCTGGACGGGCAGGATTGCACTGTAACGGCGGAAGACTGCGTTATTGCGGACCAGAACGGCGTGCAGTCCCTTGCCGGGATTATGGGCGGGGAAGCCACAGGCGCTACTGAAGCCACAACGGATGTGTTTGTGGAATGTGCCCTGTTTGACCCCGTGCGTGTGGCCCTGAGCAGCCGCAGGCTCGGCCTGTCGTCTGATTCGAGCTACCGCTTTGAGCGCGGTGTGGATCAGGCACTCCCCATAGCCGCTCTGGAAGCGGCCACCCGCATGATTATTGACCTGTGTGGGGGGGAAGCCAGTGAGGTTGTCTCCGCCGGGGAGCAGCCTGCATGGCAGCGCACGGCAACGCTGCGCTTTGACCGGGTGCGCGACCTTGGCGGGCTGGACGTGCCGGCTGATGAGAGCGTCAGCCTGCTGGAAAAGCTGGGCTTTGAAGTGCGTGAGCGGACCGCCGAGCAGGTGGAACTGAGCGTACCTTCCTGGCGGAATGATGTGGCACAGGCCCCTGTTCTGTCGCAGGGCAAGGACCTGCCCGCCGATGTGGCAGCCCTTGCAGCACAGGGTGTTGCAGGCATTGAAGCCGAGAGCGATTTGGTGGAAGAGGTTCTGCGCCTTAAAGGGCTGGACGCTGTTCCCGCTGTGCCGCTGCCCCCCATCAGCGTGGTGCCCGGTGCATCGCTTACTCCCGCGCAGGCCCGTTTTGCACTGGCGCGCCGCGTTCTGGCCGCCCGTGGCCTGACTGAGACTGTGGGTTTCTCCTTTGTCTCGCACGAGGAGGCCATGCATTTTGGCGGCGCACCGGAAAGCCTGCGCCTGCTAAACCCCATTGCCTCTGATCTGGACCAGATGCGCCCGACCCCGCTGGTTAATCTGGTGGCGGCCATCCGGCACAACAGCGTGCGCGGGTGGGGGGATATCGGATTGTTTGAGATTGGGCCGGCCTTTGCCCAGTCCGCACAGCAAACGCTGGCAGCGGGTGTGCGCTCGGGTTCCACGCAACGTTACCCCGGTGTGCCCGGGCATGCGGTGTCGCTCTGGGCCGCCAAGGCGGATGCGCTGGAGGTGTTGCGGCAGTTTGGGGTTAACCCCGATGCCATAACCACCACGGCGGACGCCCCGGCATGGTACCATCCCGGCCGTTCGGGTGTGCTGCGGCAGGGACCCAAAAACGTTCTGGCGTATTTTGGTGAGCTGCATCCTTCCGTGCTTCAGGCTGCGGGGATTGATGTGCCGGTTGTGGCCTTCGAAGTGTTTGTTGAAGGCGTGCCTCAGCCCAAAAAGAAGAAGAAAAGCGCGCCTGTTCTGTCCGCCTTCCAGCCGGTGCGGCGCGACTTTGCGTTTGTGCTTGCGCAGGACATTCCAGTGGAAAGCGTGTTGCGCGCAGTACGTGGTGCGGACCGCCAGCTTGTGGCCGATGTCAGCCTGTTTGACATTTATACAGGACCGCATGTGGCGGAAGGCACACGCTCGGTCGGGGTGGAGGTAACACTCCAGCCTACCGAGAAAAGCCTGACAGATGCCGAACTCGAAGCCGTATCCGAGCGTATTGTGGCTGCTGTCAGCAAAGCAACCGGGGCTGTCCTGCGCTAAGGGCAGGCTGCGGCAGAAGGAGCAGGTCATGGCATGTTATTCCCCCGCCCATGTAAGCCGTTGGGTTAAGGCTGGTTTTGCCGCTGTGCTGCTATGCGGTGGGTTTGCCCTGCCGTATGCCGCGCGGGCGGACGAAATTACAGGGGCGGGCTCCAGCTTTGCCGCGCCGCTTTATCAGGCATGGTCCGCGGCGGCTCCTTCTGGCGTGGACGTGCGGGTGAACTACCAGACCATAGGTTCGGGGGCCGGGCAAAACCAGATTCTGGCCGGTACGGTGGATTTTGGGGCATCCGATGCCCCTATGGGTCATGCGCGTCTGGTGGCTGGCGGGCTGGTGCAGGTGCCTACCGCTATTGGCGGTGTGGTGGTAACGGCCAATGTTCCCGGTGTGGCTGATGGTGCCCTGCGCCTGAGCGGGCCTGTGCTGGCTGCCATTTACGCAGGCACCATAACCCAGTGGAACGATGCCCGGATTGCCGCCCTTAACCCCGGAGTAAAGCTGCCAGATCAGGTTATTGCCCCTTTGCACCGGGCGGATGGCTCGGGCACGACCTATGTTTTTACAGATTATCTGGCCCATGTATCCCCCGAGTGGAAAAATGGCGTGGGCAAGGGCACATCCGTGGCATGGCCGGTGGGTGCAGGCGCGCGTGGTAATGACGGCATTGCCGCGTATGTGCAGAATACGGCAGGCAGCATAGGCTACCTTGAATATGCCTATGCCGCACGCAACCATCTGGCTCTTGTACAGATGCAGAACCATGATGGTTTTTTTGTAAGCCCCTCCGCCACAAGCTTTGCGCAGGCAGCCCAGTCCGCACAATGGGATGAGGCCGACCTGACCGCAGCCCTGAGTGATGTGGAAGGGGCGCAAAGCTGGCCCATTATTACCACCACCTATGTACTGTTCCCGGCCACGGCCACCGCCGATAATCAGGGGCAGGCCGTGCGGCGCTTTTTCCGCTGGGGGCTGGTTGGTGGGGAGGCCGTAACCGGGCAGCTTGATTACGTGCCGCTCCCTGAGCAGATCCGTGCCCGTGTTCTGCGGCGGCTTGGCGGGGAGTGAGCCATATGCGGGGGTTATCCCGCGCTCATTCCAGACTTGTCCTATATTTCATCCACAGATTCTGTGGATAACCGCCCCGGTGGTTAATGCAGCCAGACCTGAGAGAACAGGAGCTGATTGACCTCGGTATAAAAAAAGTTCCGAACACGGGCGGATGTCAGCACCACGTTGTCTTTTTCAATCATGGGGGCGGCGGGTGCCTGCTCCATGATCAGCCTGTTGGCTTCCATCCAGAGCTGGTCGCGCTGGGTTGTGCTCAGGCTGGTATCCGTTTTCGCTCGCTCCATGACAGACTGGGCATGGGGGTCACAAAACCCCGGTATGTTAATCGAGCTGTCGGAATGGGGGTGAAAATTCTCACACCCGAAGAGCGCGTCCACAAAGTTGGAGGCCGAGGGGTAATCGGCTGACCAGCTCGTGAGCGAGATTTGCACATGGTTATCCGTATTCTGGATATAGGGCAGATGCAGGCTGCTGCTTATGGGGCGCAACATGGCCTGATAACCAAGGGATTGCAGCATGTCGCGCACCCAGGCACCCATGGCCATGTCCGCGCTGGTATTGTCCACAACCAGCGTAACTTTCTGTCCCGCAGTGCCACTTGCGCGGACCAGATTACTGGCCATCTGCATGTCTGGCGCGGACCATTGCTGTGCCGGTGCGGTGGGTGATGCCCCGCGTGTATAGGCGCAGTTCTGCCCCGCAACATCCAGAGCAGACGGAACAAGCCCGCATAACGGGCGGGCAATACCCGGTCCACCGTACAGAATAACCAGCGCTTTGCGGTTGAGCGCGTAATTAACAGCCTGACGCACCCTTATGTCCGTAAAAGGGGGTTCATGCATGTTCATGGGTAAAAAGTAGATTGAGGGGTGGCGCATGACATGTGTCCGCCCCGCAAAGTGGCTGCCAAGTTCGCCCAGCCGGTCCAGGGGGATGGTATCGGCCATCCAGTCATACTGCCCGTTTTCCACCGCGGTTACGGCGGCCTCTTCGGGAATGCCAAAGGTATATTCAATCCGGTCCGGGTAGCCTGCGGGCTGTGCCTGCGGGTTCCAGACATGGAATGCGGGATTGCGGGCAAGATACAGAAAATTGTTGGGGTCGTAGGCTTCCAGCCGGTAGGGGCCGGTGCCGGGCAGGGGGGTGTTGCCCGTATCGTGGTCGGGGGTGCTGGCTGGCAGAATAACGGCGTGGGTAAAGGCCAGTTTTTGCAGGAACTCGGTATCGGGGTGGGTCAGATGGAAGGTTATGCGCCGGGTGGCTGCATCGGCTTCTATCCCATGTTCAAGTGTGCAGTGTGCAGGGGTACGCAGGCAGGCATCCGCTCCGACAAGAGCGCCATAAAACGCCCCCGCTGTTGGCGCGCCAATACGGAAAAGGCGCTGGAAGGAGGCAACAACATCCGCCGTGGTCACGGGCTGGCCGTTGGAGAAGGCAATGTTGGGGCGCAGCGTAAACGTGTAACGCAACCCGCCATCCTGCGGGGCTGGCAGTGTTTCTGCCAGATCGGGCACGACCTCCTTACCTGCGGGGCCTGTGACCTTACGAAAAGTGGTGAGCCCATCATACACATTGGCAAAAAGGTTTATGTATTTGCCAGTATAGTTGATCTGGGGGTCCAGTGTGCCGCCAGAAGCAGAGGCAACCAGCCGAAGCGTTCCGCCTGCATGTTCGGGCAGGGGGAGTTCGGGGGGAGGTGCCGGAGGGCTCGCGCATATTCCAAGGGGAATGGGGGAGCCCAGCAGCCCTGCCAGCAGCCCCCCTGCAAGCCGACAGTAAAAAGAGGGTGACTTTTTAGCGGGGTGCATTCTGGCCCATGGTCTGGGCGGGCTGCCCGGGCATGGGTTGGCCGGTCATAAGGGCGGCAAAGCCGGAATACATGGTGGTCAGGACAATAATGCCAACCATGATAGCCCCGGCAATAATGCCCAGACGCACAACTTTCTCCGTCTTGTCATTATCGGTCATATTGGATGCCTTGTGGGGAGCCAACGGCCTGTTTTTCATAGAGCATTGGCGCTTTTTTGTATTTGAAGGTGTTTTGCGGCGTGGCTGGCGGCCTGTACCAGTCTGGTGCTGCCTGCCCCTTGTGGGTGCGGGCATGGTAGTAATGCGCATTGGGGTCTTCCGCACAGGCCGAAAGACCTGTGAGCATCAACACAAGCATGGCAAGCCGGGTGCAGGAGCGCGTGGGTGTTTTCATGGTGTGGAGCATACTCTCAATCCTTGTGCCAGAAAAGTCTTGCCGGGTGTGGGTTACACTCATGCCTTGTGGGGCCTGTAGGTTCCGCAAAATACATAGTCATGCGCTGTGTGCATGTTCCTGACCTGTGCTTGCGGGTGTGGCATGGTTGCCTCGGGCCTGTTAAAAGCGGAGCCAAAGAGCAGAGTCTGCCATTTCCTTGCCTTATCATTGTGTTAGCAAGGAAGGAATCAGACAGGTTTTGGCAGTAAAAGGGGCATGAGTATGGCGGTAACAGGGCTGGCTGCGATACTGCTTGTTATTGCGCTTTTGCTGGTTGTGGTGAGTGCGGTACAGCCCATTGCCCGCAAGCTTGAACTTTCCGAAACCGTTCTGCTGGCTATTGTCGGCATTATTATTGGTTCGCTGGCAGATTTTGCGCTGCGCACGTCCTATGCCTCTGCCCTGAGTGGGATAGCCGAAACCCTGCTGGATTTTCCCATAAGCAGTGAGTCGTTCCTGCTTATTTTTCTGCCCGTACTGGTTTTTCAGGGCGCGCTGGCCATTGATGTGCGGCGTCTGGCGCATGAGGCCGCAACCGTGTTGCTGCTGGCCGTTGTGGCTGTGGCGCTCTCCACCGCCCTTATTGGTTTTGCCCTTATGCCCTTTGCGGGCATGCCGCTTGTGGTCTGCCTGCTGCTTGGCTCCATTGTGGCTACCACGGACCCGTCCGCCGTGGCCGGGATTTTCCGCGATATCGGGGCCTCCACCCGCCTGACCCGGCTGGTGGAAGGGGAAGCGCTGCTCAATGACGCTGCCGCCATTTCCATTTTTTCCATTCTGTTGCCATCGGTTACGCTGCACCGCGCCATCCATCCGGGGGAGGCGGTTGTTTCGTTCGTTGTCTCCTTTGCCGGGGCTGTGGTGGTTGGGGTGCTGTGTGGGCGGCTGACACTGGCCATGATGTCGGCCATTGGCAGTTCCGCTGCCGAAATTACGCTCAGCGTTGCGCTCCCCTATGTTGTTTATATTATTTCAGACGAGTTTCTTGGGGTGTCCGGCGTGGTGGCCACTGCGGCTGCGGGGTTGACGCTCTCAGTTTACGGGCCATCCACCGTGCGGCCACAGACATGGCTGTTCCTTAACCAGCTCTGGCAGCAGCTGGTGTTCTGGGCAGGGTCCTTGGTGTTTGTGCTGGCGTCCATGCTGGTGCCGCACCTGCTGGTGGGCATGACCCGCTGGGACTGGGTGCTGATCCTGATTGCCAGTGTGGCCGGGCTTACCGCGCGTGCAGCCGTGGTGTTTGGCATGCTGCCGCTTCTGGCGTGGTCGCGCCTTTCTCCCCCCGTACCAACACCGTTCAAGGTAACCATGGTCTGGGGTGGGCTGCGTGGGGCCATTACGCTGGCGCTTGCTCTGGCCGTGACAGAGAACGAGCACGTAGCAACACCCATTGCCCACTTTATTGGTATTATCGCCACCGGTTTTGTGCTGATCACCCTGCTGGTCAATGGCACCACATTGCGCTCGCTTGTTCTGTTTTTGAAGCTCGACCAGCTTTCTCCCATTGATGAGGCCATGCGCCATCAGGTGCTGGGCATTGGTCTGGGGAATGTGCGTGAGCGGGCGGAGGAACTGGGGGGCGAACTCGGCTTTAGCGCGGATGCCACGCGCCCCGTGCTGGACCAGATCGAGCGCCGCTCGGAGGAGGAGCAGGCCGCCAATGTATTCGATCAGGCTTTGTCGGATACCCAGCGCGTCAATCTGGCCCTGATCACCATAGCCAGTCAGGAACGCTCCTTACTGCTGGACCTGTTCCGTATGCAGGGGTTGTCCCGCCGGGTGATGGAAACGTTGCTGCGTTCGTCCGAAGCGGCAATTGATGGGGCAAGGCTGGAAGGGCGTCTGGGGTATGTACGCGCGCTACGGCGGCGGCTTAGCCCTTCCTTCCGGTTTGATCTGGCGCAGTGGGTGCATAATTACCTGCGCTGGGACCGGCCGCTGATGCTGTGCATGGCCGAGCGGTTTGAAATGCTGATGGTGGCGCACTTCATTTCCATCTCGCTGACCCGCTTCATGCGTGAACGACTCGAACCCACGCTGGGCAGCCGTATTGGGGAAATTGTGGCCGAGGTGCTCTCCCGCCAGCGCAAGCTGCTGGATGAGGCGCTCGAAACCCTGCGCCTGCATTACCATGGCTACGCCGAGGCACTGGAAAACCGTATTTTCCGCCAGATATCCCTGCGTCTGGAAGGGGAGGAATACGACACCCTGCTCGCGGAATCCCTGATCAGTGATGAACTGAACCGTGAGCTGCTCAAGGAACTGGAGCGCCGCAGGCACCGCCTGAACAAGCGCCTGAGCTTTGACCTGCGGAGCGGGATTGAGGAACGGATTAAAAATGCAGCCGTATTCCGTGGGCTGCCGGGCGCGGAACTGCATGATCTGGCGACCACCACATCCCTGCGCTTTGTTGCACCGCAGGAACTGCTGTGCCGCAAGGGGCAGAAGATGCGCTACGTCTATTTTATCAGCGCGGGGCTGGTGGAGGCGCATGTGGCCGGGGTGGATGAACTGTACGGGGCAGGGGATCTGCTAGGCGCGCAGGAAGCTCTCCAGCGTTGGCGTTGTGTTGGCAATGTGCGGGCCGTGCAGTTCGGGCACTTCATGGCGATCAAGGCATCGCGTTTCCGCCGTCTGGTAGATGACTACCCGGTGGTCATGCAGAATATAGAAACAATTCTGCGCAAGCGCGAGGCAGGGGAGCGCCCGACATCGCTCCTGCCAAGGCAGAAAATAGCCGCTATGGATGAGGATGGTCTGGCGGCCAGAGCCCTGCTTGCCCCCGAGGGGGATGTGCTGGCCCTTATGCCGCCGGAAAAGCCCGATGCAGAGGCATCAGACGATAAAGAGGCAGGCAAGGCGTAAGCCACCCGCCTCTTTGGGTGCGCTCAGGCGCTTTAGCGCAGGTTGCTCTGGCGCAGAGCAAGCCCGAACTGCACCCAGCCAATGCCGCTTGCTATCAGTTCAACGGCAATAAAGGTGCCAATCAGCCACAGACCGGACCAGGGCAGGCTAAGGTACAGGCAAATACCCACCACAAGGCTGATTAGCCCGCTGCCCAGAATAATGCCCCAGCCTGGCAGCCCACGGTACTGGAGCGCCATGACCGAGCGCAGAACGCCCACCACAACAAAGCAGACCGAGGCAAACACCGTAATGGCTACGGAGCCGGAGACAGGCTCCTTGATCAGCAGGGCGCCGGCAATAATATAAAGTCCGCCGCAGAGCAGGGAAAACAGAAAGCCCCCCCAGTCCTTGACCGCAAGAGCATGCACGCCCTGCATGATCCCGGCAAAAATAAGCAGGCCACCAATAAACATGGTGCTGGCGAGGGTAACAGACACCGCATCAAGGCAGGCAACAAAGCCCAGTATGACCAGCGCAACGCCCAATCCGACAAAGAGGGCCCATTTGTGTGCAAATGGCATGGAGTATATCCTTGCGTCCCAGAGTGAAGAGTAGTGCTGTCCTGATAGTATGTTGCCGCGTGTTAATACAAAATAAAAACGGCCACATACGCTTCCTGCACCCCACCCGCATGGCTTTTCTTGACAGGCCGGTGACGTTCTCGTAAACCCTGCGACCATTGCCGGGAATGTGGACAGACCGGCCAGCGTCTTTTTGCTGGTAATGCGGTGTGCGCCCGCTCCGATCCGTGGTGGACGGAGACTACCGGTGTAATGACGGGCTGTTTCTCCCAGCCCGCCTGTTGAGAGATGAAGAGCGCACTATGAGCAAGCGCCTTGAGAGCAAGTACAAAATCAACCGCCGCCTTGGCGTAAACCTGTGGGGCCGTGCAAAGTCCCCCGTTAACCGTCGTGAATACGGTCCGGGTCAGCACGGTCAGCGCCGCAAGGGCAAGCCTTCTGACTTCTCCGTGCAGCTGATGGCCAAGCAGAAGCTCAAGGGCTACTACGGCAACATCACGGAAAAGCAGTTCCGCCGCTACTATCAGGAAGCCGTGCGTCGTAAGGGCGATACGTCTGAAAACCTGATCAACCTGCTCGAACGTCGTCTGGACGCGGTGATCTACCGCATGAAGTTCGCGATCACGCCGTTTGCTGCACGTCAGTTCATCAGCCATGGCCACATTCTGGTCAACGGCCGCAAGCTGAACATCCCGTCCTACATCGTTAAGGATGGTGACGTGATCGAAGTGCGTGAAAAGTCCAAGCAGCTTGCCATCGTTCTGGATGCAACTCAGTCCGCTGAGCGTGACGTGCCGGAATACATGGAAGTGGATCATCGCCAGATGAAGGGCACGTTCCTGCGTGGCCCGCAGCTTTCCGATGTGCCGTATCCGGTGCAGATGGAACCGAACCTGGTGGTCGAATTCTACTCCCGTTAATCGGGAACTCCGGTTCGACCTGTGGACGCCGGGTGGAGAGTTTTCTCTCCATCCGGCGTTTGCCGTTTTTATTCATGCCAGAAGCCCCGGAACTGATTTATGTCTGATACCGCCAATCCTGAACTGGGTAAGGAAATTGTCCGCCGTCGTACGTTTGCGATCATCTCGCACCCCGACGCTGGTAAAACCACACTGACTGAGCGTATTCTGCGCGCGGGTGGTGCCATTCAGCTGGCGGGGAACGTGCGGGCCAAAGGCGAGCGCCGCCGCACACGTTCGGACTGGATGGCCATTGAGCGCGACCGTGGTATTTCGGTTGTCAGTTCGGTCATGACGTTTGATTACGGCGGG